>JBEBFW010000069.1:0-14089 GCA_040081755.1 Parvularculaceae bacterium
CGGAGAAGCGGTCATGGTGCTGGCGCTTGTCGCTCTATCGGCGTTCCCGGCGGCGCTCCTCATTGCTGCCGCCAACGACATCTACGAGTTCAAGATCCCGAACTGGATCTCCATCGCGCTCTTTGCATCGTTCTTCATCTCGGCGCTGCTGCTGCGTGCGCCGATCGCGCTCGTCGCCGAGGGCGCCTTGCTCGGGCTCGGCGCGCTCGCATTCGGCTTCGGTCTTTTCGCCTTCAAGATCGTCGGCGGCGGCGACGCCAAGCTTCTCGCCGCAGTCGCGCCCTGGATCGGCGTCTCCGCCCTGATGAACTTCCTCGTCAACATGGCGTTCGCCGGCGGCGTTCTCGCGGTCGGGTTGGTGCTTTTTCGCCGGACGCCCAGTCTGCCGATTTACGCTCAGGCGCCGTGGGTCATGCGGCTGCATTCAAAGCCGAAAGACATTCCGTATGCGGTTGCTATTGCCGCCGGCGGACTCATCACTTTTCCGCAAACCCGGCTCTTCCAATTGGCGTTCGGCGGTTAATGGAATGAGTTAACTCCGTTTTGACAAGTTTTTCCCACAATGGATCAAGCGCTCCGTCAGGTCAGTAAGGCAGGTCATCGATGAACGTCACTCGTATCGCAGTTCTTGGCGTCGCGCTCGTCGCTGGAGCCGTCGCCCTGTTTTTGATGCTGGGCAACAGGCCCATGTCGCCGGTCTCGATCGTCGAGCCGATGAGAGAAAAGACCGTACGCGTCCTGATCGCCGATCAGGACTTTCAGCGCGGCGAACGCCTGGTGGTGGAGAACGTCAAATGGGTCGACTGGCCCGAGAAGGCGCTCTCCGAAACCTTTCTGACGGAAGCCTCCGGACAGACGCCGGAATCTCTCAAGGACGCCGTTGCGCGCACATTGATCGTCAAGGGCGAGCCGATCATCGAAGCCAAGATCGTGCGCGCCGGATCGTCAGGCCTGATGGCGGCGATCATCACGCCGGGCATGCGCGCCGTCACCCAGCGCGTATCGCCGGAAACGGCGTCCGGCGGTTTCATTCTCCCGGGCGACCGCATCGACGTCCTGTTCACCGGCGGGCGCGAGGGCGGCGCGAGAACGCGGACGATCTTCGAGAACGTGCGCGTGCTCGCGGTGAACGCGCTCTACAGCGACACCACCGAGGGCGCCTATGTCGAAGGCGTCAACATCACACTGGAGTTCTCGCCGGAGGACGCGGAGTCCTTCATCACGGCGCGCTCGGGCGGCACTGTCAGCCTGGTGCTGCGCAGCGTGTTCCAGGCGGAACAGACTCTCGAGCAGAAGCCCAAGAAATCTTCGGACGTCACGGTCATTCGGTACGGACGGTCATGAGAAAGCGCATGCAGGGGAATGAGATGAACAGGTTTTTCACCGGAACGGCGGCCGCGATCGCTCTCGCTGCGCTTGGCGCGTCCGCGCCGGAGCCGGCCGCTGCGGCCGCGAGGGGCTCCGTCGTCGACTTCGGCGGCGAAAGCGCCGCCTCCCGGAGCATCGTGCTGCCTCTCAACAAGGCGGCGATCGTCGAATTGCCGCAGGCGGCCTCGGACGTGCTCGTCTCGCAACCGTCGATCGTCGACGCCGTGGTGCGCACGCCCCGTCGCGTCTACCTGCTCGGCCTCAAGGTCGGACAGACGAACGCATTCTTCTTCGACGCCAACGGGCGCCAGATCCTCAATCTCGAAATCCGCGTCGAACAGGACATGGACGCGCTGACCGAGCTCTTGAACCGGCTGATGCCCGATACGCGCATCACCGCCGAGGCCGTAAACGACAACGTCGTTCTGCGCGGCACGGCCCAGACCAGCCTGCAGGCGGCCAACGCCGCCGATGTCGCCGCACGCTTCGTCGGCGACCCTGAAAAAGTCCTCACGCTGATCAGCGTGAACGCGCCCGAGCAGGTCATGCTGAAGGTGCGCGTCGTCGAGATGCAGCGCCAGATGATCAAGCAGCTCGGCGTCAGCCAGGAGGGGTCGATCTCGCTGTCGAATGCTGCGATCGCGCTGGCGACGTCGAACGCAGTCGGCGCCGCCGGCGGATTCTCCGGCGCATCGTCGATCTCCAATATCGGCGCCAACGATCGGGGCGATCTCGACGTCACGTTCGAGGCGCTGGAATCGACGGGCCTCGTCAAGGTGCTGGCGGAACCCAACCTGACCGCCGTCTCCGGCGAGTCGGCGAAGTTCCTCGCGGGCGGTGAGTTTCCGGTCCCCGTGGGCCAGGACGATGCCGGCATCTCGATCGAGTTCAAGGAATTCGGCGTCGGTCTCGGCTTCACGCCGCTCGTCATCGACAAGGGCCGCATCAGCCTGAAGATCGAAACCGAGGTCAGCGAGATCACGGCCGAGAACGCCTTCATCGTTCCGGGCGCGGTCACCATCGATCCGAACACGGGCCAGCCGATCACCACCGGCAACCTCGCCATCCCCGGATTGTCCGTGCGCCGCGCAGGCACGACCGTAGAACTGCCGTCGGGCGGAAGCCTCGTCATGGCGGGCCTCCTGCAGGAAGACATGCGCCAGACGGTGCAGGGCGTGCCCGGCCTCAAGGACACGCCGGTTCTCGGCCAGCTGTTCCGCAGCCGCGATTTCGCCAACAACGAGACGGAACTGGTGATCGTCGTCACGCCGTATCTCGTCAAGCCGACGCACGACAGCAAGCTCAGCGATCCGACCGAAGGGGTCGTCGTCGCGTCCGATCTGCAGTCGATCCTCTTGGGCAAGATCCTCGTGACCTACGGTCTCGCCGGCGCAGGCGTCAAAGAAAAGACCCTGCAAGGGCCCCTCGGTTTCATTCTCGATTAGGAAGCGAATGTCATGAAAAGCACCATGTTGCGTTTGATCACTTCTGCGGCGGCGGCGGCCCTGTTGAACGGCTGCGCGGGCGCCTGGAACGGACCCGAGGACTCGCTGACGATCGCGGAGGAGCACCCGATCACGGTCGACTCCCAGGTCGTCACCATGACCCTCGAGGCCGAAGCGGGCGAGCTCAGCGCCCTCGACCGGTCGCGCGTGCAGGCCTTTGGGGAGGCCTATCTCAACGGCGGCCACGGGCCGATCAGCATCTCTTCGCCGTCCGGCGCCAATCAGCAGGACGCGGCCGCGGGCGCGCGCAAGGCTCTCAATGACGCGGGCGTCTCCTGGGAAGACATGTCGGGCGCGGGGTACATTCCGGCCGAAGGCTCGGCCCGTGATGTCGTCCTCTCCTACACAACGTATGTGGCGACGCCCAGCGCCTGCGGCGTCTGGGAAGGCGTCAAGGCTCGCGACTTCGCCAACAAGCGCACGCCGAACTTCGGCTGCGCGACGCAGAACAATCTCGCCGCCATGATCGCCGATCCGCGCGACCTCGTTCAGCCCGCCGACGAAGCGCCGGCCGACGCGATGGCGCGCATTCGGGGAGTCCAGGCCTATCGCCAGGGCAAGAAGAGCGCCTCGGAGATCGATTCGGAAATCAGACAGCAGGTCTCGTCTCAGTAGGCCGCGAAGCCTTGAGGGGTCGAAGGAGAACACAATGGTTAAGGCTGCGGAAACCGCCTTTCAGTTCGATGACGATGAGGAAGGCGTCGCTCAGTCCGCCGCGCGGCTGGGCCCGGACGGCGGACCTCTCGTCGCGCTGAAGCGAAAAGATCCGGAGGCCGACGATGAGTTCGGCGAACTGGACGCCGATGAGTCCTGGCTGACCGACGAGCTGTCGGAGGAAGAGCTCGAGGCTCTCGGCGAGGAAGACCTCGACGACGAGTCCCTGCTCGACCCTGACCTGACGTTTGAAGCCAAGCGCGCCATCACCGGCGGTCCGGACGATTTCAGTATCGAGCCAGAGCCCGAGCCGTCGACGAAGATCGTGTCCGCCGCGCAGGCCGAACCGTCCCCGGTTGCGAAGACCGCAAACGCTTCGATCGTCAAATCAGCCGGTTCTGCGCTCATCGACGATCAAATTGAGGTCGGCGAGCCGGTCGGCGAATTCGAGAAGGACGAGGGCGATCACCGCCCGGTTCCCCGCATCTCCATCCACGCCTTTTGCGAAACGCCCGCCACGACCTCTCTCATCGAGCAGGCCGCGGTCGATCGTCGCCTCTCCAAGGCTCATCTCACCATGCACATGGGCGGGCTCGCCAAGGCGGTCGATCACTTCCAGTCGACTTCGACGCCAAACCTGATCATCGTCGAAACCCTTGACGGCGGGCCAGCTCTGTTCGGCCAGCTCGGCGAGCTCGCGCAGGTGTGCGACCCCTCGACCAAGGTCATCCTCATCGGGCGCGTCAACGACATCGCGCTCTATCGCGAATTGATGCGCCAGGGCGTCAGCGAGTACATCGTCCGCCCGCAATCGCCGCTGCACATCATCCGTTCTATCGCAACGCTCTATGTCGATCCGTCCGCGCCCCCGATCGGCAAGACGATCGCCTTTGTCGGCGCGCGCGGCGGCGTCGGATCATCGACGATCGCGCACAACGTCGCCTGGGTGTGCGCCGAGGAACTGCGCTCGGACACGGTCATTCTCGACCTCGATCTGCCCTTCGGCACGGCGAGCCTCGACTTCGAACAGGACCCGACCTCCGGGCTCATCGAAGCGCTCAGCTCGCCCGAGCGGCTTGACGACGTGCTGCTCGACCGCCTGCTGCAAAAGCACACCGAGCGTCTCAGCCTGTTCACTGCGCCAAATCTCCTCGATCGCGACTACGCCATCGACGATCAGGCGTTCGAGACCGTCATCGACGTCGTCCGGGGATCGGCGCCGACGATCATCGTCGATGTGCCCCATGTGTGGACGAGCTGGTCGAAACGTCTTCTGCAGACGGCGGACGAGATCGTCATCACGGCGGCGCCGGATCTGGCGTCGTTCAGGAACACCAAGAATCTCGTCGATATCATTTCAGGCTCGAGGCCGAACGATTCGGCCCCGATCCTGGTGCTCAACCAGTTCGATCCGAAAGTCTCTTCGGTGCAGGCCGAGCAATATGTCGAGCATGTCGGGCTGAAGCCTGTCGTGACCATCGCCTGGGAGCCGCAGATTTTCCACGCTGCGGCGACCAACGCCTCGCCGATCGTCCAGGTGGGCACGAAGACCAAGACAGCCGCGGCCCTGCGCGAACTCTCCGCCCGCATTCTCGGGCGCGCTGAAACGCAGGCGCCGAATTCCCGGTTCAGCTTCAAGGACCTCTTCAAGAAACGAAAATAGGCCATGTTCGGACGCAGAACAGCGACATCTCCGGAAGCACCGGCGCAAGCGGCGCCGACGTCGAAGCCGAAACCGGCGGCGGCGAAGCCGCAGCCTGAAGCGGCGCCCGCCAAGCCCAAGGCGGCCTCCTCCGGCAAGTCCGGGGGCGGCGCGCCGCCGCGGGTGGCGACGCCGCCGGCGCAGAAGGCCAAGTCGACCCAGCCGATCGAGATCGGCGGCCGGTCCGATGAGTATTTTCAGACCAAGACGACGATCTTCAACGCCCTGATCGATACGATTGACCTGTCGCAGCTCGGCCAGCTCGACACCGAATCGGCGGCCGAAGAGATTCGCGACATCGTCAACGAGATCATCTCGATCAAGAACGTCCAGATGTCGATCGCCGAGCAGGAAGCCCTGCTCCAGGACATCTGCAACGATGTTCTCGGCTACGGACCGCTTGAGCCGCTGCTCGCCCGGGACGACATCTCGGACATCATGGTGAACGGCGCGAGCCGCGTCTTCATCGAAGTCGGCGGCAAGATCCAGCTGACCAATGTCCGCTTCCGCGACAATTCGCAGCTGATGAACATCTGTCAGCGCATCGTCAGCCAGATCGGCCGGCGCGTCGATGAAGCCTCGCCAATCTGCGACGCGCGCCTGCCCGACGGCAGCCGCGTCAACGTCATCGCACCGCCGCTGTCGATCGACGGCGCGGCGCTCACCATCCGGAAGTTCAAGAAGGACAAGCTGAAGATTCAGGATCTGGTGAACTTCGGCTCGATTTCCCCCGAAGGCGCCAAGGTGCTCGAGATCGTCGGCGCCTGCCGCATCAACACCTTGATCTCGGGCGGCACGGGCTCCGGCAAGACGACGCTCCTGAACTGCATGACCGGCTTCATCGAGCTTGACGAGCGAGTCATCACTTGCGAGGACGCGGCGGAACTGCAGCTGCAGCAGCCGCATGTCGTGCGCCTCGAAACGCGCCCGCCCAACCTCGAAGGCCAGGGCGAAGTCACCATGCGCGACCTCGTCAAGAACTGCCTGCGCATGCGCCCGGAACGCATCATCGTCGGCGAGGTCCGCGGCCCCGAAGCTTTCGACCTTCTGCAGGCCATGAACACGGGCCATGACGGCTCCATGGGCACGCTGCACGCCAACTCGCCGCGCGAGGCCCTGCAGCGGATCGAATCGATGATCACCATGGGCGGCTACAACCTGCCGTCGAAAACCATCCGGGAGATGATCGTCGGATCGATCGACATCGTCATTCAGGCGGCGCGCCTGCGCGACGGCTCCCGCCGCATCACCCACGTCACCGAGGTGCTCGGCACCGAGGGCGACACCATCATCACGCAAGACCTCTTCGTCTACGAGATGGACGGCGGTGAGGACGAGAACGGCAAGATCAAGGGCAAGCACAAATCGACGGGCATCGCCCGCCCGGCGTTCTGGGATCGGGCGAGGTACTACGGCCGCGAAGAGGAACTCGCCACCGCTCTCGACTCCGCCGCTGATTGACGGGTTTCATGAATACGGAATTGATCATAGTCGGGGTTCTCGGCGCAGTCTGCCTCGCGGCGTTCGCCTTCGCGTTCCTTGCGCCGACGCAGCAGGACAAGGCCAAGAAGCGCGCCGCCTCGCTCGACGGCGGCGCCAAGCGCATCAGGCGCGCCGTCGGCGGCGCGCAGGGCCCCGCGGGCCCGGCGGACTCCAAGGATCGGCGCCGCAAGCTCACCGAAGCGCTCGCCAAGATCGAGAACAAGAACAAAGAGCTGAAGAAAAAGAAGCGGGTGACGCTCCAGCAGCGCCTCGAACAGGCGGGGCTCAACTTCTCGCCGCGCCAGTTCTACATCGGGTCGGCGATTTGCGCGGTGCTGCTGGTCGGCGTCGGCTTCGTATCGGGCCAGAAGCTTTGGGTTGTCGGCCTCATGTTCGTGGTCGGCGGCCTTGGTCTGCCGAACTGGTTCGTGAACATGGCCCGCGCGCGCCGGCAGAAGAAGTTCGTCGATGAATTCTCAAACGCCATCGACGTGATCGTGCGCGGCGTGAAATCCGGCCTTCCCGTGAACGAGTGCCTCAAGATCATCGCGAAGGAAATGCCGAAGCCGGTCTGCGAGGAGTTTCATCAGCTGACGGAAGGGATCAAGATCGGCCTTTCCCTCGAGCAGGTGCTGGTCCGCATGTTTGAGCGCATGCCGCTGCAGGAAGTGAACTTCTTCGGGATCGTGCTCATGATTCAGCAGAAGACGGGCGGCAACCTCGCCGAGGCGCTGGGCAATCTCGCGACCGTGCTGCGGGGCCGAAAGTTGATGGAAGGCAAGATCAAGGCGCTGTCGGCCGAGGCCAAAGCGTCGGCCATGATCATCGGCGCCCTGCCGTTCCTGGTGATGGGCGCGGTGAAGGTCGCCTCGCCAGACTATCTCGAACCGCTGTTCGCGACCAAGCCCGGCAACCTCATCCTCATCGGCGCCGGCCTGTGGATGGGAACCGGCATCCTCGTCATGAAGCAGATGATCAAGATCAAGGTGTAGCCGATGGAAGATTTCGTCAACACCGCGACCGATCGGCAGTTTCAGATCGCGCTTCTCGTGGCGCTGGCCGCCGCTGCGACCGTCTACACGGTGATCGAACCGTTCTTCAAGGACGACAAGCTGAAGCAGCGGATGAAGGCCGTCTCGAACTACCGGGAGTCGCTGCGCCAACAGCAGCGCGACTCCTTTTCGCGAAAAGGCCAGACCAAGCTGCGCGCCGCCACAGCGACGGGCATGCTCCGCGAGATCGTCCAGAACCTGCGGCTCCTCGAACTGCTCGATGCGGCGGACGCGCGCAAAAAGCTTATCATGGCGGGCTTTCGCGGGCCCCGTCCCGTATTCGTCTTCATGGCCGCGCGCATCGGCATGCCCTTCGTGTTCGCCATCGGCTGCGGCGTCTATGTCTATGTGCTGAAGGCCGTCGAACTCGACAGCTTCGGCAAGCTGTGCGCCCTCTTCCTCGCCTTCGGCGCGGGTTTCTATGCGCCGAACGTCTACATCAACAACGCAATGAAGAAGCGTCAGCAGAAGGTGCAGCTCGCCTGGCCGGACTCGCTCGACCTCCTCCTCATCTGCGTCGAATCCGGCATGTCGATCGAGGCTGCGCTTCAAAAGGTCGGTGAAGAAGTCGGCGGAAGCAGTCCGGAACTCGCCGAAGAGCTCGGTCTGACGACCGCGGAACTCTCCTACCTGCAAGAGCGCAAGCAGGCCTATGTCAATCTGGCCGAGCGCACCGGTCTCGACGGCGTCAAGGCCGTGACGACCGCGCTCATCCAGTCGGAGAAATACGGCACGCCTCTCGGCCAGTCGCTGCGCGTCATGGCGCAGGAAAGCCGCGAACTCAGAATGCAGGAAGCCGAGAAGAAAGCGGCGGCGCTGCCGCCGAAGCTCACGGTGCCGATGATCGGCTTCTTTCTGCCCGTACTGTTCGCCGTCATTCTCGGACCGGCGATCATGCAGGTGATGGAGCTGAAATAGCGCCCGCGCGGCGGCCGCCTATTCCGCGGCCTGGGCGTGGACGGCGTCAGCTTCCCGCACAGCGGCGACTTCGGCCGTCCGGTCGAGGAGGCCCGCGCGGCGGGCGCGCTGAAACAACCGAAGCGACGGCGCGGCGAGGGCCGCCATCATTACTACAGGCGCAAGGAACTGGTACGCCGCCGGGATGCGCAGGCTCACAATGGCGGCGGCGATGCAGAGCGCGGTGAGGCTCAGGAATACGGTGGTCACGCCGGCATGGGAAAGGCCGAGCCGCGACATGAACTGATAGAGATGCTCGCGATGGGCGGTGAGAATGTTGCGGCCACGCTTGGCCCTGTGCGCGAGAGTGAAGGCGACGTCAGCCAGAAACGGCAGCATCAGGAGCGGTCCGAAATAGGCGCCGACCACGCCCTCGCTGTCGCGCGCGATCCCGATCGCGGCTGCGGCGAACAGGAAGCCGACGGCCTGGCTGCCATTGTCGCCCATGAACAGCCGCGCCTTCGGAAAATTCATCGGCAGGAACGAGAGCAGCGACGCTGCGGCGAGCCCGGTCGCGATGGCCCAGAAGGCGCTGCCTCCGTAGGCGGCGGCGGCGGCGAGGGCAGCGAGCGCCAAGGCGCCGCAGGCCGCCGCGATCCCGTTCACGCCGTCCATGAAATTATAGGCGTTCATGAAGCCGACGATCCACAAGACCGTGAGCGGCGCCGCCCAGCTCCCCAGCGGCGTCTCGCCGATAAACGGGATCGGCGCCGAAGCGAGCGGTCCGAACAACACGACATAGAAGACGGCGAGGGCGATCTGGCTGAAGAATTTCAGCGACGCATTCAGGTTGAAGCGGTCGTCCGCGAGGCCGAACAGGAACGCCGCTCCGACCAGCGGCGCAAACGACGCGGCCTGACGCGTGAACGAGGACCAGTCCGCAAACAGGGCGATGACGATCATGCCGGCGATCCAGCCGCCGACGATGGCGACGCCGCCCGATCGCGGCGTTGCAACCTCGTGGCTGGAGCGTTCGTTCGGTCGGTCGATAAGGAAGTCGGACAGAGTGAGCATGCGCGCGAGAAGCTGCGCGAAAGCGATCGCCGCGAGCCCGCCGACGATGACGATGAGCGCCGCCGAATAACTGTCGACGAGTGAATTCATGCCGCCGCCGACCCCCTCGAAGTCCGGATGCGGGCGGCCAATGACCACCAGCCCAGTCCCCGCGCCTTCATCGCGGCGCCTCGCGCCGCCCCCTCGGACGTGTATAGACCAAAAACAGTGGCGCCGCTGCCAGACATTCGCGAAATCAGGCAGCCCGGATGGCTGGCGAGGCGCTCGGCGACCATCTGGATGACGCCGGCCCTCGCGATCGCCGGGGGCTCAAGGTCATTACGGGTCTGCAAGAGATAGTCCGTCAGCGCGCCGTAGGAAGCCGCGCTCGCGCATCTTGCGGGGTCGGGCGTCGTTGGCTTGGGGTTCTCGCGATCAAAGGCGTTGAATACAGGACCGGTTGGCATGGCGATTCCCGGATTGGCGAGCGCTGCCCAGAGCGGGGGCAGGGATGGGCCGCGCGTCACCTGCTCGCCCGCGCCGCCGACATAGACCGGCGCGCCTTCAAGGCAGGCCGGCACGTCTGCGCCGAGCGAGAAGGCCAGCGACACGATCTCGGGTTCGCTCATCCGAACGCGCCACAGCCGAATGAGGGCGCGCAGCGCCGCGGCGGCGTCCGCCGAACCGCCGCCGATCCCCGAGGCGATGGGCAGACGCTTGTCGAGGACGATTGCGGCCCCCGCCGTCACATGGGCGGCGGCGCGCAGCGCCTGCGCCGCGCGAAAGACGAGATTGTCCGTCAGCGGAAAGCGCGACAACTCCGGCCCGAAAGGGCCCTCGATCTTCAACGACAAGTTGGGCGCCGGCTCGGCGCGAATGCGGTCGCCGTCGTCCGCGAAGACAAAGAGGCTCTCCAACCGATGCAGGCCGTCTTTGCGCACCGGCCCGACATGCAGGAAGAGGTTGATCTTGGCGGCGGCGACTTCCTCGATCATTCCCGAAGATCCGTCGCCTTTTGTTCGGGCGCCGTCTTCAGTCCGTCGGCGATCTTTCCTTCGAGCAGGGCCTTGTGCTCGCCCGCAGGATCGAGCTCCAGCGCGCGCCGCCATTGATAGCGCGCCTCGATGCGCCGATCGAGGCGCCAATAGGCGTCGCCAAGATGATCCGTAATCGTTGGATCGGAAGGCTCCATCGACGCGGCCTTCTCGAGGTTGAGAGCGGCCTCGCCGTAGCGGCCGAGCTGATACTGCGCCCAGCCGAGGCTGTCGATGACGGCGCCGGAATCGGGCGCCTTCGCGATCGCCTTTTCGAGCAGCGCGAAAGCCTCCTCGAGGTTCAGCCCGCGCTCCGCCCAGCTGTAGCCGAGGTAGTTGAGCGTCGTCGGTTCCTCGGGCGCCAGCTCGACGGCGCGCTTGAGATCGCTCTCCGCCTCGTCCCAGCGATCGAGCTCGATGAGGGAGGCGCTGCGCGCGATGAAGTAGCGCCAGGAGTCGGGCGGCGGCTCCGCGCTGAGCGAGCCGATCACCGCGGTGAGCGTTGCGACGGCGCGCGCATGATCGCCGCCTTCGGCGAAGTAAGTCGCGAGCGTCGCCTTGAGTTCCCGGCTTTTCGGATCGCGCCGGGCGGCGTCTTTCAAGAGACGCTCCGCCTCCGAGCGCTTCTCGACTGTCATGAGGCCGGACGCCATGTCGATGCGCGCCTGCTCGAAATACGGCGAGGAGGGCTCGATCGCTGCGAGTACGGCCGAAGCGCCCGCATAGTCGCCGTAAAGGTTCAGTATGTAGCCGACGAGGTAGCGCGCTTCGTCGAGATCAGGGTCGAGATAAAGCGCCAGCCGCGACCATACGAGCGGAAAATTGAAGCGCGGCTCGCCGACCTTGAAGCCAGCGTCGATGGCGCGGCGGCGCTCTTCCGCGGCCTCACGGATCATCGCTTCCGAGAAGGCATAGACGGCGGCCGCGACGCCTTGCGCCGCCGGCGTCGCCATATACTCCGTAGATGGCTTTCCAGCCGCGGCGCGCTCCTCAGCCATGCGCGCGCCACGACGCGCGGCTCCGCCTTCCATCGAGAGAACGGCGTAGTATTCCCGCGCCTTGACTGCATCGGCGCGCTCGAGCAGCGCGCCATAGGCGCGCCGGGCGAGCGGACCGCCGAGCCCCGTCACGGACGCTTCAAGCGCGGTGCGCGCCTGATCCTGCCGGCCGGCTTCAGCGGCGAGGAGACCCTCGTGAAATTGATTGAATCCGCTGAACAGCTCCGCGGGCGGCCTGGCGAGTTTCAGGAGGGCCGCGTCAGGTCCGGCAAGCTCTTTTTCGATCCACACGTCGGCCAGAAACGCGAGCGATTTCACAAAGGGAGCGTTGATCTCGCCCTGAAGCATTGCGCGCGCCTCGGCGTATCGGCCCGCCTTGATCTCACTGGCCGCAAGGGTCGCGCGCGCGAGCCCGTCATCTTCCTTGGGCGCCTTGTCGAGAACCGCTCGCGCGTAAGGGATCGCGGCTTCGACGTTGCCTGCGGCCAGCTGATAGAAGAAAGCATCCTTGAGGAGCTGGATTTCCTGCGGCGCTGCGGCGTGCGCCGCCGCGTAGACGCGCGCCGCATCGTCGAGCGCGTTGACCCGCGCCGCGAGGCGGCCGCTGAGGTAATCGCCCGAGAGATTCCCTTGAGGCGGGGCGCTGGCGCAGCTTTCGCCTGAAAGCGCGGCAAGGGCCAGCATGGAGACAACGATCAGACGCACGCGCATTCCCTACATGTTCGAATAGTTCGGACCGCCCCCGCCTTCAGGGACGGTCCACACGATATTTTGCGACGGATCCTTGATGTCGCAAGTTTTGCAATGCACGCAGTTTTGCGCATTGATCTGAAACCTCGGATTGGCGCCGCCGTCTCCGGCGAGAACCTCATAGACGCCCGCCGGACAATAGCGTTGCGCGGGCTCGGCGTAGAGGGGCAAATTAACCGCGATCGGGATTGAAGGGTCCTTAAGCTTCAGATGGGCGGGCTGATTTTCTTCGTGATTGACGGCTGAAAAAGAAAGGTTGGTGAGCCGGTCGAAGGTCAAGGCGCCGTCCGGGCGCGGATACTCGATCTTCTTGTGCCTGGCGGCGGGCTCGGTCGCCTCGGCGTCGGTCTTGCCGTGTTTCAGCGTGCCGAAAACGGAAGCGCCGCCGAACAGCGTCGTCGACCACAGATCGAGGCCGGCGAGCGCAATGCCGCCGGCGAGCGTGCCGAATTTCGACCACAGAGGCTTGGCGTTGCGCGCTCGGCGCAATTCGCGCCGAACCGGCGAGGCTTCATAGGCGTGCTCATAAGCCTCGAGGACATCGCCGGCCCGTCCGGCGCCGATCGCCTCGAAGGCGGCGTCCGCCGCCATTATGCCCGTCAGCATCGCATTGTGATTGCCCTTGATGCGCGGCACGTTCACGAAGCCCGCCGCGCAGCCGACCAGCGCGCCGCCGGGGAAGGCGAGTTTCGGCACTGACTGGTAGCCGCCCTCGGTGATGGCGCGCGAGCCATAGGCGAGACGCTTGCCGCCTTCGAGCAGGTCGGCGATCTCGGGGTGCGTCTTGAACCTTTGAAACTCCCCATACGGATAAATGTAGGGGTTCTTGTAGTTCAGGTGCACGACGAAGCCGAGCGCGATCGTCGAATCCGAATAGTGATAGAGGAACGATCCGCCTCCGGTCGAATTGTCGAGCGGCCAGCCGAATGAATGCTGGACATGGCCGGGACGCGCCTTTTCCGGTGCGATCTCCCAGATCTCCTTGAGGCCGATGCCGAACTTTTGCGGGTCGCGGCCCTTCGAGAGGTCGTATCTTTCGATGATCTGCTTCGAGAGCGAGCCGCGCGCCCCTTCGGCGAGCAGCACGTATTTGCCGCAGAGCTCCATGCCCGGCTGATAGTGCTCCGTCCGCTGTCCGTCCTTGCCGACGCCAACCTCGCCGACGACGACGCCCTTGAGCGATCCGTCGGCCCGGAACAGCGCCTTCGACGCCGCCATTCCGGGGTAGATTTCAACGCCAAGCGCTTCCGCCTGCGAGGCCAGCCATCGGCAAAGCGCGCCCATCGACACGACGTAATTGCCATGGTTCTTCACCATCGGCGGCATCAGGGCGACAGGGAGCGAGACGGATCCAGCGGGGCCGAAAATCTTGAACGCCTCGGAGGCGACGGGCGTGTCTACGGGCACGCCCATCTCTCTCCAGTCCGGGATGAGCGCATCCAATCCCGAAGGATCGAGGACGGCGCCCGAGAGAATGTGGGCGCCGACCTCCGAGCCTTTTTCGACGACGACGACGTTGAGGTCCGAGCCGGCCGCTGACGCTCGTTGCTTCAGACGGATGGCGGCCGAAAGGCCGGCCGGCCCGGCACCGACG
>JBEBFW010000070.1:0-13944 GCA_040081755.1 Parvularculaceae bacterium
CGTCAAGCGCGTTGCTGATGGTCAGTTTGCCGGCGCGACGGCGCGGTTGTTCTTTCGCCGTCTCCTCGCGCTCGCCCTTGTCAACGAGCGGCTTGCGCTTGGTCTTGAGGCGCCCGCCAAGTTTGGCCAGGGGATTGTCCTTGTCCGCGTCGAACGGATCGGCCGGGGCGCTCGGTTCGTCCTTGCCCTTTCCGCGCGCTTCCTTGACGGCGGCGCGGCGTTTCTTCTCGCGCTCTTCTTCCTCCAGGGCTTCGCGGGCGCGTTCCTCCTCGCGGCGCCGCGCCTCGGTTTCGCGCGTACGGCGGCCCTCGTCTTCGGCCACTGCGCGGCGGGATTCTTCGAGGCTTGCGCGCTCGACAGCCTCGCGCGCCTCACGCTCGACTCGCTCGATCTCGTCGCGCTTGCGGCGCACGTCCTCGTCCTTCCGAGCCTGGACGAGCGCAGCGGAGCGCAGGTTTTTCTCCTCGTCGGACAGGGTGCGCAAAACCGCGGGCTTGGCGGCCGCCGCCGGCGCTGAAGTTTCGACCGCCTTCGGACGCGGCGGGGCCGCGGGGATGGGCGCCGATTTGATTTCCGGCGCTGGCTGGTCTTCATCCTTCTTGCCGAGCATGCGGCGGCGTTTGGTCTCGACGACGACCGTCTTGCTGCGACCGTGGCTGAAGCTCTGCTTCACGGCGCCTTTTTCCGTGCGCTGGAGCGATAAAGACTTGCGCGCCGGTTTCACGGCCGTGTCGGTCTTCGTATCGAGATCGTCGGTCATTCAAACTCCGTGTCGCCGCTTTTGAAGCGGCGGGCTTCTCTTCAAAAAAGGCCCGGAAGGCCTTTCGTCGAAGGCCGCGCAAGGACATACAGCCCGCTTGGCCTCCGGTCTACTCTTACCTAGGGGCGGCGCTGCTGCTCGCGCGCCGCCTCGTTCAGGCAGCGGCGCCCGGGCGGGCGACCTCGCGAAAACCCGCAAGCCGTTCAATCTCTCGCAAGAACCGGTTGGCGTGCGGACCCGGTTCGATGATCACATGGACGGCCTTGTCGATACCAAGCGCGCCGGACTGGCGGGCGATCGAAAAAGCGCGGACGACCGGCGTCAGACCTGCAATGCGCGCGAGTTTCTCGGCCCCGCCGTCGGCCGCGTCGGCGGCCGTCAGGAGAACGGCGGCTCTGCCGCCGGCAAGCGCTTCGCGCACCTTCTCAAAACCTGCTTGAGCCGCGCCCGCACGCCGTGCGAGCCCAAGCGCCGCCAAGGCGCGCGTCTCGACGCCGCTGGCGACGCTCTCGGCGAAAGCTGTCGCTTCGTGCGTGGACGGCGACGTCACTTCGCTCTTGAAGGCCTTGGCAAAGAGGCCTTTGGCGACGGCGGTCTCGATGCAATCGCGACGCGCTGACACCCATGCGCCGCGGCCGGGGAGCTTCTCTGCGAGATCGGCAACCACGACGCCGCCGGGCCCGCGCGCAAAGCGCAGCAGCAGGCGCCTGTCGCCGGACTCGCCGGTCGCGATGCAGCGGCGCTCAGGGAGCGCATCAATGTCAGGCGGGCTGTTCAGCCGTCGCCTCCTCTGCGGGCTCTTCCGGTTTCTTGAGATCCTCCTCGGTCACCCAGCCGGCGGCGAGGCGCGCGCGCATGATGAGCGTCTCCGCGTCCGCAGCGCTCATTTTGAATTTCTCGAGCATGCCGTCGTAGTGTTTCTTCTCGTCGCCGACGCGCTCGGTCCAACCGGTCAGATCGTCCGTCGCGCAGCCGGCGAAGTCCTCGATCGATTTGACGCTGTTCTCGCCGAGCGCGACGATCATCTTGAGATCGAGCCCCTCCATTCCGGCAAGCGCGTCATCGACGCCGAGCTCTTTGCGACGGGCGTCGAGCTTCTTGGCTTCTTCTTCGAGATAATCGTTCGCGCGCGCCTGAAGTTCTTGCGCGGTGTCCTCGTCAAGGCCGTCGATCGAGGTCAGCTCCTCGATCTCGATGAAGGCGATCTCCTCGATCTTGCCGAAGCCCTCCGACACGAGAAGGCCCGCCATCATGTCATCGACGTCGAGCGCCTGCATGAAGAGCTCCGAGCGCGTCTTGAATTCGGCCTGGCGCTTCTCGCTTTCTTCCTTCTCGGTCATGATGTCGATCTCGAAGCCGGAAAGCTGCGAGGCGAGGCGAACGTTCTGCCCTCGACGGCCGATGGCGAGCGAGAGCTGCTCATCCGGCACCACGACTTCAATCCGGTCGGACTCCTCGTCGAGCACGACCTTGGAGACTTCCGCGGGCGCGAGCGCATTGACGACGAACGTCGCGGGATCTGGGGACCACGGAACGATGTCTATTTTCTCGCCGCCCAGCTCGTTGACGACCGCCTGGACGCGGCTGCCGCGCATGCCGACGCAAGCGCCCACCGGATCGACCGAGCTGTCTTTCGAATAGACGCCGATTTTCGCGCGGCTGCCTGGGTCGCGCGCCACCGCCTTGATTTCGATGATGCCGTCGTAGACTTCCGGCACCTCCTGTTCGAAGAGTTTCGCCATGAATTGCGGATGCGAGCGGGAGAGGAAAATCTGCGGGCCCCGCGCCTCGCGGCGCACGTCCATCAAAAAGGCGCGCACGCGGTCGCCGTTGCGATAGGCCTCGCGCGGCAATTGCTGGTCCCGTCGGATCACAGCCTCGGCCTTGCCTAGATCGACGATGACGTGGCCATATTCGACGCGCTTGACGATGCCGTTGACGATCTCGCTCATGCGATCCTTGAAATCTTCGTACTGACGATCTCGTTCGGCGTCGCGCACCTTCTGGGTGATGACCTGCTTGGCCGCCATCGCGGCGACGCGGCCGAATTCGATCGGCGGCAACGGCTCGGAAATGAAGTCTCCGGCGTTGGCTTCAGGGTTCTTGTGGCGCGCCTCCGCGAGGGCGATCTGGGTCGCGTCGTTCTCGACGGTCTCGACGGCCTCAAGGAGGCGCCAAAGGCGCGTCTCGCCGGTCTTCGGGTTGATTTCGGCCTTGACGTTTGTCTCGTGGCCGTAGCGCGAGCGCGCGGCCCTCGCGAGCGCATCCTCCATCGCATCGATGACGAGCGACTTGTCGATCGACTTCTCGCGCGCCACGGCGTCGGCGATCTGGATGAGCTCGAGTCGATTGGCGCTAACCGCGTTCATGCGTCGTCTCCGTTTTCATTTCCTGTTCTCCGCTTGCGGCGCTCTTGGCCGCTTTCAGACTTTCACGAATGAGTTCGTCGGTGAGGACGAGCTTTGCGTCGGCGATCCAGTCGAAGGGGATGACCGCCGTTTCGCCCTCGCTGTCGATGTCGAACAGCACGACGCCGTCTTCGCTGCCGGCGATGACGCCCTTCAGGCGCTTTCGACCCTCGATCATGCGGTCAAGTTCGATCCTCGCCTCGTAGCCTTGCCAGTCGTCGTAATCCTTGATCCGCGTCAATGGACGATCGATACCCGGCGAAGAGACCTCTAGCCGGTACGAACCTGAGATCGGATCGCTCTCTTCGAGAAGAGGCGACAGCACATGGCTCAACGCCGCGCAATCGCCGGCGGACATCGTCTTGTCCGGCCGCTCGGCCATCACCTGCAGCGTCTTTACATCGCGGCCGGTGATTTTGACGCGCACGAGCTCAAACCCCGCGGCGGCGACCCCCGGTTCGATGAGCGCTGCAATGGTTTTCTCAAGGCTCGCCAAAAGACCGACCCGAATTGAGACGCCGGGCGAGCGAGGGGTAACGAAAAAGCGGCCCCCGAAGGGGCCGCTTTCGAAAACTCTCGATCGCGATTGAGACCGACATAGGCCGAATTCCCGCAGCCTGCAAGTCCATGCCGGGCAAAGAGCCTTAACGACAAATTATGGGTGGCGCCGAATTTGAAGAACAGGGGCATGAGCCGCCGCCGCATCGCCCTCTCCCTCATCGCCTTCCTGGCCGCGCTTTGCCTCGGCGTGCCTCTCGCCTTTCAGGCGGGCTGGGCCAAGGGCGCCAAATCGACTGCGGCTGTCTTTTATCCGCCGGTCGTCGCGGCGCCGGTCGCCGAAGCGCTCGGAAGTGAAGACTTCTGGGACTGCTACCGCAACGTCCGCCTGCCCGCGATCCGCCAGTTCGACCGCATGCAGGACTGCCGCGTATCGGGCGACAGCGGTCGCGGCACCGCCCGCCATGCGGCCGCAAGACCGGAAAAGCTCTTGCGCAAAGCGTCATCTCGCATCCGAAACAGACCTCTGGCTGCTGCGGTCGCCGCGGTTGTCGCCGGCGCTTCCGAGCCGCCGCCAGCCGAGATCGCCGGTTTTCAGCCCCTGGGCGCTCCGTTTGACATTGCCCTCGCCCCGGGCGCCGGATCGGGCGCCGTCGGCCCTTTGGCTGGCAACCCCCAGCAACTTCCCGTCAATCTGATCCCGCCGGGCTTTTTCGCCCCGCCGCTCAACCCCCAAATCCCGCCGAGCCCGGTCCTCGAAACGCCTATCCCGGGCGCGCTGCCGCTGCTTCTCACTGGCCTTTTGGGCCTTGGCGCCGCAGGCCGGCGCAAAGCGAAGTCCTGACAGGGCTTCAGGCTGGATTTTGACCCGCGCATCGGCAAGGATGGCCGAGGGGCAAAGGGGTTTTTCATGGTTGCGCGTTTTCTCGCCGGGGTCGCCGGCATTGCGGGCGCCGTCCTCGGGTCGCAGGCCCCAGGCTTCACGCTGCAATATATGCAAAACCTCACCGGCCGGGTCGATGAGCTGCGTCCTATCGTGGAACAGTTCGACGCCGATGTCGCCCGCTACGGCTACACGCGGGAGAAGGCGCTCGGCGAGTGCGAAACCTCGACCGGGCTCCTTGAAGCGCTGTGCACGGGCTATGCGACGACGATCCGGCGCTTTGAGCTTCTTTCCGCGCACCTCGCCGAGCTGCAGGCCGCAGGGATCTATGTCCGCCCGATCCTCCTCATACGCGAGGCCGCCGAGAATGAAGTGATCCGCGACATCAGCGAGTCCGTGATGAAGGAGTTCAAGCCCGCCGTGCCGGTCACGCTCGACGGCGCCGCCTATGCCGCAGGCGGGTTCGCGGTGCTCTGGGGCGGCCTGTCGTTCATCTTCGGGTTCCTGGGCGCGATTTTCGGCGGCGGACGACGATAGCTGCTGGGCGCTGTCAGGCGCGGCTACAGGGCGCCTTCGAGGTAGGAGAGCGAACTGGAGTAGCCGTCGCCGCCCGGCGAAGCGCCGTAGCGGAAGGTTCCTCCGCTGACGGAAGGTCCGTTTCCGTCCCCGGCGCAGACGAAGCTGCTCACCTTGCCGGCGCGCGCACGGTCGCTCCGGCAGATCGTTTCGAGGGCGCCAAGGGCGCCGTCGCAAGCGGCTGCGAGGCTATCGCTTTCCGGCCACGATGAAGCAGACGACCAGTCTATGCGCGCGCTGATTGGCGCTCCGCACACGGAACTCGTATAGGCCGCTTCGCGCTCAAGGGCGGCGTTGTCGGCCTCCTGCTGGCGAAGCGATTTCAGCGATTGCGCCGAGGCGCCGGCCGTCGCAGCGACGAGGCAGAGGAAGGCGGCTGAGATGAGGCGATGCTGGCTGTTCATAGGTGGAACTCAACCGACAAATGGGCCGTTTTCAAGCCGCAATTGTGGCGCCGCGGCGTGATTCTAGAGTGAATTTTCCAGAAACTGCCGCACGGCGCGCGACGACGATCGTCCGGCGGCGTCCGCAGACGGATCGTAAACGACCTTCAAGGTTTTCCCGTCAAGCGACAGGCGCGGCGGCGTACCGGGCGTAAAGGCCACCCGGCCAATGCGCTCGCGCAGGACGCGCGCTCCGGTTTCGTCCTTGGCGACTTCCGTCAGGCCTGCGGCGGCGCGCATAATGGCGTCGGCCAGAACCGTCGCGTCCTCGGCCGGCGGCTCGCCTGCTACGGTCCCGGCCGCAGGCGCAAGGTCGGCGCGCGCAGCCATGACGGGCGCAGATGCGCCGATGTCGAAAACGACAGGCTCGCCGATGAGTTCGCGCAGCTTTTCGCTTGCGAGGTCTGCGCGGCGCCGCGCATCAACGGAACTCGCCGGCGCCAGATCGAGCGCCGCATCGTCGCCATAAGACCTTGACGCTGCTTCGCCGTTGGTCTTGCCCGGCCAGAACACCGTCGCGCCGCCGTAGGACATGATTCTGAGGAGAAGTTCGCCGCTCTCGCCCTTGTAGATGATGTCGCCTCGCGGCCCGCGCGAGCCGGTCGCGACAAAGACCTCCTCGGCGTAGGCCTCGGGATCGAGCGAACAATCCAGACGCCGATCTCCATCCGCGCACAGATATTTGAGACGCGCCTCGCCGACCTTGCCTTCGACCAGAAACATGCGCCCGTCCGAGGCGACGGCGTAACGCTGGACGTCGCGAGCGCCCTTGGCGTCGCCGGCGCGGCTCTTGCCGACCAGCGCGGAAAATGGATCGGCCGCGGCGACAACGACGGCAGGCGCCGCCGGGCCGGGGGCGGCGGGCGCCTCGCCCTGGACCCACACGGCGGCCCAGACGGGCGCGCTGAGCGCGGCGGCGGCCGCGCCCATCACAAAACCCTTAAATCTGCGTCTGCCCGAAACCATGGGACCGTCCACCTGGAGGGCGCGGGAACGAGTCTCGCCCAAGCCTTCAGGATATCCGGCTAATGGGGCGAAATATTGGCTTCGTTACGGTCTTGAAAGGGCGCGAAAATCCTCAATCAGGACGGGATGTACTGTCCGCCATTGGCGGTAAGCACAGAACCCGTAATAAACCCTGAATTTTCGTCCGACAGGAAGGCTACGCAGCGCGCGATTTCCTCGGCTGTGCCAAGTCGACCGACCGGGATTTGCCCTACAATTTTCTCGAGGACCTGCTGGGGCACTGCCGCCACCATATCGGTATTGATGTAGCCCGGCGCGACCGCGTTGACTGTGATGCCCTTGGCCGCGCCTTCCAGCGCCAACGCCTTGGTAAAGCCGATCATGCCCGCTTTGGCTGCGGAATAGTTCACCTGACCCAGCTGGCCTTTCTGGCCGTTGATCGAAGTGATGTTGACGACCCGGCCGAAGCCGCGCTCGCGCATGCCGGCGAAGACTTGCGCGGTCATGTTGTAGACGCTGTCGAGGTCCGCGCGGATGACGTCGCGCCAGGCCTGCGGCGACATCTTGTGAAAGAGGCCGTCGCGGGTGATGCCGGCGTTGTTGACAAGGATGTCCGTGGGCCCGTGAACTTTCTCGATTTCCGCGACGCCGCCCTTGCAGGCGTCGTAATCGCCGACATCCCATTTGAAAACGAGAATGGCGGTTTCGTCCTTGAACTTCTTCGCTGCCTCGTCATTGCCGGCATAGGTCGCAGCGACCGCGCAGCCCTTTTCTTTCAGCGCCAGCGCGATCGCCCTGCCGATGCCGCGCGTGCCGCCGGTGACGATGGCTCGTCTATTGGTCATGTTGAAATTCTCCCTGTCTTTCGGTCTGTCGTGTTCTCGCGGGCGCGCCCGCGGCCCCCGAGGGCGTTGTCCGAAGTCTCGCATTATCGGAAGGGTCGAGGCAATTGGGCGCCCGCAGAGCGCGAGCATGCTGAGCCGTCGTCGGCCTGCCCTCGACAATTGCTGACAGAGCGCCAGCCCTTTAGAACGCGCGAAAAACCACATGGCCGATTTGTCGGCCCCGGGGGGGCTATGTGCGGTCTGGTTGCGGCCCAGTTGAAGACGCCCTGGCTCGGCGCCGATCGTCTTGAGGCGGCGCTGGAGACGATCGTTCATCGCGGCCCCGACGGCGGCGCGCACTGGTTTGCGCCGGATCGTTTGACGGCCCTTGGCCATGTCCGGCTCAGCATTATCGGGCTGAACAACGGCGAGCAGCCGCTCAGCCACGCGCGCGGCGATCTAAACGTCGTCGTCAACGGCGAGTTCTACGGCTACAAGGCCATTCGCTTACGCCTGCGCGAACGGGGCTACCGCTTCGACACAGAGTCCGACAGCGAGATCGCGCTGCATCTTTATGACGAACACGGACTTCAGTTCATCGATCACTTGCGAGGCGAATTTGCGCTGGTGATCGCCGATCGCCGCTCGGGCGAGCTGATCGCCGTGCGCGACCGCTTCGGGATCAAGCCGCTGTTCTACGCCGTTGTTAACGGCGAGGTGCTGTTCGCGTCGGAGGCCAAAGCGCTCCTCGCTCTTGGCGTTCCGGCGCGCTGGGACTCGGCCGGCGTGCTGAGCGAATTCGCAGGCGTGCGGAGCGATGAGACGCTGTTCGCGAACATCCGGCAGGTCCCGCCGGGCTGCCTCCTCATCGCCGGAGACGGGAACATCCGCATTGAGCGCTACTGGGAGAATATCTATCCGACCGCTGACGCGCTCGCCGGCGACCGACGCAGCGAAGCGGAGATTGTCAGCGGCTTTCGAAGCGTCCTCGACGATGCGGTCGCCGAGCGCTTGACGGCTGATGTCGAGGTCGCCTGCTATCTGAGCGGCGGCCTTGATTCATCGGCGGTTCTCGGCCTCGCGCAGGCGCGCCTTGACCGGCCGATCCGGGCCTTCACCATCGCTTTTGAAGGCGCATTCGACGAGTCGCCGCTCGCCGAGCGCACCGCCCGCTTCACCGGATCGAATTTCGTTCCGGTCCCGGTTTCTCCGCGTCACATGGCCGACGCGCTTGAGGGCGCCGTGTGGCATGGCGAGCGCCCGATCTTCAACGCCAACTCGGCCGCCAAATATCTGCTCTCCCGCGCGGTGCGCGACGCCGGGATCAAGGTCGTCTTCACCGGCGAGGGGTCGGATGAGATGCTCGCCGGCTACGTGTTTGAGCGACGCGACTTCATGCTTTACGGTCCGAACTATGCGACCGACGTCGAGCGTCAGGCGGCGATCGCGGCGCTGATCGAGGCGAACCCGTTGTCCCGTTCGATCATGTTCCCGTCAGGCGAGCCGGCGCACGGCGTTGAACTCATCCGCTCGGCGCTAGGCTATTGCCCCTCCTGGATCGAAGGCCTGTCGATCGCCTATCGGCAGATGTCAGCGCTGTTGCGCGCCGACGCGCCAGGCGGCGATCCGGACGCTCCCTACGCTGAGTTGCTGACAGAACTCGATATCGAGGGGCGCCTTGCCGGGCGCGATGCGGTGAACGCCTCGCTTTATCTCTGGCAGAAAACGATGCTGGCGAATTTCATCCTCACCGTGCTCGCCGACCGGATGGAGATGGCGCATTCAGTTGAAGGCCGCGTGCCGTTCCTCGATCATCATGTCGCCGAATATGCGGCCGGCCTGCCGGTCGCCTACAAAATCAGGGAGACGACCGAGAAGTACATCCTTCGCGAGGCGGCGAGGTATGTGATCACGCCGGAGCTTTACGCGCGGCAGAAGCACCCCTTCATCGCGCCGCCGCTGCGCCAGGCGTCTAGGGAACTCAAGGCCGATCCCTTGAGCGAGCTTTGCGAGGAGATCATCCGCTCACGGCGCTTCGCCGACCAGCCCTTCTTCGATCCCGAAAAGGCCCGCCGGTTCCTCGACCGGATTGCGACCGCCGACGGCGCAACGGCGAACGAAGCGTCAGGCATTGTCCTGCGCATGGCGACCTTGAGCCTCATGCAGCAGCGTTTCGGGATCGCAGCGTAGCGCGCGCGTCGCGAATAATTTATGCTCGTAAATCAGGCAGCCGATATACGGGCATAAACTTTGTATACACTACCGCTCCACGCACATGGCGATGCCCATGCCGCCGCCGATGCATAGGGTCGCAAGACCCTTCTTCGCGCCCGACCGCTTCATCTCATAGAGCAGGGTCGTCAGGATGCGGGCCCCGGAGGCGCCGATCGGGTGGCCGATGGCGATGGCGCCGCCGTTCACATTGACCTTCGAGGCGTCCCAGCCGAGCTCCTTGCCGACCGCGAGCGCCTGCGCGGCGAAGGCTTCATTGGCTTCGATGAGATCCAGATCGGCGAGCTTCCAGCCCGCTTTTTCGAGCGCCATGCGCGAGGCTGGCGCGGGCCCGATCCCCATGATCGAGGGATCGACGCCGCAATGGGCTGCAGCGGCGATGCGGGCGAGGGGCTCGATATTGCGGCGATCGGCTTCGCGCTCGGACATGATGACGAGCGCAGCCGCGCCGTCATTAAGCCCCGAGGCGTTCGCCGCCGTCACCGTGCCGTCCTTGACGAAAGCCGGTCTCAGCCCGGCCATCGCTTCGATCGTGGCGTCAGCGCGAATGTACTCGTCCTGATCGAAGACGATTTCGCCCTTCTTCGTCTTGATGACCACGGCGACGATTTCGTCCTTGAACTTGCCGGCTTTTTTCGCGGCGGCGGCCTTCATCTGGCTGGCGAGCGCGAACTTGTCCTGCTCCTCGCGGCTGATCTGGTATTTCTGGGCGAGGTTCTCGGCTGTCTGGCCCATGTGATAATCGTTGAAGACATCCCAAAGGCCGTCTTTGATCATTGTGTCGGCGAATTTCGCCTCGCCCATCTTGAAGCCGTCGCGCAAATGCGCCGCATGCGGAGAAAGAGACATGCTCTCCTGCCCGCCGGCGACCACGATCGACGCGTCGCCATTGGCGATCGCCTGCGCCGCGAGCGCGACGGCTCGCAGCCCCGAACCGCACACCTGGTTGATCGCCATGGCAGGCCGCTCTTTCGGAACGCCGGCGCCCATGGCGGCCTGACGCGCGGTGTTCTGGCCCTGGGCGGCCTGCAGCACATGGCCCATGATCACTTCGCTCACGTCGTCCGGCGCGATCCCGGCCCGCTCGATCGCCGCGGCGATGGCGGTCTGGCCGAGCTTTGCCGCGGGCACTCCGGCGATCGTTCCTCCAAACGATCCGACGCCCGTGCGGGCGGCGGACGCGATGACGACTCCAGCCATGATAGACTCCTCAAATCTTGTATGGGGCGCTTGCTCAGCCGCCCGGGGGTTGTGTTCGAGCCTTTGGGGACGCCAGTTATGGCGGCGCCCCCGTCTCCTGAATAGGCAAGGTCTGATTCCATGCTATAGCATCCTGTGCAAGCGCACAAAAAGCGCGGCGCCGCAGCAAAAAGGCTGTCGAGCCAAGAAAAATCACAAGGGAGTCGGGCGGTGTCTGAGGCGCAGGAAAAGACGAACGAGACCCACGGGGCCGGCGGCGGCGAGGCCCGCGAGCCGATCACGATCAAGAAATACGCCAATCGCCGTCTCTACAACACGGCGACGAGTTCCTACGTGACGCTCGATTACCTCTCCGAAATGGTGAAAAAAGGCGACGATTTCGTCGTTTTCGACGCGAAGACCGGCGAGGACATCACCCGTTCGGTGCTGACCCAGATCATTTTCGAGGAAGAGAACAAAGGCGCAAACCTCCTGCCCATCCAATTCCTGCGCCGTCTCATCAAGTTCTATGGCGACAGCATGCAGATGTTCGTCCCCACTTATCTCGACATGAGCATGGAGAGCTTCACGAGGAACCAGGAGAAGTTCCGTTCGCAAATGCGCGAGACTTTCGCCGTCGCGCCGGGCTTCCAGGTTTTTGAAGAGACCGCCCGTCAGAACATGGTTCTTTTCGAGCAAGCGATGAAAATGTTTGCGCCGATGACCAATGTCTTTCAGCCGGGCGCGGCGCGCGCAGGCCCGGCCAATGGAGCGTCCAGCGAGTCCGAGCAGATCACCGACCTCAAGGCCCAGCTCGCTGCGCTGCAGCGACAATTGGATAAACTGGAGAAGAAGGCTTAGGTCGCGCGATCAGCCGAGGGTCTTCACCAGCGTTTTCGGCGCCACCGCTCGATAGCTTTGATCGATCCAGTCGGCGAGCGTCGCGAAATCGCATTTGTCTTTGGCGCCAAGTCTCACCGTCACCCAGCCGGATTTGCCGAGGCCGTAGCCAGCGGGCTCAACGAAGGGGAGGGTCAGCGCCATTTCGCCGGACACTGGCAGCTTGACCGTCATCGAGAAACGGCTCGCCTCCCCGCTCTCGCCGCCCATGAAGACAAAGGCCTTGCCGCGCACTTTCACCGCGATATGACCCCACGGATGGTCTTCATGGGCTTCCGGGAACGCCAGCGCCTGCATGCGCAGTTTTTCCTGCAGCGCTTCCAGCTTCTTCGACATTTCCGCCCCTTGCCGCTGCTCCGGCGGCCGGCCTAGCATTCCCTGTCGCTGGAAGGAATCGAGCCGTGCCCCCGATCGATGATGAAATTGTCAGCCTCTACGATTCTTTCACGCATGGCGCTTTGGGACGGCGCGAGTTCCTCGAACGCCTCGCGAGGATTGCAGGCGGGGCGGCCGCTGCGAGCGCGCTTCTGCCGGTGCTCGCCAACGATTATGCGAGAGCCGCCATCATCCCGGAAGATGACCAACGCCTCGACATATTCACAACGAAGTACGACACAGGCGACATAGTCGATATGATCGCGCCGGAAGGGGTGCAAGGCGCCGCGCCGACGACGCATCTGCCATTCGTCACGGCCTATGGCGCGCGGCCGAAGGGGAAGTCGATTCTTCCTGCGGTCGTCGTCATCCACGAAAACCGCGGCCTCAACCCGCACATCAAGGACATTGCGCGGCGCATCGCGCTTGAAGGCTTTCAGGCCTTCGCCGTCGATATGCTCTCGCCCTTCGGCGGCACGCCAGCGGACGAGGACAAGGCGCGCGCCATGATCAGCAAGCTCAATCGCGAGAAGACGGCCGCCAAGCTGGCGAAGATCGTCGAGACGCTGGCGCTCCTGAAGACTCACCAGCGCATGGTCGGCGCCATCGGCTTCTGCTGGGGCGGCGGCATGGTCAACGCGCTGGCCGCGGCCTCGCCGGCGCTCAAGGCCGGGGTTGTCTTTTACGGCATTCAGCCGAGCGCCGAGGAGGCCGCGCGCATCAAGGCCTCGCTCCTCATTCACTATGCCGAGAAAGACGAGCGCATCAACGCCGGCGCCGCCGCCTACGAAGCTGCGCTGAAGGCCGCCGGCGTGAAGGCGAAGTCCTACGTCTATCCGGGCGCCCAGCACGCGTTCAACAACGACACGAACGCCGCGCGCTACAACAAGGAAGCGGCCGATCTCGCCTGGAAGCGCACCATCAAATTCCTGAAGAAAAAGCTGAATTTTTGATCCACCTCAGGCGCGAGGAATCATACCTCCTCGCCGGAACGCCCGACGCCCTATAGCAAAGCGTTCGCCGCCAGGGACGCCGACATATGCTGACGCCGAAATTTGCTCCCATCCTCCTTCTTCTCCTCTCCAACGTCTTCATGACGTTCGCCTGGTATGGGCACCTCAAATACAAATCGGCGCCGCTCTTCTTCGCCATCGCCGCCAGCTGGGGCATCGCCTTCATCGAGTATTGCTTCGCGGTTCCGGCGAACCGCATCGGCCACGCCGTTTATTCGGCGGCTGAGCTGAAGACCATGCAGGAGGTGATCACGCTCATCGTCTTCGCCGGCTTCTCGTTTTTTTATCTGAAAGAGCCGCTTGGCTGGAACCATGCGGCCGGGTTCGCCCTGATCGCGCTCGGCGCCTTTTTCATCTTTCACAAATGGTGACGACGGACGAATCCTACATTCCGTATCTGTACGGGCGTCGTCAGTCGAAGCCGCTGAAGAAGCGCCAGGCCGCGCTCATGGAAACGCTGCTGCCGCGACTTGCGGTTCCGGACCTCAAGGGACCGCTGAATCCCGGTGCGCTTTTTCCGGACAAGGACGAGGTTCAGCTCGAAATCGGCTTCGGCGGCGGCGAGCATCTGGCGGCGCTGGCCGCCGCCCGCCCCGATGTCGGGTTCATCGGCGCCGAGCCGTTCGTCAACGGCGTCGGCAAACTGCTGGTTCATGTGGACAATGCGAGCCTTGAGAATGTCCGCATCCACTTCGGCGACGCCCGGCCGCTGATGGAGGCGCTGCCATCGGGCGCCCTCTCACGCATGTTCGTTCTTTTCCCCGATCCCTGGCCGAAGAAACGTCACTTCAAGCGGCGGGTCGTGTCGCCCTGGTTTCTGCAGGAAGCCGCGCGCCTCCTGAAGTCGGGCGGGCGCCTCCGCGTCGCGTCCGACATCGATGATTATG
>JBEBFW010000279.1:0-3790 GCA_040081755.1 Parvularculaceae bacterium
CGCCAGGGAATGGCGCAAGGTGAAGGTGCCGGGTCACGCGACGGAAGTCCTCGACGCCCATGTATTTTCGGCCGTACATGCTCTTCTCGACCCAAACGCCGTAGGCCTCGACGACCTTCCCGTCCTCATCGGCGCCGAGCCGGACTTTCAGCCCGTGCTTGGCGGCGAACTTCTCGTGTTTGGCGAGACTGTCCTTTGAAACGCCGACGACCGCCGCCCCGGCCTTGGCGAATTCCTTGGCGAGCGCCGTGAACTGGATCGCCTCGGCGGTGCAACCGGACGTGTCGTCTTTCGGATAGAAATAGAGCACCAGCGCCTTGCCGGCGAAGTCCTTCAGCGTAGCAAGACCTTCCGCGGTCGGCATTTTGAACGCCGGCGCCTTGTCGCCTTCAGTCAAAGTCTTGCCCATGCCGCTCGTCTCCGCGCTCGCAATTTGTTCACCGACGGTTTGTAGGCGGAGCCAAACCGCCGGGCGGCTTGCTTGTCAACCGTCGCACGGGTTAGGGCTTGCAGGGGTCGAAGGGGTGCGGCCTCGGGTCGAGTAGGGCAGCGTAACATGGCCGCAAGAGATGTCCCCGCGTAACGGCCGCCTCGCAAAGGCGGGCCTCGTAGCGCTGGAAATCGCTGGCGTGTTCCTCGCCGTCGCAGCAGCGGCGGCGGGATTCCTCGCTTGGCGCATTCAATCCGGCCCCGTGTCGCTATCGGCGTTCCGGGCGAGCGCCGAGTTCGCGATCGAGCGCGCCTTGCCTGAAAACCACTCGGCGCAACTCGGCGCCATCATGCTCGCGCGGGGATCGGGCCGCGACGAATTCAAGATCACTGTCGCAGACGCCGCCATTCGCGACGACAAGGGAGCGCCGATCGTCGCCCTGCCGCAGATCGACGCCGTTTTCGCCGTCTCGGACCTGGCGCAGGGCGCCTTCGGCCCGCGGATTCTCGAATTCGAGAAGCCTGTCATCTCCTTCTCGCGCGAGGACGGCGCCATCAAGGCGGACGCCGCGGGATTCGGCGACTTCGATATTATCCGCTTGCTGAACGATCGCGCCTGGCTGCGCGACTCGTTTCAGAGAGCCGAATTCCGCAACGCCGTGATCGTCTACAAGGACAAGCCCTCGGGCCGGTCCTGGCGATCGGAGGGCGCCGCGGCCTCGCTGCGCCGAACCGAGGGCGGCTTCGACGCGCAAGCGAGCGGGCGCTTCGAAACGAACAGCGGACCGGCCTCACTGTCGTTTGACGCTACATACGTGGAGGCGCGCCGGCTCATCGAGGCGGAGCTGCGCCTTGCCGATGCGCCGGTCGCCGACATTCTCGGCATGTTCTATGGCGAGCGCGCAGCCTTCCTCAAAGCGCCCGTGTCCGGCGCCGCCAGGATCAGCATGACCGACAAGGGCGTCGTTCTCTCATCGACCATCGATCTGAAATCCGGCGCCGGAACCGCCCGGATCGGCGGGCGCGCGCTGCCGGTCGATCTCGTATCGCTCAAGGCGGATTTCAACCCGAAAACCAACGCCTTCGACGGCCTGAAGCTCGGTTTCGCCGCGGACGGATCGTCGGGTGAAATCGGCGGGCGCGTCGCTCTCGGGCTCGCCGACGACAAGCGGTCTGTGCGCGAGGTCGAGTTTGCGCTTCACGCAGACGATCTCACCTTGAATCCCAGGGACGTTTTCGCGGCGCCGCTGACCGTTTCGAAGGCGTCGGTCGAGGGCGCCTATGACGCCGGGACGCGCCAGCTCTCGCTCAGAGCGTTCGAGGCCGGATTTCTGGATGTGACGCTGAAAGGCTCGGCGGATGTGCGGCGCTCGCCCGCCGGCTCG
Organism: Parvularculaceae bacterium; assembly: GCA_040081755.1. Taxonomy (GTDB): domain Bacteria; phylum Pseudomonadota; class Alphaproteobacteria; order Caulobacterales; family Parvularculaceae; genus Amphiplicatus. The sequence continues at coordinate 1,815 of JBEBFW010000279.1, forward strand.
AAGGTCTCGCCCCGCGTCAGGGTCGATCTGGCCATGGCAGGCGCGCTCGATTCACAGCGCATCGCGCGGGGCTGGCCCCTGAAGCTTGCGCCGACCGTGCGCGATTTCATCGATACGCGGCTGCCGCTCGCGCGCGTTGAAAACCTGAAGCTCGTCGTCGATCTCCCGCAAGGAGCGCTTGGACCCGGCAAATACATGCCCGACGAGGCGCTGGCGCTGACCTTCGACGTCTCGGGCGCAACCGCGATATTTTCCCCCGGCATGACGCCGCTCAGCGACGCTTCCGCCAGCGCGCATCTTTCGGGAAATCGCTTCATGATGTCCGGGGCCAAAGGCCGCGTCGGCGCCGTGCCGGTTGCCGACGGCCTCATAGATTTCACGCGATTGGCTCCAAAAGGGGCGCCGGTCAACTACACGTTCTCGGCCGAAGGGAACGCGCGGGACTTCCTCAAGGTGCTGAACGAGGAGCCGGTCTCGATCCTGAAGACGACGAAACTCAAACCCGAACAGTTTTCCGGCAAGGCCCGCGCCCGCATCACCATCACCCGGCCGAACCTCAGAATGGCGGACCGCTCGGCCTATGGTTATGACGGCGTGCTCCAGTTTGAGAACGTGACGGTTTCGGAGTTCTTTCGCGGGGTCGATCTCGAGAAGGCGTCGGGCAAGATCGATCTGAAGCCTCGTTTCATGCGCGTGGGCGCCGATGCGGCGTTCGGCGGCGCGCCCTTGAAGATCGAGTGGCTCCAGCGGTTTTACGACGCGGACGGACCATCGAACTTTGAGATCAGCGGCGAGGTCGATAGCACGACGGGCGACGTCTTCGGCGTGCCGACACGGCAAATGCTGCGCGGCCCGGTCAATTTCAAGGCGATCGCCGTCGGCGATCTCGGCGCCATCAAGTCGCTGTCGCTCGATGCGGACTTCACGCGCGCCGCGCTGACGCTCGAAGACCTCAACTGGCGCAAACCGCCAGAGTTACGCGCCGTCGGCAGGCTGGAGGCTGCGTTCGCACCGGAGGGCGTCGAGATAAAGAGCGCGACGCTCGATGGCGAAGCGATCGCCATGCGGGGAAAAGGCTCATTCAGCGCCACGGGCGCGTTGCAGTCCGCGGACGTCGAGCGGTTCTACCTCGGCGGCGCCGCGGACCTCGCGCTGGCCGCAAGCCGATCGGAGGATGGCGCCCTGCGTGCGGAGGTGACGGGCGCCTTTCTCAACGCCGGACCGATGATCGAGCGCGCGGTTTCCGGGCCGAAGGATCCTGCAAGACCGGATCGCTGGAAGGGCGGACTGAACGTGCGCGCAAAGCTCGACGAACTCGCATTGCGGGGCGGCGCGCGCTTCAGGAACGCCGCACTGGAATTGAAGCGCCGCGAGCAGCGGCTCGAACGGCTCGAATTTTCCGCGGAGACAATCGACGGCAAGCCCGTCAATGTGACGCTGACGCCGGCCGACGCGAACGGCGTCCAGGTGATCGAGACCAGGAGCGAGGATCTCGGCGCTTTGTTCGCGGGCCTCTTCGATGTCACATCGATCAGGGGCGGGGCGGGCGCGATGACGATGCGCGTCAGCAAGAGCAGCCCCGATGCGCCGAACGTCATTGAAGGGCGCGCCGACGCCCGCGACATGCGCGTGGTGAAGGCGCCGCTTCTGGCGCGGCTCTTCGCGGCCGGCTCGTTTGACGGGCTCTCGGATCTCCTCAACGGCGAGGGCATCGATATCTCGAAAGCGAGGGCCGAGTTCGTTTTCCGCGACGGCGTCGTCGCCATCAAGGAAGGGCGCGCCACCGGCCCCTCGATCGGCATTACGGGCGAAGGCGAAATCACCGCGCGCAAGAGCGGAGAGGTGTCGCTAAGGGGCGCCGTCGCGCCGGCCTATCAGCTGAACTCATTTCTCGGCAAGACGCCGCTTGTTGGCGACATTTTTGTCAATCGGAAAGGCGAGGGGCTGATGGCCCTCTCCTACAGCGTCTCCGGCAC
>JBEBFW010000280.1:0-3759 GCA_040081755.1 Parvularculaceae bacterium
CGCAGGCTGTCGGTGTGCGGCCCGCCGCACAGGACCGCGCTCCGAGCTTGGACCTCGAAACTCGATCCACTCCAGTGGTCGCGGAGCTGCGCGCTCACCTGCGCCGTGCGCGCCCGGTCGCGGCGGTTGATGCGCTTGTAGCTCGGCTGGAAAGAAAGATCGGCGACGGCCGCGAGAGGCACCTCCCGCCCGTCCGCCGTTCTGATCCGCATGCTGTCGATCGTCGTCAGCGACGCGCGCGCCTCGGCCGGATAGCGCACCATAACGCGCACGTCCTGGCCTTCCCGGGGCAGGCGCTGCGCCTCCTCGCCGAAAAAGGCCTGCCGCACCTGACGCGAGATATCGACCAGCGTGAGGCCGAAGCGCTCGGCGCCGGGTTTGAGATCGATGCGCAGTTCCGGCGTCGCGGACTGCAGGCTGTTGCGCACGTCATAGGCGCCGGGGACCGTGCGCAGATAATTCTGGATGTCGAGCGTCGCGAGGCGAAGGTCTTCGATGTCCTTCGACTCGACGCCGAAACTCAGATCGGGACCGCTGCCGGTCACCGTGTAATCCATGGTGATGTCCTCGGCGTCGTCAACGGCGCCGACGAGATCGCGCAGGACCTCGGCGACCTTTTCCGACGAAAGGCCGGTATCGCGATTGTCGCTGTCGACGATCGAGACCTGGCTGCGAACTTCTCCCTCGGAGGCGTTGATGAAGACGGTCTTCACGAATGCGGAGCCATCCTTGGATTTGTAGCGCGTCTTCAGGCGATCGACGCCCGCCTCGATCTGTTCGAAGACCTCAAGGCTCCGCGAATAGGGCGTTCCTTCAGGGAACCGCACGCTCAGCGAGATGAAGGGGCCTTCCACATCGGGCTGGAATTTGAAGCTGATCCAGCCCTGCGCAAGTATGGCGACCGAGATCATGAACATGACGATGAAGAACGCGGCCGTCTGATAGCGCGCACGCACGGCGAACCGCAGCAGCGGTTGATAGGTCTGGTCCGCGAAGCGCACGAGACCGTCAGCGAAGAAGCCCTGCAGCCGATAGCCGAGGCCTTCCTTGTTCTGCTTCTTCAGATGCGACAGGTGCGCCGGCAGGCAGAAATAAGCCTCCATCAGCGAGAAGGAGAGCGCAAAAATCACCGTGTACGAAATGTGCTTGGTGAATTGTTCGGCGCCGCCGCCGATGAAAAGCCAGGGCAGGAAGGCGATGATGGTGGTCAGCACGGAAAAGAACACCGGCTTGGCGACGAGCTGCGCGCCGACGATCGCGGCGTCGACGCCCTTGCCGCCCTTCTCTATCTCCTCGTGAATGCTGTCACCGATGACGATGGCGTCATCGACGACGATCCCCGACACCAGAAGAAAGGCGAAGAGCGAAAGAATGTTCAAGGAGACGCCCGTCGCCGGCATCAGGATGAAGGAGGCGGCGAAGGCGACCACGATGCCCCAGGAAACCCACAAGGCAATGGTCGGCCGCAGGAACATCACGAGGAGGACCAGAACGAGCACGATCCCCATCATCGCGTTCTGCGTCACCAGCTGCGTGCGCGCGAAATAGATTTCCGCCGTGTCGAACCAGATCTCCAGCGTCGCCTTGCCATTCAGCCGTTTGTTGGTCGCCTCGACCCATTTGTTGACGGCGCCCGACAGTTTGACGATGTCGAGCTTTTCGGGCGCATCGATGGCGATGGTGACGGCCGGCTTGCCGTTGACCTCGCGCCGCACTTTCCGGTCTTCGAAACCGTCAATGACGGTCGCCACATCGCTCACGCGGATCTGCGAGCCGTCCGGCGTCTGGCGGATGACAATCTTTTCGAAATCTTCCTGCGAGTCGGCGAGGTTTCGCGCGGCGACCTGAATGTTGCCGGTGTCGGTTTTGACCTGTCCGCCCGAAAGGGTCACCGACGCGCCGCGGATGGCGCGCGCCACATCGTCGAAGGTGAGGCCGAAGCGCCTCAGCGCTTCTTCGGAGACCTCGATCGTCACTTCCTCGTTCAGCGCCCCGAATATGCTCACCAGCGGAGAGCCGCCCGGCAGGCGCGCGGCCTCGTTGCGAAGCTCGCGCGCAAGCCGGTTCAGTTCCTTTTCCGACAGGTCGCCGTAGAGCGCGATATAGACCGCGGTGTCCTGCGCGGTGATCTGGCGCACGACCGGCGGGAAGGCGTCGGCGGGCAAAGTGGAAATGCCGTCCACGCGGTTCTTGATTTCGTTCAGGAATGTCGCGGTGTCGGCATCCTCCTCGCCCTCGACGAAGAGGCTGGCGAAACCGTCGCTGGCGGTCGCCTCGACATGCTTGACCCCGTCGATGTCGGAGAGGGATTCCTCAACGCGCAGAATGATCTGCTGCTCGATCTCCTGCGGCGACGCGCCGGGCCAGGCGACGGTGATCTGCGCGAAGTTGAATTTGCCGGACGGGAAGACCTCGCGTTCGACCTGCAGGAAGCCCGCGATCCCGGCGAGGATCAGCGAGATCATGAAGAGGTTCGCGGCGACCGGGTTGCGGGCGAACCATGAGATGGCGCCGTTCACAGGCCGGCCTCGCCCTTGAGCGCCTCGGCGGTCGCCGACTGCGGCGTCGGGTCATCGTCCGCAGCAGGACGATCGGCCTTCTTTGGATCGACGGGCGCGACCTTCGAGCCGACATCGGCGCCCCGGAGCGGCGAGGTGACGACCCGGTCGCCGGAGGCAAGGCCAGCCGAGACGATGATCTCATCGCGCTCGGCGGACGCGATCTTGATCGTGCGTTTCTCCAGCTTGTCGCCGGCCGCGATCACATAGACGGCATCGCGGCCGTAGAGCGCCGAGCGCGGAATGACATAGGCGCCGTCAAACGCCTTGCCGACGATCTTGGCGTCGACATAGAGCCCAATCGCCAGCGGCGCGCCGTCGTCGGCGCCGGCCCCGTAGGGGTCATCGACCACCGCGATCGCCGCGATCTGGCGCGTCGTCGGATCGATCGACCCTTCGGTGCGCGCGATGCGCCCCTTCCAGGAATGTTCGATATTGGCGAGCGAGCCGGTGAGGATCACGTCGGGTCCGCGGGCTTCCGGCGTTTCAACGAAGCCGAAGGGCACGCCGAGCTTCGAGAGGTCATTGTCCGTCAGCGTCAGGCGGATCTCTGCGGCGTCGGTCGAAAAGATGCGCCCGAGCTGGGCGCCCGGTCCGATGTACTGGCCTTCCCCGACGAGACGGTCGCGCACGCGGCCCTTGAAGGGCGCCTTGATTACGGTGCGCTCGAGACTGAGTTCGGCGGACTTGTAGTCGGCGCGGGCCCCCTCGAAGGCCGCTTTCGCCTGCGCCAATTGCGGGAGGCGCAAGGTCAACTCGGAGGGATCGCCCTTGCGGCCGAGGTCTTCATAGTCGCGCCGGGCGAGCGCCGCTTCCGCTTCCTCGCGCTTCAGGTTCTCTTCCGCCTGCGCGACGCGGGCGCGCGCGCTGGTGACGGCGAGACGGTAGTCGGCGTCCTCGATTTTCAACAGGAGATCGCCCTCGTTGAAAGCGCCTCCGTCGGCGAACGCCGGCGAGGTGGAGACGATGCGCCCCGAGACTTGCGCCGTGAGGGTGATGTCCGTGCGCGGACGGACCTCGCCTTGAGCATAGACGTCGAGCGTCACGGCTTCAGGCTCCGCCGTCACAAAGAAGACGCTGGGCGGCGTGAGCACCGGCGCTTGCGGCTTGATGCGCGGGCGCGCTGCGCCCATGAGCCCGATCAAAAACACGCCGACGACAAAAATGCCGAGCGTGCCGATGACCGTAATGAACTTCCGGA
>JBEBFW010000281.1:0-3709 GCA_040081755.1 Parvularculaceae bacterium
CACCTTCCCGGCGACCGGCGCGGAAGCGCGCGTCGGCGCGCCGCTCGATATTCGCGGTCATGCCTGGGGCGGGGAGCGCGCCGTCGCCCGGGTCGATGTCTCGCTCGACTTCGGAGCAAGCTGGATCGCGACGCGGCTCGATCCGCCAAGGAACAAATATGCGCCGCGGCGCTGGCGCACGGCGGCGCGGGTGCAGCAAAAAGGCTACTACGAAATCTGGGCTCGGGCGGCCGACGAAGACGGGCTCATGCAGCCGGCATGGACGCCGGGCTGGAACCCGAAGGGCTACCTCAACAATATGCAACACCGCGTTGGGGTCTTTGCGGTCTGATGCGCCCGCCTGCCCTCAGCGTGCTTGTCTTTGCTGCAGCGGCCGCGTTTCTCGCCAGTCCCCTCGCCTGGCGCGGGCGTCCGGGTGAGACGCGCCTGCTGCGAGCCTCGCCGCCTAATTCAGCAGGTCGGCTCTCGGCTGCGAGCGCCGGGATCGATTTTTCTCCCACCTATTTCGCGCTCGATCCTTCAGCGCCGATCGACGCGCCAGTCGAGCGCGCCGCCTTCAATCCCGCTGACGCCTATGGCGGCCTTCCGCAGACGGATGGATACGAGCTTGTCGCCGCGCGCTGCGCGGCCTGCCACAGCCTCAATGTGGTCATGCAGCAAAGGCTGCCGCAAGAGCGCTGGGACTATCTGCTGACCTGGATGAGCGAGAGCAAAGGCATGCCCGCGCTGGTCGCTGAGGACCGCCGCACGGTGCTCGACTATCTGGTCAGGAATTTCGGCCCACAGGCGGATTGAGCTGCGCATCAATCCCGGATCGCAACGTCGCGGCGAAGGCAACGAGTTTCAGGGGATCCAGCGCGTAACCGCGCGCGGCGTCGCGCAAGCCCGAACAGATATCGAGCCCGAATGGGCGCACTTCGGCGAAAGCGCGCACGGCGTTCTGCGGGTTGAGGCCTCCCGCCAGGAACACAGGCTTGCCGACCGTCTCGACGGTCCGCCGGCTGATCGACCAGTCATGAGTATCTCCGGTGCCGCCAAGCGTGCGCACGGCGGCGCTCGGCCTCCCGGAGTCTAGAAGAATGACGTCGGCCGTTTCGGCGGCCTCTCGCGCCTGTTCTATCGCGCCGGCGTCCTCGACATGAATGACCTGAATGATGCGCACGCGTCGGTGGGCGCGGCGAACCGCGTCATGCGCGCCGCGTTCGGGCCGATCGACGATCTGCACCGTGTTGACGCCAGTTTCGGCGACATGGTCGGCGATGGCCCCGCCATCCGTGCGGCTGGTGAGCAGGGTTCGCCAGATGCGCTCGCCGTGCCGGTCGCGCACGTGCATGGATATTGCAGAGATCAGCTCATCGGGGATCGGCCCGGCGCCGTTCGGCATCGGTCCAACCAGTCCGACTGCCAGCGCGCCGGCGGCGATGGCGGCGTCGGCCTCGTCCGTCGATTGGATGCAGCAGATCTTGAAAGGGATCATGCTGGCCTCAGGCGCGGCTGCGCCGAGCCACCGCGCGCTGCCAGAGGATCAACGCCGGCGAGGCGAGTTCAAGCCCGGTCGCGGCGATCATCAGGGGCGGCGTCTCGCCGGTGAGCGCGGCGGAATAGAGGCGCGCAAGACCTCCGGCGAAGATGGCGGCGATGAGCGTCGACATGATCCAGCCGTGCTTTTCAACCGACGGAATGATGCGCCAGATGAGAACGCCGACGCCGACATAGAGCGCCGACAGGAACCGGAACTGGCTGTCGAGGGGCGCAATGGCGGCGTCGAGCGGGACGAACCGCGCGGCGCCGCCGAGGACCCCTAGAGCGCCGAAGCCGAGAGGAATGAGGCTCAAAAGAGCCAGGATGATCTGCAGACCGAGTTTCATGAGCGGTTGCTTTCACGGGGCGGACTTGCGATCCGCGGCTGCGGCGTTCGGCTTGAGCGTATTCGGCGAACCTGAATCCGCGCTGCGCCATGAACGCGCGTCGAACTTCGTCAGTCCCATGATGAGAGAATCGCGCACGCCGATATGCGTCTCCCATTCGGCGCGCAGGACGCCCTCACGCCGGAAGCCGAGCTTCTCGAAGACGCGGATGGACGCCGTGTTTTCGGGATCGATGTCGGCGAAGATGCGCCGGGCGCCTTTCTTGTCGAAAACGAAGTCGATCCCTTGCGCGAGGCCCCGCGCCGCGAGATTTCGACCGCGCGCGGCGGGAGCGATCATGCAGGCTGCCTCCCAGACGTCGCGGCCCCTGGTGAAAAGCGCGATGCGCCCCAGCGCCTCGCCGTCCTTCCGGTCGGCGACGGCCCAGCTCGTATCCTCGAAGCCCTCATTCCACCGCGAGAGCGCTGCAATCGTCTCCTCGACAGTCCTGAAGGCGGGCGCTTGCATGTAGCGGCAGCTTTCCTCGTCGCCCCAGATGGCGTGCATCGCCGGCCCGTCGCGGGGAGGGTCGAGTGGACGGAGGACTACAGCGTCCGCGTCACCTTCTCGATGGCGAAGCATTCGATGACGTCTCCTGCCTTGAGGTCCTCGTAATTCGCGAAGCTCATGCCGCATTCCTGACCGACCGGAACTTCCGAGACGTCGTCCTTGAAGCGTTTGAGCTGCGACAGTTCGCCTTCGTGAATGACAGTGTTGTCGCGAATGAGGCGCACTTTCGCGCCGCGCCGAACGACGCCTTCCTCGACCCGACAGCCGGCGACCTTGCCGTGCTTGGTGATGTTGAAGACCTCAAGGATCTTGGCGTTGCCGAGGAAGGTCTCGCGCAGTTCCGGCGCCAGCATGCCGGAGAGGGCGCCTTTGATGTCGTCGATGAGGTCATAGATGATCGAGTAATAGCGAATCTCGACGCCCTGGCGCTCGGCGATGTCGCGCGCGTCCTTGTTGGCGCGCACGTTAAAGCCGATGACGGGCGCCTTCGAGGCTTGCGCCAGGATGACGTCGCTTTCGGAAATACCGCCGACGCCGGTGTGAAGAACCCGCACGCGCACTTCGCTCGTCGACATTCGCTCGAGCGAGTTGACGATCGCTTCGACCGAGCCCTGGACGTCTCCCTTGATGACGAGCGGGAGTTCCTTGATCTCGGCGTCCTGGAGCTGCGCCATCATCTGTTCGAGCGAGGTGCCCGAAGACTTGGCGGAGGCCTTCTCGCGCTTCTTGCGGGCCCGGAATTCCGCGACCTCGCGCGCTCGCGCCTCGGATTCGACGACGGCGAATTGCTCGCCGGGCTCGGGCACGCCGTTAAGACCGAGGACTTCGACGGGCGATGCCGGGCCGGCAGCCTGGATCTGCTCGCCCTTGTCGTTGGAGAGAACTCGCACGCGGCCCCATTCGCTGCCGACGACAAGAAGGTCGCCGCGCTTCAATGGACGAGGAGGGTCGCGACCGCGCCCCGGCCCTTGTCGAGGCGCGCCTCGACGACCGAACCCTCGGCCGGGCGATCCGGGTTCGCTTTGAAATCCAGAACCTCCGCCTGAAGAAGGATCGCGTCGAGGAGACCGTCGAGATTGGTCTTCTTCAGCGCAGAGACCTCGACGTCCTGAACCTCGCCGCCAAGGCCTTCCACCTGAATCTCGTACTGGAGCAGGTCGGTGCGGACCTTGGCGGCGTTCGCCGCCGGCTTGTCGATCTTGTTGATGGCGACAATGATCGGGACTTGCGCAGCCTTGGCGTGATTGATCGCCTCGATCGTCTGGGGCATGATCGAATCGTCGGCGGCGACG
>JBEBFW010000071.1:0-13675 GCA_040081755.1 Parvularculaceae bacterium
GGCGTACGTCCCGGCGCCGATGATCGGCGCGTCGCCGACCCGCCCAAAACGCTTCATCAGCATGCCGCCGGTCGAGGTTCCTGCGGCGAGGTTCCCGTGGGCGTCGAGCGCAACCGCGCCGACCGTGCCGTATTTCTCCGGCGGCGAAAGGCTCGCGCCCTTCTCCCTCAGTTTCTTCACCGCCGCTTCGTAATCCTTCCAGCGCCGCTCGGTCCAAAAATACTTTGGATCGACGATTTCGACGCCCTGCTGCCGTGCAAACTCCTCAGCGCCCTTGCCCGCCATCATGACGTGTTCGGACTTTTCCATGACGGCGCGCGCGAGGCGGATAGGGTTCTTGACCCGCGTCACCCCGGCGACGGCGCCCGCTTTCGCCGTCGCGCCATCCATGATCGAGGCGTCAAGCTCGTTCTTGCCCTCGCGTGTGAAGACAGCGCCCTTGCCCGCGTTGAACCCTGGCGCATCCTCGAGGATGACGATCGCCGCCTCGACGGCGTCGAGCGCAGGCCCGCCGCTTTCGAGAACCGCGTAGCCTGCGTCGAGCGCCTCGACGAGCTTCGCCTGGTAATCGGCCTCCTGTTCAGGCGTGTACTTCCCCGGGGCCAGCGCCCCGGCGCCGCCATGAATGACGATGGTCAGGGGCGGCGCAGCCGCCGCCGGCAGGGCCGCGAGCGCTAGCGCGAGAGCAAGAATTCGAAGATTCATGACGGGCCTCCTGACGCCAGTGTGGGCAATGGGATCGATGCGATCAAGCGCTGTTCCTTGACATTTTCGTATATTATGGTCATATACATTCATGTTGCACCTCAATCGTCTGCAAGGATTCCGGTGGGACGACGGCAACATCAGGAAGGGCGACAAGCACGCAGTCTCGCCGGGTGAGGCGGAGCAGGTTTTTTTCAACAACCCGTTGATGCTGCAAGACCCAAAGCACAGCGCAGAAGAGCCGCGATACCACGCACTTGGCGCAACGGAAGATGGACGGTTTCTACACGTCACGTTCACGCTTCGGGGCGACGGAACTTTGATCAGGGTGATTTCAGCCCGACCTATGCACAGGAAGGAGCGTGCGCGTCATGGCAAAGAAACTTAAGGCGATTCCGAAGTTTCGCAGCGAGCAGGAAGAGCGCGCCTTCTGGGAAGGTCGCGATTCAACAGACTATGTCGATTGGGATGCAGCGCAACGCGTGCAGTTCCCCAACCTGAAACCGACGACGAAAGCGATTTCGTTGCGCCTGCCCGTGTCGCTGCTCGACCGGATCAAGGTCGAGGCGAACAAGCGCGACGTGCCGTATCAGTCGCTGATCAAGACATGGCTGGCGGAGAAGGCCGGATAGTCGCCTCAGCGCCGCAGCTCGTCCTCTCACACCTCCGGCAGCAGCATCTTCTGCGCGCGCCACTGCTCGACGATGCGATCGATGAAGCCGCTGTCCTCGACATCGACGGACCAGCCGTCGGTGAAGCTGGCGGTCAGGCTGCGCGGCACCAATTCGCGCGGGAGCGCGTCGAAACGGATGCGCGTCGGCAGCGGCACGCCCTCGCCGACCGCGATCGTCTCGCCGAGCCCGAGCGAGGGCAGACAGGAGAGGAGGCTCGTCGAAGCGTCCGGGATGGCGGCGCGCAGCGCGTCCTGATCGGCCTGGTTCGCAAGGCGCATAGCGAAGATGGTGTTGCACTGTGAGAGAATGGTTGGATCGAGCTCGGTCGGGCGCTGCGAGACGACCCACAGCGAGACGCCCGTCTTGCGCCCCTCCTTGGCGATGCGGATGAGCGCCTTGCGCGTCGGGGCGAAGCCCTGCTCGCGATCGGCGGGCGCATAGCGGTGCGCATCCTCGCAGATGATCGCGATCGGCGCCGCCCCGTGACTCCACAAGCCGAACTCGAAGGCGAGCCGCGCGACCACCGACACGACAACCTGCGAGACTTCGGCGGGCAGTCCGCCCAGCTCGATGATCGAGACGGGGCGCCCCTCGACCGGAATCCTGAAGAGCGACGACAGGAAGTTCGACATCGTGTCCTGAACCGTCAGCCCGCCGAACATGAAGGCGTAGCGCGCGTCCTGGCTGATGGCGAAGAGCCGGTTCCTGAGGCGTTTGAACGGCGCGATCGAGCGCGTGGAGTCGAGCCCGCCTAACGCCTTGTCGATGAGACCGAGAATGTCCGAGACGCGATAGGGAAGCGGCGTGTCCACGGTGATCGCTGCGGTGTCGCCGCGCGTGGCGTAGATCTTCGCGCCGTTGGCGGCCGAATGAAGGTTCATCTTCTTCGCCGCCGGGATGAAATCGGCGAGGATTTCGATCTCCTCGTCATACCCTTTTCGCCCCGGATAGAGAATCTCGACGAGTTCGTCGAAGGTCAGCATCCAATAGGGCATGGTGAGGCTGGTCGGATCGAAGATGACCGCCGTGTCGCCGAAACACTGCGAGTATTCATTGTGCGGATCGAGAATGACCACGTGCCCGTTCGGGTAGCGGTCGAGGACGGCGCGCAGAAGCAACGCCACCGCGCAGGACTTGCCGGCCCCGGTCGTGCCCAGAATCGCGCAATGGCGCTGGAAAAGGTCGTTGACCGCGACTGTCGCGGGAATGGCCGCGTCCTGCTTGATGACGCCGACGCGCACTGACGCCGTGCCGTTGATGGCGAAAAGCGCGGCGAGTTCGTCGCGCGTCGCGACATGGGCTTCGTCGCCGAGCGTCGGATAGGCGGAGACGCCGCGGCGAAACCGCGCCGGCGTCTTTTGCGTCGCCTTGGTGAACTCGCCGATGAGTTCGAGTTCGACGATGCGGATTTCAGCGCCGCCGCCCTCGCCCGAGGGCGCCGGCACGCTCATGGCGGAAACGAGCCCCAAAACCACGGTGAGGCCGGAATCGATGCTCATGATCGCGCCGAGCTGCGGGCGGTGCGAGCGATCTTCATCCGCCCGCGTTGGATCGAGCATGATGAGTGCGTGGCTGCCCGTCACGGAGATGACCGAGCCGACGCGGGGCTTCTTCTCGACGCCGAGCTTTACGGGCGCCGGCGGGGCGACGTTTCTGGCGACGGATTCAGATTGCGGCATGGCGCTCTCCAGCGTTTTTGCGTCAGCCGGCCTTCCGGACCGGCGTTGCGACATCGTGCATTTCAGAATGGTCGGCGAGCGAATCGGCGCGCGGCAGGGAGGCGCGCACGACTGTCCCCTCGCCCGGCCGGCTCTTGATGTGGAACGCCCCGCCCTGCATCTCGATGAAGGTCTTGGCGATGGCGAGTTCGACGCTGGCCCCGCTGAACGATCGATCGAGGCCGCGATGAACTTCGTCGAAAACGGTGAGCGCCCGCTTGAGGCCCTCCGGGTCATAGCCTGCGCCATGATCGCGCAGGGCGATCTCGGGCGATCCGTTCGCGCCGACCGCCGCCCGCACGAGCACGCGCCCGCCCTTGGCCGTAGCCTTGATCGCGGCGCGTAGCAGGTGATCGACCGCCTGCCCGAGACGCTCGCCGTCCGCCCATGCGGCCGGCACGTTCGCACCCGTCTTGTTATCGACCGAGACGCCGGCGGCGGCGGCGGCGACAGCCGCCCGCTCGACCGACTGGCTCACGATTTCAGCGAGGTCTGTCTCGCCCTTGCGCATGGCGAGCGTTCCGGAATCGAGCGCGGCGATCTCAAGGATGGTGTTGATGTGGCCGAGAAGCAGGTCCGCAGACTGAATGACATATTCGGCATAGGCGCGGCGCTGTTCGTCGGAAAGGCGATAGGACTCGCTCTCCTTCAGCATGGTTGAGAAGCCGATGATGGCGTTCAGGGGCGTCCGGAGTTCGTGATTCATGTTGGCTAGAAATTCCGAGCGGGCGCGGATCGAAAGTTCGGCCTCGGCGCGGGCAGCGCGCGCGGCGGCTTCCGCGCGGCGCACGGCCGAGCCCTCGGCGAGACGCGCCGAGAATCCGGCCAGAAGGCCTCCCCCTGACGAGCCGCCGTCGGATGCAAACGGTTTCAACGCGCGCATCGCTCCTCCGGGCGGGGAAGCTAAGCGCCAAGGGCTAAGACGTCGTTAAGGAAGTCGGATCAAGGGGGCGCTCCCGCACGCAAGTCCTCGCGCGAACGCCTAGAAGGAAATTCGCCGCGGGCGCGAAACCGCTGCTGAGGCCAGGCGTTTGCGTCACGATCGGACCTTGTGCCCCGGCAGGTTGGGTGGTTATCTCGCTTCAGTGAACCGTTTTGGGGGACTTATGTCAGTAAAATCCGCCGCTGCCGCGGCGTTCGCCTGCGTCGCCTCGATGGCGCTCGCGGCCGAGGCCGAGGCCGCGCTCGTCATCTCGTTCAACTACAATGGTGCGGCGACGGTCGGCGGCGTCACGTCGAATCTGTCGGGCACGACGAGCGTCAACAACGCCGCGCGCTATTTCGGTCCGCCCGACAGCGACTACGGCAACGCCATCCGGGATCGCGCATCGCTCATCAATTTCGCCGACGACAGCCCCTTCGTGTTCGCGGCCGGCGGCGCGACGCAAGGGACCGCGAGCGCGGAGGGCAAGCTGACGGTCACGGTGGACATCACCAACGACACCGGCGTCGCCCAGGAGTATCTTTGGCAGGGTCTCATCTATTCCGGCGGCGTCGGCTTCGCCATGCCGCAGCTCTTCAACGGCGCCGGCTGTACGCAGAATGCCATCGAATCCTGCGACGCCTTCACCAATACGCCGTTCACCGTCGGCTCGGCCGAATTCGCCTCCCTGACCTTCGCGGCGGCGATCGCCGGGGTCGATCTTTTTTCCGGCGCGATGGGCGTGAGCGACACCGGCGCCTCCTCGACTTTCAACGGCATTGCGCTCAACGGCTTCGGCACAGCCGCCAACAATGCGAATTTTCTCGAATGGGACGAGACGACGTTCATGCGGAGCCTCGGCGTCTTCGCGGCGGGCGAAACCAAAACGCTCACCTTCGAGATCGTCGCGTCAATGACGACTTTGCGGGGGTTTTGCACCTCGCAAACCGATCCGGACTGCCTCCTCGCCATGGCCGGCTTCGGCGACCCCCCGGGCGGCGATAGCGGCGGCGTCTCTCAAAACAGCGGCGGCTCGGCCCGCTCGGTCTCGTTCCTGTTGATCGCCCCCGCTTCGGAGGTCGTTCCGGTTCCGGGGGCGGTGTGGCTGTTCGGCTCGGCGCTGGCTTTGTTCGGCGCGCATCGGCGCCTGCGCCGGTCCGCATAGCGAGGGGTTCAACCGCCGAATTTGGCGCAATGCCCGTTCATCTCTGCGAGATAGGCGTCGTCGGCCTTCAGATTCGCTGCGAGGATCGCCAGCCCGTCCGTACACAGCTTGCGCGCTTCGCCGAGGCGGCCGGCTCGACCAAGGACCATGCCCCGATAGACCATGATGTCCCCGTGGTTGAAATCTCCCACGGGAAAACTCGCATCGTAGATCACCTGCGCCTCGTCGAGGCTCCGTAGCGCCCCGGTGAAGTCGGTGGACTTGGCCTGGGCCAGCGCCAGATACAACAGCCGAAATCCGACGCGCTGATGCGCGCGTCCATTGACGAGCGCTGCGCTCGATACGGCATCCCGAAGCGCCGCGACGGCGCCAGCGTAGTCTCCCTTCGCCTCAAGAATACGACCTTGAAGCAGAGAGGCGGTGGAGCTTGTCGGATGCGTCGGCTCAAGAACTTTGCGATAGACGCGAACCGCTTCCGCCATGGCTTGCGCCGCTTTGTCGAGCTCTCCCGCCTCGAAGTACATATACGCGAGATTGTGAGTGGCGATCGCGGTTTCGAGATGTTCGGGGCCGTGCAAGTCCAGCTGAATGGATTTCGCCGATTCAAGCTCTTCTCTCGCCTCGGGAAAGCGCTTGGCGCGCGCGAGCGTCATGCCTCGGGTCGATGCCGCGCGCGCGATAAACAGGCGCGCATCTTGAGACTTCGAGCGAGCAAAGTGCCCTTTCGCCTGCGCAAACAGTTCGATGGCGACGTCATCCTTCGCGCCGAATAGCGCGATATCCGCACGACGCTCGGCGAGGCGGCCGCGGTAAAGTTCAAAATCGAGGCCAGCGGCATTCCGGGCGCGGCCGGCGGTCGTCAGTCTTGCTTCGAGCCGGTCGAGGATCGCGCGGGCCCCGTCGAGGTCCATCGATTTCGTGAGCAGGTCCGCCAGCCGCAGCTCCGCATTGAGGAGGTCCTCAAGTGAAGCGGACGGCCGGGCGATCGCAGCCTCGAGCGTCTTCTTCGCGGTCGCGATTTCACCGAGGTCTGCATAAATGCGGCCCATTGCCCCGAGGAGCTTCGCCTGGACCTGGGGCTTGTCCGCGAAAGTCTTGTCGATTTCCTGCAAGCCGCGGTCGAGGATGGTCAGCGCGGTGATGGTCTTCGGGTTTTCGGTCGCCGGATTGGCGATCTCGAAAATGCCGACGAGATAGTCGAGGGCCGACGTCGCGGTGTCGCGCTCGTCCACCGCGATGACGCGCTGCCTTTGCGCCTCGTTGCGTTGTTCGATCGCGAAGAGCGCAATGCCGGCGAAAACAAAGGCAAGCGTGGACGCGAGCGCCGTGATTCCGGCGAGGAATTTCTGGCGCCGGCGCGCCTCGCGATGGACGAGATCGTCGAGCCCGACTCCGAGAAGCCCGGCGGCGAGTTTCAAAAACGCGAGGCGATCGCCGTCGCCGTCCCCGCGCAGGTCCGCCGCGATCGGCTCTTCAGGCTTGCCCCCTTCGACGGCGGGGGCGAGGAGCGCTGGCGGAAAGCACCCTTCAAGACCCTCGCCGACCGACGCGCCCGGATCGCCCTCGGAGATGATCGCGAGCACGCGTTCGGGGCCGTGCGCGGCGCGGAACGCCTTGATCTCCTCGTTGACCCAGCGCGAGCGCGCCGAGTTGGGCGAGCAAAGGACAATGAGGAATTCGGAAGATTTGAGCGCCTCGATCAGCTTCTCGCCGAGCGCGTGCGTGGTCGATAACTCCTCGCGGTCACGGAAGACCGGCGTCAGGCGCTCGCCGATTTGGCCCCATTCCCCGCCCGCGCCGATCAGAGCCCTGGGGGTTCGGAACGTCTCGATGCGCCTGAAGAGCCACGCCGCCGTTTTCTTGTCGGCATGCGCGTAGCTGATGAACGCCTTGTAGCGGTAGGGCTCGGTCATGGCGCCAAGGCTAGCAGCGAATGCGGCGGCAAGGCAGGGGGCTCGCTTCGAGAAACGCCTTCAGGATCGAGGGCCAGCAAGATCGCGCGCTCAGCGATTCCTGAAGTTCGCCTTCCGCTTCTCGACGAAGGCGGCCATGCCCTCCTTCTGGTCCTCCGTGCCGAACACTGAATGGAATATGCGCCGCTCGTAGCGCACGCCCTCGGTCAGCGGCAGCTCGTAGGCGCGGTTGACGGCGTCCTTGGTCAGCATGACGATCGGGCGCGAGAAGGCGGCGATCTGTTTCGCCACCCTCACCGCCTCCGCGCGAAGCTCCGCCTTCGGAACGATGCGCGAGACGAGGCCGCAGCGCTCGGCTTCTTCCGCATCCATCATGCGCCCGGTGAGGCAC
Source organism: Parvularculaceae bacterium (assembly GCA_040081755.1). Taxonomy (GTDB): domain Bacteria; phylum Pseudomonadota; class Alphaproteobacteria; order Caulobacterales; family Parvularculaceae; genus Amphiplicatus. The sequence continues at coordinate 7,489 of JBEBFW010000071.1, forward strand.
ATTTCCATCGCCTTCGACTTTCCGATGAAGCGCGCGAGACGCTGCGTGCCGCCCGCGCCCGGCATCGCGCCGATGGTGATCTCGGGCTGGCCGAATTTGGCGTTGTCGGCGGCGATGATGAAGTCGCACATGAGCGCGAGCTCGCAGCCCCCGCCAAGGGCGTAGCCGGCGACCGCCGCGATCACGGGCTTCCTGCAGCGCGTCGCCTCCTCCCAGTTCCGCGTGATGAACTCCTCGAAGAAGACATCCATGTAGGATTTCGACGCCATCTCCTTGATATCGGCCCCGGCGGCGAAGGCCTTCTCCGAGCCCGTCAGCACGATGCAGCCGACCTCGTCGTCGGCCTCCATCTTCTTGAGCGCATCGGTCAGCTCATCCATGAGCTGATCTGAAAACGCGTTCAGCGCCTGGGGACGGTTGAGCTGGACGACGCCGACGGCGCCGTCTTTTTCGACGAGAAGCGTTTGGTAGGGCATGAGGTCTCCAATTATTCGTGCGTCGTGCGTCGTGCGTAGGCAGAAGGTTCTTTTCCGACGCACTACGAACTACGCACTACGTCTTTTCCGACGAACGACGCACTCACCCAAACCCCACCAGCTTCAAAACCTCCGCACGCGCCTTATCGTCATCGCGGAAGAGGCCCATCATGCGGCTGGTGGTCATGATGACGCCGGGCGTCTCGACGCCCCGGCAGGTCATGCAGGCATGCGTCGCCTCGATGACGACCGCGACGCCGATCGGCTCCAGGACTTTCTGGATGCAGTCCGCGATCTCGGCGGTCAGGCGCTCCTGCACCTGCAGGCGCTTGGCGTAGGCGTGGACCACGCGTGCGAGCTTCGAAATGCCGACGACGCGATTGCGCGGCAGATAGGCGACATGGGCCTTGCCCATGATCGGCGCCATGTGATGCTCGCAGTGCGAGTGGAACGGGATGTCGCGCAAGAGTACGATCTCGTCATAGCCGCCGACCTGCTCGAAGGTGCGCTTCAGATAGGTCTCGGGGCACTCGTCATAGCCGCGAAAATACTCGAGGAAGGCATCGACGACGCGCTGCGGCGTGTCCTTGAGGCCCTCGCGCTCGGGGTCCTCGCCGATCCAGCGGATCAGCTCCTCGACCGCCGCCATGGCGCGGCGCCGTTCGGCGTCGGATCGTTCTCGCGGCATGTTCGACATGGCGTGCGCCTCGTTATGTCCGCGCAGTCTTAGAGCGCCGGCGGGGAAAGTGGTATCCGGTTCTTCGCGAAATCCGCGGCGGAGAAGGTGAGGCCGATCGCGCCAGCGACGACCCAGAGGCGCAAGCGCATTGCCGAACCATCCGCCGATCACGCGCGCGCCGCCCGTCAGAGCCCATCGGCGCAGCGGACCAAGATTTGAAGGCCGCTCGCGTGCCAAACGTTTGTCTCCGGGTCGCCGGTCTGGAGATTCGTTCATTGGGGCGTCTCAATGGCGCAGTTTACCGCTCAGCCGACAGTTCGAGCGCGTTCGCCGCCGCAAGCAGCCTTTTGTCCCGGGTCCAGAGCGTGCAGTGAGGCGTCAACATGGCTGAGGCGAGCAGGTGCGCATCGACATAGCCAATCCCCGATCCGGCGAGCGATTTCCCATCGATAAATTCAAGAACTTCAGCGTCGGTCGCTTCAACGGCGGTCGGCAGATCGGCCAGTCCGCTCAAAACGCCGCGTCGATCCCTGATGGCGCCAAGGGCCACTTCTCCGACGACGAACGGGTGCGTCGCAACCTGCGCCTCTTCAAGCAAGCGCACGAGGCGAGGATCGGCGCAACGCAAGTGATCGACCCACACAGAGGTGTCGACCAGAATCATCGGACGGTCATCCGCGCGGGGCGGGCCTGCGCCGCGGCGGCGCCTTGGCGCCCGGATCCGTGCCGCCCAGTCTCGCAAGGCGGCGACCGCTTTCGCGCGCGATGAGCGCCTTCAACGCTTCACGCACCAAAGGCGCCTTTTCCTTGAGGCCGGTGAGCTTCTGCGCCTTGGCGATCAGGTCGTCATCAAGAGCGATGGTCGTGCGCACAATGACCTCTTCAGTTTCTGCATCAGCAATAGCACCGATCGATGCCAAAATCAATGGCGCAGCCCACGATCATTTCTTCGGCGTATCGCCCACCTGGAAATTGTAGATCGACTGATCGAACTGATTGTAGTCGTGATAGCGCAGGAGGTCGTAGAGATCGCGCCGGTGCTGCATTTGATCGAGCAGGCCGTTCTGGTCGCCGTCTTTGAGGATGCGGTCGAGGCCGCGATCGACGGCGCCCATGGCGAGGCGGAAGGTCGTCACCGGATAGATCACCAAATTGAAGCCGAGGTTTTCAAGCTCCTTCTTGTTGAGGAGCCGGCTCTTTCCGAATTCGGTCATGTTGGCGAGGATCGGAACCTTGATTGCCTTCCTGACCGCCTCGAATTCCTTCTCGTCGGCCATGGCCTCGGGAAAAATCATGTCGGCGCCGGCGTCGACATAGGCCTTCATGCGGTCGATAGCCTGATCCAGACCCTCGACGGCGCGGGCGTCCGAACGAGCGATCAGCACGAAATTCGGATCGCGTTTCGCCTCGGCGGCGGCGCGCACGCGTTTCACCATCGTCTCCACGCTGACGACTTCCTTGCCGTCGAGATGTCCGCAGCGCTTGGGCGCCTCCTGGTCCTCGATGTGGCAGGCGGAGATTCCCATCTCCTCCATCGTGCGCACCGTGCGCGCCGCCGCCATCGGCTCGCCGAAGCCCGTGTCGATATCGATGATGGCGGGGAGGTCCGTCACGCGCGCGATCTGCTGGCCGCGCTCGGCGAACTCCGTCATGGTGGCGATGCCGATGTCCGGCAGGCAGAGATCCGCCGACATGACCGCGCCGGAAATGTAGACGCCGTCGAAGCCCTTCCGCTCGATCATCTGCGCACAGAGCGGATTGAATGCGCCGGGGAACTGCAGCAGCTTTCCCGACTTCAGGGCTTTGCGGAAATCGGCGCGCTTCTCGGCGGCGTGTTTTTTGGTGAAGAGCATCAAGGCCTCGGTTCTGACAGATTGCACATGCGCATATGGCGCGCGGCGGCGGCCGGCATCAAGGGCTTTAGACGCAAAGCAGCATCCTTCGAGACGCGCGCTGCTTGGGGCGATCGCGGAGAGAATGGCGGGGCGCGCTCCTCAGGATGAGGCCGGAGTGTGTTGCGACGGGAACAAAACGCACAGCTAACGGACAATCGCAGCAAAATCCGCCTCATCCTGAGGAGCGCGCCAACCCACTTGCTCCGTATACGAAACAAGTGGCGCGCGTCGCGAAGGATGGTGTTCCGCGGACCGGCGCAACAGCGAGCGAGAAACGAAAAAGCCGCCCGGAGGCCGAGCGGCTTTTCCAGAACCTACAAGGAGAGATCCTACATCGCCTCGCCGCGATTGAGGGCGCGGAACTTCATCAGCTCCTCGCCGCGCAGCATCTTGTCCCTGTTGGCGTCGACCGAGTCGAACTCGGCGAGCCATGCGCGATAATAGTCGTCGCGGGCGATGAGACCGGTCGCGGCCGTCAGCGTGTTGAATTTCGCCGCGACCACCCCCTCGTCGCCCGCCGGCGCGGACTCGCCGGACCCTTCAAGCTCCTCGACGAAGGCGCGGTACTGACGCTCGCGGGCGCTCTCCTCGGCTGAACCGGCGTCGGCGCCGCGTTCGTTCCAAGTATCGACAAGGCGCAGATATTCCTCTGTCGTCATCTTGCCGTCGCGATTGAGGTCCGCCGTGACGAAGTCGAGTTTGGCTTCTTCGAAAGCTTCGGTCTTGCTGAGGACTTCGGCGTCGAATTTCTGGGCCAGCGCATCCATGGCCGAGAGGTTCTGCTCGGTCGTGCGCACCGGATCGCTGCGCGAATAGGTGACCGAGCGCTGGTCGGTCTCGACGACCTCTCCATCGACCGTCCGCGTGAAAGTGAACTCCTGCTGGATCTGCTGGCGGCGGTTGAGATCGTCGGCCATGTTGTCCTGATCGACGACCGGCGCCGCCGACGCGTCCGCCAGCGAGGCCGGGGCGTCAGCCGGCAGCGGCGCGGCCGGCGCGGGCAGTGGATTGGTCCCTTGCGCCAAAGCGGCGCTCGCCAACGCCAGAACCGCTGCGCCCGAAAGCTGCGCCAAAGTCTTCTTCATACCGATCTCCTTCATCGCCGGGGCCCTTGAAGGTCATCCGGCTTGCAATACCAAACAGCTAATTACGGATCGTCCACGCAGGACGTGGCCGATTTCAGGCTGACGAACTCTCAGTTATTCCGCGATTCGAAGGCGCGCGATCTCCTGCGCGCGTTGACGCTTCAGGTCGTGGCGCGCCGCCCTTTTTACAAGGATATAGAAGATGAAATAGCTCATCGCCGCGCCGATGCCGGCGATCCACAGGGGCGCGTTCTCAAAGAGGGTCTGGAAGCGGCCGTAGGAAAAGCCGAGAGATTCGACGATCCCGGGCGCCATCTGCCAAGCCGCGAGGAGCCCGCCATAGACGGTGATTCCAAGCGACAGGAAGCCGGCGAAAATCGCCCCCACGGTGATGCCGATATCGGCGTGTTCTTCCGCTCTTGAGATGACCATCTTGGAGGGATCGCCGGCGAGCGCCTGGGTCGCCGAAAAGAGCGCCCGCGCCCGGCTCGCGCGTTCTTCCGAAGAGAGCTTGGCCTCGTCGCGTGACCTGAACTTCTCGAACCGCACCAGGGGCGCCGACTTGAGTTCTGCATCAGAGATAAAGGCCGGCTCGCATTCTGGCGCCGGGCGGACATCCGCGGTCGGAACGACGAGCGAGGCGTCGGTCGGCATCAGGAAGAGCGACTTCTCCGCCGCGCGGCGGCGCACCAGGCCGTCAAGCGAGACAAGCTCGCCATCGACGCGCGCCTTCGTCCACAGTTCGAACGCCTGCGCGGCTGCGAGCTTGTCGCCCGAGTTCAGCTTGCGCAGCACCGTCGAGCGCCGCCAGTTGTCCCCGCCGATCGAGAAAATGAGCGAGGTCAGCGCATCATGTTCGTTCTGATTGAGGGGCGCACGGACTGTCTCGGCAAGGAGCGTCTCGATCGGCTTCATGTCCTCGCGAAGGAGGCGTTCCGCCTCGCCTTCGGTGACGCTCATGCCGTGGCGGGCCGTCGAGACATGTCCGTAGCCGACGGTCCATTGTTCGCTCGGCGCGTAGTGCGCCGACATGCGCAGGCCCTCGTAACCCTTGATCAGGTTAAGCCCTGTTTCTCCCGTTCGCATGGCTTCAGGCCATCCCCTCGCTACGCCACCGGACCCCAAGACCCAATGACCGCCCCGCCTCCTGCCCGGGCGATCCCCTAAACTATTCGCCGATGCGACTCCGGCTTGAGGTCGCAAGGGCGCGCCGTTAACATTTGATTAGCACGAGCCGGCCGCCTTGGGTAGGCGCTGGGCAAGGCGCCGGAGTCGTCCCACGCCGGGACTGTGGCCAAATAGCCCTATTTTGGGATTCTGGACCCGAGGGCGCGTTGGTGTCGTCCCGCGGCTTGAAAAGCTTGGGATTTGAAGGCCTTTTTGAGTCCCGTCGTCGCGTCGATCTCGCCCGTGCGCGCTGCCGCCCGTGGCACGGGACTTGGGTAACTCAGGGCGAGGCGGGTGCGGTGCGCTCGGCGCCGCCATAGCCCCGTTAGGCCGTTCCTGAGGCGGCCGCCAGCCGAGCTGAGTGAGTGGAGATATGGGTAACGGATTGGCCAATATCATCGCTGCGGTGATCGTCGCGGCGGCGATTCTCTTCAACGGCGTTCTTGACGGACGGCGCAAGCCCGTGACTGCCGTCGGCGCTCCTGCGGGCAGCGAGGAAGAATTCCGCGACTGGTATGCGCGCGCGGTCGGCGACATCCGCAACGACATTGTCGTCAATTGCGGCTGCTGCGGAGAAGGCGAGAAGAAGCCGGGTTTTTAGGCGCCCGCCCCGCTCCCCGACGGATCGCCGGTTACGTACCCGGCCTTCCGCTCGAAGCGCGGCGGGCGAAAGAGCCCATCCTCGCCGAGGTGCCTCCGCCTCCTGTTCTCTCTGTGCCGGCGTTCCCGCCGAAGCAGGGCTATTATTTTCCGCCGACCGCCAGTTGGGGTCCCCCGCCGGTGCTGATCATCCCGCCGATCCCGACTTGAACCGCGTCGTTGACGTCACCGACGGTCAGGCCGTGGCGCGCGGCCGCCTCGCGATCGACGGTGATGTCGATGTAG
>JBEBFW010000072.1:0-13641 GCA_040081755.1 Parvularculaceae bacterium
GGTCATAGCGCGCTACGTCTTCTGTTGCGGCGCATCGGGGCGATTGTGCTCCACGAGACGCCGCTGCCAAAGCCTCCACCCGCGGCGGCGCGTCAGGCGCTCCTCGCGGCCCTCGGCGAGCTGGGGCTCGACATCCTCCCGGCGGCGCCGGCCATCCGCCAAACGCAGGCGCGCCTCGCGCTCGCCCGACAGGCGTTCGGCGACGCCTGGCCGCCCCTCGACGACAGCGACATCGTTCTGCAGGCGGAGCAGTGGCTGGCGCCGCTTCTGGGCGATCCGCCCTCCTTCGATCGCGCAAAGCCGGATGACGTGCGCCGCGCGCTCCTCGGTCTTCTCGATTGGGCAAGGGCGCGCGAACTCGACGCGATCGCGCCGCTTTCCTTCGTTGCACCGTCCGGTCGTCCATTGCCGATCGACTACCTGGCCCCCGGCGGACCGATGATCGAAGCGCGCGCGCAGGAATGCTTCGGCATCAAGACGCATCCGACGATCGCCAGGAGCGTGCGCCTCACCGTTTCGCTCCTCTCGCCGGCGCACCGCCAGATCGCGCTCACCAGGGACCTGCCGGCCTTCTGGTCCGGCGGCTATCGCGACATGGCGAAGGATATGCGCGGCCGCTATCCCAAACACGACTGGCCTGACGATCCAGCAAATGCAAAACCGCACGAGGGACGGACGAAAGCGCGGCTCTGAAGCGCAGCAACCTGGTTCGTACGCGAGGCGCCACCCTTGTCCCCGGGACAGGCAGCTGGCGGAGAGGTTGGGACGGGGTTCGACCGTCCCGCCTTCGTTTCGTGGGCTCAACGTCGAATGCGTTGCCTGGTCTGGATGATTCCCAACTGGCGAAGCGGTGGCGCGGGAGAATTCTCGAACCGGTCCGCCTTCGTTTCTTCGGAACTTCGGCGCGACAGCCTTCGCTTCTGCAGTCTGGTGTTGAGGCGGGCTTGCCGAGCCGTCGCCCGCAGGGCGAAGGCTGGCGGATGGGGTGGGATTCGAACCCCTCGCGCGCCATGCGCGCGATTCCTGGAACGTGGGTTCGAACGTCGAATTGCGTTGCCTAGCAGCGAGCAGCCAGCGTCCCATGTGACCTTGAAGGTTCCGCAAAGGATGGAATCGCAGCCGGCATTCAACTCGATGCACTCGGATAGCTGCGCAGATCTTGCGCAGGCGCGAGATCGAGGTCGCATTGCAGCACAAGACTGGAGGCGAAGCTCGATCGCCTGACGCTGAGCGCTGTCGCGACTGACCTGCCACTGAGAAATTCCTCCACGGGGATTTAGAGTCCGGCCCGAACGAAGGGACTGGACGAATGAAGCGATCACGGTTTTCGGAAGAGCAGATCATCGGCGTCTTGAAGGAGCACGAGGCTGGCGCGAGCGCTGCGGACCTTGCCCGCAAGCACGGGGTCGCCCAAGCGACGCTGTACAACTGGAAGGCCAAGTACGGCGGCATGGATGTGTCGGAGGCCAAACGGCTGAAGGCGCTGGAGGACGAGAACGCGAGGCTGAAGAAGCTGCTGGCGGAATCGATGCTCGACGCCGCGGCGCTGCGCGAACTTCTGTCAAAAAAGTGGTAGGGCCCGCCGCCGAGCGCGAGGCGGTCGCGCACCTGAAGGCCCAGATGGGCGTGTCGGAGCGGCGGGCCTGTTCGATTGTCGGCGCGGATCGCAAGATGGTCCGCTATCGGTCGCGCCGCCCGCCCGAGACGGAACTGCGCGAGAAGCTCAAGGCGCTCGCCAATGAACGCCGGCGCTTCGGCTACCGGCGGCTGTTCATCCTCCTGCGCAATGATGGTGAGCCGTCAGGCGTCAATCGCATCTACCGGCTTTACCGCGAGGAAGGGCTGACCGTCAGGAAGCGCCGGGCACGGCGCAGAGCGGTTGGAACGCGGGCGCCAATCATCGTTGAGGCCAAAGCCAATGCGCGCTGGTCGCTGGACTTCGTCCACGACCAGTTCGCCTGCGGACGGCGATTCCGCATTCTCAATATCGTCGATGACGTGACGCGCGAATGCCTGGCTGCTGTCCCAGACACGTCGATCTCCGGCGTGCGCGTCGCCCGCGAACTGGACGCCGTGATCGCGCGGCGCGGCAGGCCTGGCATGATCGTCTCGGATCACGGAACCGAACTCACCTCGAACGCCATTCTCGCCTGGTCGAAAGAGAACCGCATCGAATGGCATTACATCGCACCCGGCAAGCCGATGCAGAACGGCTTCTGCGAGTCGTTCAACGGGCGAATGCGCGACGAGCTGCTGAACGAGAGCCTGTTCTTCGGCCTCGACAACGCTCGCCAGAAGCTACGCGAATGGGTCGCCGATTATAACGCTGCGCGGCCTCATTCGTCGCTCGGATACACACCGGCGGCCTACGCCGCTCACCTCACCGCAACAGGCGATCGGCTGCGCAACGGAGACCAGCTCCGCCGATCGCCTTGTTGCTCACACCGCGCCGCAAGGCGTAAACAACGCCGAGGCTCTAGTGTCCTTATCGAATCCGAAGTTCGCTCGGGACTCGCGACAAATGGTGCGAACTTCGGATTCGGGACACTGGCGCCCGGACTTACAATTGGCTGCGCGCTCGCGACCGGTCGTCCTTCGTGACGCGATGCTTCGCATCGCTCCTCAAGGATGAAGGGGGTTCAAGGTGCTTCACCCTTGGAAGCGCCGAAGGCGCGTCACGAAGGGCGGAGCGACCTGACCACTTGGCGGGTACTAGACCGCGAGCCTCACGGCCTTCACGGCGAGGAGCGCGAAGGATCCGGTGATGAGGATGGCGACGATGGTCGCCAATAATCCTCCGAGCACGAACCAGCCGTCCCGCTCGATGAGACCGACCGCAAGAATGGCTGCAGCGAAGCCGAGCGGCATGTTGCCGAAGATCGGTATGGGCAGGATCAGCATGAACGCGAGGACCAGCATCACGAGGCCGAAGACACGCTGGCCGACGGCGCCCGTCAGCGGCAGCAGCCGCGGTTTGGCGGCCTTCTCGAGCCTCTGGAGCATCGGCGTCATCGCCTTGATGGCGCTCTGCAGCTTGCCGCGGCTGATCGACTTCTCGCGCAGCCATTTCGGCAGCCACAGTTTCTTGTTGCCGAGCACCATCTGAACGGCGACGATCAGCAGCGCGATCCCGGCGACGGTCGGCACGCCCGGCGGCATCGGAAAGCAGACGGGCAGCGCAAAAACCAGCGCGGCCATGCCGAAGGCGCGCCCCTTCATCGCCTCGAGCATGTCGCGCACAAATCCACGATCGCCGCGACCCGCTGCGCCGATATCCTCGAACATGGCCGTCGCGCTTTCATGGCGACGGCGCTCTTGTTGGGTCTCGGCGCCCGCGCCGGGCCGGGTCTCGGCGCCCGCGCCGGGAAAAGATTCGTCGAATACGCGCATGTTTCTCAACAAACGAAGAGCGCATATGTGGGCGGCCGTGAGGGCTTGCCAAGGGACAATCGACGAATGCGGCGAATGGAGCGGCGAAACGGCTTGCGGTCGATAGCCACAACCGGCGCTGTTGAAATATCCGGGGTGGGGAGAGCCCGGCGTGCTTGCCTGGCCTCATGCGGGCGCGTTAAGGCTCATGCCCATGTCCAGATCCTTCGTTGTTGCGCTCGATGGTCCCGCCGCCTCAGGCAAGGGCACGCTCGCCGAGCTGATCGCGAAGGAATACGACTTCGCCTATCTCGACACCGGCACCCTCTATCGCGGAGTGGCCTATCTCGTGCTGAGGGGCGGCGGCGACCCGGGCGACGTGCGAGCGGCGACGCGGGCGGCCCAGAGCTTCTCGCTGGACCTCATCGAAGGCGCCGACATCCGCACCCGTGACATCGGCGCCGGCGCCTCAAAGGTTGCGGCGATGGCGGGCGTGCGCGAGGCTCTCCTCGAGTTCCAGCGCCGCTTCGCCACGAGGCCCCCGGGCGGCAAACGAGGCTCCGTCCTCGACGGGCGGGATATCGGCACGGTGGTCTGCCCCGACGCGGACGTGAAGTTTTTCGTCATTGCGAGCCCGGAAACGCGCGCCCACCGGCGCTTTCTTGAGCTGAAAGACGCAAAGCCGGGCCTCACGGAGGCCGATGTGTTCGCCGATCTCGCCGAACGCGACGCCAGAGACGCCGCGCGGTCCGACGCCCCCATGGTGCAGGCGGCGAATGCGGAGTTGCTAGACACCACTCATTTGACTATAGAAGCGGCCTTCGCGGCCGCGCGCCGCGTGATCGACGGCGCCTTCCAGCGCTGCCCAGGCTGACCTGGCGCCCTACCGATCTTACGGGACGGGTTCCAAATCCAACTCGGTCCTGGGCGAGCCGATGTGGAACGCGGGTTTTTGTGTCCGTCGGCCGCGCCAACGCCGCCCAACCCTAACTCGGCTCCACTGAGGCGTTCGCAGCAAGCGAACGCGAGACCGCCGGATGAACCGGTCGGCAGGAAGCTGAACTGAAAAGGACCGAAAGAACCCGTGTCGCAGACCCAATCGCTCACCCCCTCCCGCAACGACTTTGCGGAGATGCTCGAAGCCTCCATGACCGCCCGGCGCAACTTCGAGGAAGTCGTCGTCAAGGGCATCATCACCGCAATCGAGAAAGACGTCGCTGTCATCGATGTCGGACTCAAGATGGAAGGCCGCGTGCCGCTGAAGGAGTTCACGGCGCCAGGCCGCGACTCGGTTTTGAAAGTCGGCGACACCGTCGAGGTCTATGTCGAGCGCGTCGAGAACGCCAATGGCGAGGCGGTGATCAGCCGCGACAAGGCGCGACGCGAGGAAGCCTGGGACCGCCTCGAGAAAACTTTCGAAAAACGCGAGCGCGTCGATGGCGTCATCTTCAACCGCGTCAAGGGCGGCTTCACGGTCGATCTCGGCGGCGCGGTCGCATTTCTTCCCGGCAGCCAGGTCGATATTCGCCCCGTGCGCGACGCCGGCCCCCTGATGAACATCCCGCAGCCCTTCCGCATCCTCAAAATGGACAAGCGCCGCGGCAACATCGTCGTCTCGCGCCGCTCGATCCTCGAGGAGGACCGCGCCGAACACCGGCAGGAAGTCGTCCGTGAGCTGAACGAAGGCGACACGCGCGAAGGCGTCGTCAAGAACATCACCGACTACGGCGCGTTCGTCGAACTCGCCCCCGGCGTCGATGGACTTCTCCACGTGACCGACATGTCGTGGAGCCGCGTCAACCACCCGTCCGAGGTTCTCAACGTCAACGACACGGTCAAGGTCAAGATCATCAAGATCAACCCGGAGACCCACCGCATTTCGCTCGGGATCAAGCAATTGCAGCCGGATCCGTGGCAGGGCGTCGCGGCGAAATACCCGGTGAGCGCCAAGTTCCGCGGCCGCGTCACGAACATCACCGATTACGGCGCGTTCGTGGAGCTGGAGCAGGGCATCGAAGGCCTCGTCCACGTCTCGGAAATGAGCTGGGTGAAGAAAAACGTGCACCCCGGCAAGATCGTCTCGACCTCCCAGGAAGTCGATGTGATGGTGCTCGAGGTCGATGAGGGCAAGCGTCGCGTCTCGCTCGGGCTGAAGCAGTGCCTCAACAATCCGTGGGAGAGTTTCGCCGAGCTGCACCCGATCGGTTCGGTCATCGAGGGCGAGATCAAGAACATCACAGAGTTCGGCCTCTTCGTCGGCATCACCGACGAGATGGACGGCATGGTCCATCTCTCGGATCTCGACTGGAACCGCGCCGGCGAGGAAGCGATCAAGGACTATTCGAAGGGCCAGACGGTCCAGGCGAAAGTGCTCGACGTCGATCCCGACAAAGAGCGCATCGCCCTCGGCATCAAGCAAGTCGGCTCCGATCCGATGGATTCAATCGGCGAAGTCAAGAAGGGCGCGGACGTAACCTGCACCGTGACGTCCATCGAGTCTGGCGGCATCGAAGTCGTGGTCGGCGGCGAAGGCGGCCCCAAGGCCTTCATCCGGCGATCGGACCTTTCGAAAGACCGCAACGAGCAGCGCCCGGAACGCTTCGCCGTCGGCGACAAGGTCGATGCGCGCGTCACCGGCTTTGACCGCACGACGCGACGCATCTCGCTCTCGATCAAGGCGCGCGAGGTCGCCGAGGAGAAGGACGCCGTCGAACAATACGGCTCCGCCGACTCCGGCGCCTCGCTCGGCGACATCCTCGGGGCGGCGCTCAAGGAGCGCGGCGGCAAGAGCTGATCGCCGCTCGATGAACTGAACAAAGGCCGCTTCTGAAGGGAGCGGCCTTTTTTTGTTTGCGGCTCAGCCTTTTACCGTGTGCGCATGGTTGAGCGGCCCGCGCCCGGCGCCGAAGCCGGGCGCGGTCAAGATCGCTTCGCGCACATAGGCGATGGCGCGCTCAACCGAGCCCCTGAGGGGCAGCCCTTGCGCAAGACCTGTCGCGACGGCCGAAGCGAGCGTGCAGCCGGTGCCGTGCGTTGAGGTTGAGGCAATGCGCGGATTGCTGAAAGCCGCTTTGCCTGCGGCGTCGACAAGGACGTCCATCACGACGTCCCCGTCGAGGTGGCCGCCCTTGACGAGCGCCGCGGCGGCCCCGCCGCGCACCAGATCGCGGCCGGCGCGCGCAAGGTCTTCGGGCGTCCTGACTGAAAAACCGGTCAGGATCGCCGCCTCGTCAGAGTTTGGGGTGACAAGGCTCGCCAAGGGCAGAAGACGCCTCAGGATGAACTCGGCGACGCCCTTTTGCGCGAGGCTGTCGCCGCTTGTCGCGATCAGCACCGGATCGAGCACGATGGCGATGTCGCTCGCGACAGGCCGGAGTGCGCTCTCGATCGCGGCGGCGGCGGCGAGGTCGCCGATCATGCCGATCTTGATCGCATCGGCGCCGATGTCGTCGAGAACCGCTTTGATCTGCCCGAGGATGATCTCCGGCGGAACCTGCATGACGGCCGTGACGCCGCGCGTATTCTGCACTGTAAGCGCCGTAATCGCCGCCGCCGCATAGCCGCCGAGCGCCGTCACGGTCTTGATGTCGGCCTGAACGCCGGCCCCGCCCGAAGGGTCCGAACCGGCGATGATGAGGACGCGGCCTTTCATGTGCAGGGGAGCCACAAATGTGTGGGACTGCAAGCTCCAAGGCCGAGTTCCTCAAAAGCGGGCGCGGCTAAGCCAAAAAACAAATCCGTAATCGGATTCCGTCGCGCCGCTGTTGTCGGTAGCGATCCGGAACTGCGCATCATTTCCACCGTCGATGACGACGCTATACATCGTGTGCAGGTGCGCCACATTGAACTTTCGATCCGAAGACGATCCCACGCGTGCGGCGTCATAGTACAAGTCCTGCGTCGCCCACGAGCTGTCTCCGCCATCGGCGTGCTTTGAATAGGCGTCCACCCTGATTTTCACGGGAAAAGGATAAGGGCCAAGTTCAGCCGCCTTTACGCTGGGTCTGCGCAGTTCGTATTCCTGTCCATTTTGCATGGCCTGTATCGCGTCCATTGCGGTGCTCCTTTGACCCTTTGACGAGGTGAAGGAGGCGGCGTAGCGACGCGAGCGATAATTCTCTGTGCCCCCAGTTACAAAGGCGCGAACTTTATTACCCGCGCGCGGTTTCGATCGCCGCGCACACATCCGCGACGACGGTCCGCACAAGGCGCGCGTCCTCCGCCTCCGCCATGACGCGGATGACCGCTTCGGTGCCCGAGGGCCGGATGACGAGGCGGCCTTTGCCGGCGAGTTGCGCTTCGGCGTCCTTGATCGCCGCTTTGACTGAGGCGCTGGCCAGCGGGTCGCCGCCCGCATGCCGCACATTCTGGAGAAGTTGGGGATAGGGCTCGTAATTGCGGCAGACCTCGCTGACGCGGCGGCCTTCGGCGGCGACCACGGCGATGACTTGCAGGCCGGTGACGAGCCCGTCACCGGTCGTCGCATAGTCGCTCAAAATGACGTGTCCGGAGGGTTCGCCGCCGATATTGATCCCCCGGGCGCGCATGGCCTCGACGACATAGCGGTCGCCGACCTTGGTGCGTTCGAGCTTTAGTCCTTCGCCGGCGAGAAATCTCTCGAGGCCCAAATTCGACATGACCGTCGAGACGACGCCGCCGCCCTTGAGCTTGCCGTTTTTCTTCCAGGTGCGCGCAATGAGCGCCAGAATCTGGTCGCCATCGACGATAGAGCCCTTCTCGTCGCAGATGATGACGCGGTCGGCGTCGCCGTCGAGCGCGATGCCGATGTCGGCGCGATACTCCTTGACCGCCGCCTGCATCGCCTTGGGCGCGGTGGAGCCGCATTCGCTGTTGATGTTGAAGCCGTCAGGATCGACGCCGATCTCCTTGACCTCGGCGCCAAGTTCCCAAAGCACCGTCGGCGCGACCTTGTAGGCGGCGCCGTTGGCGCAATCGATGACGATGCGCAGACCCTCGAGAGACAGGGATTTGGGGAAGGAATTCTTCGCGAACTCGATATAGCGCGCGCCGGCGTCATCGACGCGCTTGACGCGCCCGAGATCGATCGACCCGGCCAGTCCGCCGCCCGGGCCGTCGGCCATGAGGCGCTCGATCAGCAATTCCGTCTCGTCCGAGAGCTTGAACCCGTCCGGACCGAAGAACTTGACGCCATTGTCCTGATACGGATTGTGCGAGGCCGAGATCATGACGCCGAGATCGGCGCGGAGCGAGCGCGTCAGCATCGCCATCGCGGGCGTCGGGAGGGGCCCCAAGAGGAACACGTCCATGCCGGACGCGGCGAAGCCGGCGGTCAGCGCCGGCTCGATCATGTAGCCGGAGAGGCGCGTGTCCTTGCCGATGACGACGCGATGGCGATGCGCGCCGTTCTTGAAGACGCGTCCCGCGGCGACGCCGAGATTGAGCATGGCGGCCGGCGTCATCGCGCCGGCGTTCGCAAGCCCTCTGACCCCGTCCGTGCCGAAGATCTTCCGCTCGATGCTCTTCGGTGCGCCCGCTTCGTCGTCGCCGCGCATGACCGCGTCCCCCGATCCTGGATCCTGTCCTGAACCCGTCTTCCCAGCCTATCACGACCCCTGGGGAAAATACCTTAAGGCCTCGACTTCGCTTTTTCTATGGCATTCCAGACGGTTAGAGCCTGTCGCGTGGCGGACACGTCATGCACCCGCAGGATCGAGGCGCCATGGCTCGCCGCTGAGACGGCCGCGGCCAGAGACCCGCCGAGACGCCCGCGTGGGCCCGGCTCCCCATCGCCGCGCTGGTCGAGCAGACCGATGAAGCGCTTGCGCGAAACGCCGACGAGGATGGGCAGGCCGATCTCGCTGAGCATCGCGAGGCCGGCGATGAGCTCGAGATTGTGGTCGAGGGTTTTGCCGAAGCCGACGCCCGGATCGATGATGAGCCGGTCGCGCGCAACGCCCGCCGCTTCGGCTGCCCGCATGCGGTCTTCGAGGAAGGACCGCACCTCGCCGCAGACATCCGCATAGCGCGGGTCCGTCTGCATGGCCTTCGGGGTTCCCTTCGCGTGCATGAGCACGACCCGGCACCCGAGACCGGCTGCGACGGCGAGACTGGCCGCGTCGAACTGCAGCGCGGACACGTCGTTCCAGATGGAGGCGCCCTCCGCCATGCAGATGCGCGCCACCTCGGGCTTTCTCGTGTCGATCGAGATCGCCGCCGCCGTCCGGCCCGCGAGGCCCCTGATCACCGGAAGGACGCGCGACAGTTCGGTCTCGACCGGGACATCGTCGGCGCCGGGACGCGTCGATTCTCCGCCAATATCGAGGATGGCCGCGCCGTCATCGACCAGCGTCAGCGCATGGTCGATCGCGCGGCCGGGATCGAGAAACGCTCCGCCGTCGGAGAATGAATCGGGCGTCACATTGACGACGCCCATGAGGAGGGGGAGGCGCCTCTCAGCGCCTTGGGGGGTCACTCGCGGCGCACTCCGGTTGCCTGCGTTTTCGCTTGTCGCGCCTAACGTGTTCCACGGCAAGGAAACGGCCCGGAATCCCTCACCCTCCGCACAAACGCTCCGACCGGCCGTCGTTCAGGAAACCGCTCGTCGCCGCACTGCAAGGCCGGCCACGCCGAGTAAGAAAAGCGGCAAGGCAGCCGGTAGCGGCACAGCGCTGGTTGACCCAATGATCCCACGATAGATTGCCTGACTAAAGTCAGAGAAGCGGACGCCGAACGCAAACTCGCCCTTGTCGTTCAGCGCATCGGCGCCGAGCGACATGGATTGGACTACGAGGCCGTCCAGCACATCACCGCTCGACAGAAGGGTGATCAACGATCCGCCGCTATAGAGGAAGATCTTAAGAACGCCCCCATCTGTCCCCCTCCCAAACAACACATCGCCGTTGTTGTTAATGGACAATTGACCCAAGGTGGACGCGGAGCTGCTGCTGTCGAAAATCGGCGTCGTGACGCCGTTTTCATAAAGATAGATGAAGGAGCCGCCATCATCGAGAGCCGCCTCAAACGCAATAGCGCCAACGTCATTCAGCGCGTAAAAGCCGAAGCCTGAGAACTCTCCGGCGGCATCGGCGATCGTAGAATATTCGCCTTTAGAAAATAGTGTAAGTCTCCTGAACTGATTGTCATTTGCATCCGGATCGAACGTCTCGCGGAAGATAATATCTCCAGCATTATTTATGATGGGACGACCGAACGATGAGAGTTCGCCGTCGCTATTGACGACTTCGCCAGTCGCCCCGCCGATCACCCGATTGACCGTAAAGCGGACATCAGGCGACACTTGTAGTTCGGCAAAGGCGATATCGCCCGTATCGTTTATGGAGAAATTGATATTTCCGCTTGTCGAAGGTATGCTGGAGGCCGCTCCTGAAACACCGTTGGTGTTGACATAGATCAGAGACGGGGCGGACGGAAAAGAGCCGGGAGGTAAGCGTTTTTGCCCCCGAAATATGACCTGGTTTTGGTCGTTGATGCTCGCCGGACCCAAACTCGAAAACTCGACCAGACTTTCTGCAATCTGCGTGGCGCCGGCCCCTGACCCAACGTTAATCGAATTTCCTCCATTGGGCATTGGGCCTACTGGAGCGTTCCCCGCCGAGAACACGAGGATGCCGTTGTTGTTGATTGAGGGATTGCCGCCCAGCGAGACAAACTGGCTCCCCGTTGCGGCGATTCGCGTGTAGCTGACTGTAGCTGCCGCAGCGTCGGCTATTGTCAAAATGCTCGCGAAACAAACCAAGGAGAAAGTAGCGGCTTTTTTCATTTGAGCCCCCCAATTGAGGGTCTCATACTGCAATATCAGCATGCAATCAAATCGACATGGTAAACTGCCTGATGAGCGTTTCGCCCAATAGGGGAAATCGACCGATGTGGCGGTCCGCAAAGCCAAACCAGAACGCTGGCCTTACGCCCCCGCGGGGCTCGGCGTAAGGCCTGGACCGCCCGCAGGCCTCGCGCCGCCGGTCGTCGGAACGGAGGCTGGCGGGGGGGGCTGCGAGGCGTCGATCTGTTCTTCGCGAACGATTTTCTCGCCGGCGAGGATCTTGTTGATCTCTTCGCCGGTGAGGGTTTCGTATTCAAGCAGGGCGTGCGCGAGGTCTTCCCATTCGCGGCCGCGATCGGTCAACACTTTGCGCGCGCGCTCATAGCCCTCGACGACGAAGCGTTTGATTTCGTCTTCGATGAGCTTGGCCGTGTCGGACGAAATCGATTTGGTGCGCGCGATCGACTGGCCGAGGAACACTTCGCCTTCGTCTTCCGCCCAGGCGATGGGGCCGAGCTTTTCGGAGAGGCCGTACTGCGTGACCATGGCGCGCGCGATCTTGGTCGCGTGCTCGATGTCCGACTGGGCGCCGGATGTCACTTTCTCCTTGCCGAATTTCATCTCTTCCGCGACGCGCCCGCCCATCGCCATGGCGATGCGCGCCTTCATCTGTTCGAGGCTCATCGAATAGCGGTCGCGCTCCGGCAGATACTGCACCATGCCGAGGGCGCGCCCGCGCGGAATGATGGTCGCCTTGTGCACGGGATCGTTGCCCGGGATCGAGAGACCGACAAGGGCGTGTCCCGCTTCATGATAGGCGGTGAGTTTCTTTTCATCCTCGGTCATGACGAGCGAGCGGCGCTCGGCGCCCATCAGGACCTTGTCCTTGGCGTCGTCGAACTCCTTCGCCGTCACGAAACGCCTGCCGCGCCGCGCGGCGAGCAAGGCGGCCTCGTTGACCAGATTGGCGAGATCTGCGCCCGAAAAGCCCGGCGTGCCGCGCGCGATGGTCTTCAGGATCACGTCCGGCGCCAGCGGCACTTTCTTGACGTGCACGTTCAAGATCTTCTCGCGGCCGACAACGTCCGGGTTCGGAACGACGACCTGCCGATCGAAACGGCCCGGGCGCAAGAGCGCCGGATCGAGCACGTCCGGTCGGTTGGTGGCGGCGATGAGGATGATGCCCTCGTTCGCCTCGAACCCGTCCATCTCGACGAGGAGCTGATTCAGCGTCTGCTCGCGCTCGTCATTGCCGCCGCCAAGGCCGGCGCCGCGATGGCGCCCGACCGCGTCGATTTCGTCGATGAAGATGATGCAGGGCGCGTTCTTTTTTGCCTGCTCGAACATGTCGCGCACGCGGCTCGCGCCGACGCCGACGAACATCTCGACGAAATCGGAACCGGAGATCGTAAAGAACGGCACATTCGCTTCGCCGGCGATCGCCCGCGCAAGCAGCGTCTTGCCGGTGCCCGGCGGACCGACAAGGAGCGCCCCCTTCGGAATCTTGCCGCCGAGGCGCTGGAATTTCATCGGGTCTTTGAGATACTCGACGATCTCCTCGAGCTCTTCCTTCGCCTCGTCGATGCCGGCCACGTCGTCGAAGGTGACGCGGCCCTGGCGCTCGGTCAGCAGCTTCGCGCGGCTCTTGCCGAAGCCCATCGCCTTGCCGCCGGCGCCTTGCATCTGGCGCATGACGAAAAAGATGAAGGCGAGGAAGATCAGGAACGGCAGAATGTTGAACAAGAGGGACAGCGCCAGCGGCAACTCTTCCGGCTGGGCGAAATCGATGTTGACGTTCGCGGCGTCGAGACGGTCGGCCAGCGCGCCCACCGCCTCCTCCGGAATGATGGTGACGAACTTCTTGCCTTCGCTGAGATCGCCGATGACCCGCGCGCCGTCGATCTTGACGGACGTGACGGCGCCCTCGGCGACCTTGTCCATGAACTGGGAGTAGGTCAGCGGCTCTGGCGCATGACCCGGCGTATTGAACTGGAAGAGCTGCAGGGCGATGACGAAGAAGACAAAGACGAGGCCCCAGATGAGAAGATTGCGTCCGTTCATGCGCCATCCTTGGAAGGGAAAGCGCCCGGCGGCGGCTTCCCGAGGTTCAATGAGACCTAGAAGATAGGAGTTAAGAAAGCCGAGCGCCAAGGGTCGGGGCGCAGATTGTTCAAAGTTTTAGGGAATCCGCATCACTTTTCCGTCGAAACGCTCCGGCGCGAGGCTGAAGCGCCTGATGTCGCCGCCGCCTCCGATGAGACGGCCTGCCGCCGCAGGCGCGCCCGCCAGCGCCTCCGGTGGGCATCCGGCGAGTCTGGCGGCTTCTCCGATGGCCGTCGCCGGGCCCTTTCCGAACGGTTCGACGATGAGCGGGTCGCCGCCGCGGTTCTCGATAATGAAGCGATTGTCCCACAGCGCGGCCGTTCCTGGCGCGACCGCGAGCGGCGCCGTCGCTTCGACCCCGGCGCGCCCGAGGAGCGCGGCGGGCTCACGAAAGATCGTGCGCCCCC
>JBEBFW010000073.1:0-13598 GCA_040081755.1 Parvularculaceae bacterium
GTCTTCATGCGCAATGACGCATCGAGCAGTTTTGGCGAATTAATGAAGGTGTTGCGGTGAATGCCCCCGAGGCGGGCGAATTCGGCGCGTTGAAGCCCCGGGATCAGGCGGAAGGCGTCGGCCTGCGCGGCGTATTTCAGTTTCGTCTGGAAGCCGACCATATTGAACAGCGTGCCGAGCGCATTGTCCTGTCTCAGCTGCACGACGGCGTAGGGACGCTTCCCGGTGCGCGGATCGGCAAGCCCAACCGGCTTCATCGGTCCGAAGCGGAGCGTGTCGCGGCCGCGCTCGGCCATTACTTCGATGGGCAGGCATCCCTCGAAATAGGGCGTCGACTTCTCCCACTCCTTGAACTCCGTTTTCTCGGCGGCCATGAGCGCGTCGTAGAATCGGGCGTACTCCGCTTCGTCCATTGGGCAGTTCACGTAATCGGCCCCGTCGCCGCCCGGACCTTTTTTGTCGTAGCGCGACTGGAACCAGGCGATGTCGAAATCGATCGACTCGCGATGCACGATCGGCGCGATGGCGTCGAAGAAGGCGAGCGCGTCCTCGCCCGTCAGGGTACGGATGGCCGCGGCCAGCGGCGCGGCGGTCAAGGGGCCAGTTGCGATGATGACATTGCCCCAGTCGGCGGGCGGCAAACCTCCGATTTCCTCGCGCACGATGTCGATGCGCGGGTGAGCTTCGATCGCTGCCGTCACGGCCGCCGAAAAGCCGTTCCGATCGACGGCGAGCGCGGAGCCGGCCGGCACTTTGTGCGCATCGGCGCAGGCCATGATGAGCGAGCTCAGCCGCCGCATCTCTTCGTGAAGGAGCCCGACGGCGTTGTAATCTACATCGTCGGAGCGAAAGGAATTCGAGCAAACGAGTTCCGCCAAGTCCGGCGTCTTGTGGACTTCGGTTGCGCGCACCGGGCGCATCTCATGGAGCGTGACCTGGCAACCGGCTTCCGCCGCCTGGAATGCAGCTTCCGAACCGGCGAGGCCGCCGCCGATCACATGAACAGAGTCGCTCTTTTGCATCATCGCATCGTAAATATCTCGCCGGCGCTGTTGATGGCGTCTCGACGGCGCCTTTTCAAGCGTCGCGCGGGCTCTTCCCGTGCGTGCCGACGCTTTGCCGCTGGCTGGTGATCCTGTAACAAAGGGTGCAGGGGAACGCCGCCTCGAATATGCGCGGCTCGGTTAAAGAGGGGCATGCGCATGGGTCCGGCCGCCGTCATCGGCAGAATTTTCTCCATCGTCGGGTTTTCGCTGAGCTTCGGCCTGCAGCGCATGGAGACGATCCTGCGCGTCGCCTGGCTTCCCGTCACGCTCCTTCTCGTTCTCGACATGGCGACCGTGTTCTCGATCCTGTCGATCGCCACCGGACGCTTCATCAGTTTCGCCGATGTCGCCACCTATGGGGAAGCGCAACAGGCGCTGGTGATGCTCTGGAGCGGGGCATTGATGAACGACAGGACGCTGACGCTTTGGGTTGTGTTCGGCAGCATCGCGCTTCAGCTTGTCCTCATTTCCTCGTTCATGGCGCCGCTGACGCGCTATGCGGGGCTCGGCGAACGGCCGGCGCCGGGCGCGATGAGGCTGCCTTTCGGCCCAGATCAGCTGCGCTTCATCCTCGCTTATCTCTTTTCTTTCCTGATCCTGCCCGCGCTGCTTCTCCTGCCCATGGCGGTGACGGCGCTCTACGTCATCAATTACATCTCGGAGGTGCTGTCCCAGTACTACGCCGCGTTTCCCAATCCAGATAGTCTGCACACGGTCGAGATCATTCCGGCGACCGATTACTATGCCGGTCAGGGGCGGCTTTGGGTGTACTCGCTTGGTCTTCCTGTGGCCGCCGCCGCGGCGCCGTTTGCGTTGATTGCGTGGGGCGTTCTGTTCGCGCATTTCCGGCCCCGCGGGGTGAGAGAGGGCGGCGGCGGGGTCCTCGTGCGCGCCGTCGGCTCCCTAATCGCGGGCGGCGGCGCTGTCGGGCTCCTCTGGATGTTCCTTCTGGATCAAGTGCCGCTCGAACTCCGCGCCGGGATTGAGCACTACGTCGCCATTTTCGCGATGGCGATCGTCATTCTCCTTTACGGCAGTATCCGCGCGCTTCCCTACGCCGGCATCGCCGTTTGCCGCCGCAGCCTGAGCTTCAGGGGCAATGGCCGCGTCACGAGGGGATGGCGCCTCATCTGGATTTTTCTGGCGCTGCTGCTTTTGTGCGCCTTCCTCGCCGCCGTATTCTTCTCGCTGAACTTCCTGTTCGCGCAGGCGTGGATCGCGCTAAATGTTCTTTTCTCGGCGACCATCAGCGCGACCCGGCTAGCCAACAGCGGCGAGGAGGGGCAGTGGGTCGTGCCGGTGTTCCTGTGGTCGTGGAATATCTTCAAGATCGTCTTCCAGATGTTCGTGACCTTCTTCACCTACGGCGTCTTCGCCGGGCTTCTCGGCCGGCTCTATCGTGAAAGCGAGATCGAGGAGCCCTGAACCCCTATGGCGGCGCGCGACTCAGGCGATGCGCGACGAGGCGCGGGCGTCACCGGCGGATACCTGTCGAGCGCGCTGATCTTCGCCGGCATCACCGGGCTTTGGGCCTATGTCGTACGCGAGGATCCCTATTACGGGACGACCCAGCTCCTCGGGCTGAAGCTCCCCGTCGCCACCGTTTTCTACCTGACGCTCATGCCGCTTTTTGGCTTCGCGGGCGGCCGCTGGCGCTACGAGACGGCGGAGGCGGGTTCGTCCTTCGTCGCGAAATTCTTCGCCCGTTCGGTCCATTTTCTCTATTCCCACCTGCTGATCGCGCTCTTTACCGCCGCGATGATCTCGGACTATTTTTTTGGCTTCAACATCGACGAGAACATCAAGCGAATCGACGATCGCATGTTCGACATGGCCTCGCGATTTGCGCCCTGGCTGTCGGCCTATCTCGCTGGCTTCAACCTCGGGCGCGCCGCCGCCGGGTGAGGTCGCTGCCCCGGCCCACATCTGGCCTTGCGCGCGCGGCGCGGCTAGGTTCGCGAACGCCCCTCCGCGAGGTCCAAATGTCCAATCCCGTCCTTACCGATCTTGTGGCGTCCCTTCGTTCCGGCGCCGTCAGCGTGATCGATCTTACCGAGACGCTCCGTCCTGACTACCCGACCATCACGCTCCCCCCCGAGTTCGGTCAGGCCTCTCCCTTCGTGAAGAAGGAGATCTCGCGGTATGACGAGAAAGGCCCCGCCTGGTACTGGAACAACTTCACGGTGAGCGAGCACACGGGCACGCATTTCGACGCGCCCATTCACTGGATCACCGGCAGGGATCTGAAGGAAAATGCGGTCGACACCATTCGTCCCGCGCAGTTCATTGCGACCGCGTGCGTCATCGATTGCACGAAGGAGACCGCCGCCGACAAGGGCTACATTCTGACGACGGACAAACTCGAGGCCTTCGAACGCGCGCACGGCCGCGTCCCCGGAGGCGCCTGGGTTTTCATGCGCACGGACTGGCGCAAGGTCGCCGATCCGAAGAACTACACCAACATGCAGGCTGACGGCGGCCATTCGCCAGGGCCCGAGGCCGGGGCGGTCAAATGGATGATCGAGCGCGATGTCATCGGCTTCGGCACGGAATGCGTCGGCACCGACGCCGGTCAGGCGTTCCGCTTCGAGCCGCAGTATCCCTGCCATCATTTGATGCACGGAGCGGGCAAATACGGCCTTCAGTGCATGACCAATCTCGACCGGCTGCCGCCGACGGGATCTGTCATCATCGCAACGCCGCTGAAGATCCTGAACGGTTCGGGGAGCCCCGTGCGCGCCGTGGCGCTGGTCTGAACCATGAGCCGCAACGTCGAAGCCTTCGACCGCTGGATCAGGACGACTTTCGTCGAGCTTAACACGGCGCTTGAGGAGCTTTATTTCGCCCAGCCGGACCGCGCCGAAGTCGATGGCGCCGGCGATCCCCTGAAGGCGCAGATCATGGAGGAGGGCCGCGCTTTCGTCCGGGCGCTGAAGGATGAAGGCAACACCGACGAGGGCTTTGACCGCGCCTTCGATATGCTCGGCGATCTAGGGCTATATATGGCGTCCCTCCGCCGTCACGAGTTGACCAACCCGGCGCGGGAGATGCGCTCGCCGCATGAAGAAGCGTCTGCTCTGGGGCTTCACGTTGCGGCCTCGCTCGGCGTCGCGCCGCGCTTCGCGACGAGCCATCTTGCGACGCACAACGCCGCTGTGAACGGAAAGCAAAAGAGCTTCACTTCGCTGAAGGACGAGTTCCTTTTCCTCGACTACAACACGCGCGGCATTCTCGCCTACAAGCGCGCCTCCGACGCGTTGATGCGCATCTGCCCGCTCGGCGTCTCGCATCCAGTCGCCGAGACTTTGTTTGAAGACGCGAAGGCGGCGCTGGAAGATGTCGCAACGTACAACGACATCCTGTTCTCGAGGCTGGATGCAGACCGGTTTTTCTTCAGCGTACGGCCTTATTACAAGACTTATCGGGTAGGTCGGAGCGAATATCGCGGCGCCAACGCCGGCGATTTTTCCGGCATCAACGAAATCGACCTGCTGTTGGGCCTCTGCCGCGCCAACGATCCCTACTACTCGCAGCTTCTGGTCGAGAAGATGCTGTTCATGCGCCCGGAGGACCAGCAGTCCTTGCGCGACTGCATGCGGCGTCGCAACTTTCTCGATACTTTTCTGGAGTCCGCGCCCGCGCAAGGGAAAACCGGGTGGTTCCGCAAGAACGCCGCTGCCTATCTCGGCGTCGCAGCGGCGCATGGGCGGACGGCGGCGCAGCACCATGACCAGCTCGTGGCGCGTTTCATTGTCGGGCCGTCCAGAGCCCTCAGCGAAAAGCACATGGCCCAACTGACCGCGAGCGGTCCGCCGCTTCCCGTTCTGATCGCTTCGCTCGAACGCCTTCGCGACTTGCGTCTCGCGGCTGACCGGCCGGAGATCGGCACGGCTCATGCGGAAATTGAGGTCTTGCGGCGGGCGATCAGGTAGCCTTGGCCTCCGGCACAAGATTGCATTCGCGATGGGAGCGACACGACCCGATGAGCGAACCATTCCGGATCGGCACCAGATCGAGCGTCATGGCGCTGGCGCAGACGGATGAAGTCGCGCGCGCGCTTGAAGCAGCGTGGGCGGACATCCTTCCCGAGATCGTGCGCTTCACGCCGCAAGGCGACCGGGACTTGACCGCGCGCCTCGACGCGCATGGCGGCAAGGGCGGGGCCTTTGTGGCCGAGATCAGAGCCGCGATGCTAAGGGGCGAGATCGAAGCCGCCATGCATTCTTTGAAAGACATGCCGGGCGACGAGGAGACGCCCGGTCTCGTGGCCGCGGCCTATTTGACGCGCGGATCGGCTGCCGACGCGCTGGTGCTGCGCCCCGGCGTCATGCTCGCCGCGTTCGAGCAGGCGAAGGGATCCGGCTTCAGGATCGGCACCGATTCGGTTCGGCGCGCGGCGTTCCTGCGGCGTCTTTATCCGCAGGCGGAGATTATTCACTATCGCGGCGCCGCGGACACGCGCGTCAGGAAGCTCGACGAGGGCGCGTTGCAGAAGCTCCCCGTCGGCGCCCCCGTCGGGCCGGCGGACGCGCTCGTCATGGCGGCTGCGGGACTAAAGCGCGTCGGCCTTGAAGCACGCATCGCACGGGCGTTCTCGCCCGACGAGATGCTGCCGTCCGCAGGGCAGGGGATCGTGGCGGTCGAATGCCCTGGAGACGCCTGGGAGACGCGGCGCCGGCTCGCGGCGATCGACGACCGCCAAGCGCGCGTTGAGGCCCTCGCCGAACGCGAAACGCTCTGGGTTCTGAACGGGCACTGTCATTCTCCCATCGGCGCGCACGCGACGCTCAAGGGCGAGAGAATGCGCCTCAAGGCGGCGGTCTTGAGCCTCGACGGCCGCGAGATCATCGAGGCCGAAAGCGAGGGCGCGATTGACCGCCCGCGCGAGCTGGGGCGGGCTGTCGCCCTGGAGCTTCTCGCCGGCGGCGCGCTGGCGCTGATCGAGAAATCGCGGTTCTGACCGATCGGCCGGCCGCTGCTTGACACTGAGGGTCCCAAACCTGACATCTGAAATGTCAGACGGCCGGGCGGCCGCTTTGCGCAAGCAAAGAGGAAAGTCCGGGCTCCACGGAGAGAGGGCGCCGGGTAACGCCCGGCCGGCGCAGCGATGCGCCGAGGGATAGCGCCACAGAGATCGAACCGCTGCGGCCTAGCTCGAAAGAGCGGTGGCCGGAGCAAGGGTGAAAAGGTGCGGTAAGAGCGCACCGGCGGGCCAGCAATGGACCGCGCATGGCAAGCCCCGCCCGGAGCAAGACCGAATAGGGACCGCGCGTCCGCCTTGCCGAAAGGCGGGGGGACAGGCGCCTCTCCGCGCTGAGCGGTCCGGGTTGGTTGCTTGAGGCGGCGCGCAAGCGCCGTCCCAGAGGAATGGTCGCCGCTCCTGAAAGGGAGAACAGAACCCGGCTTACAGGCCGTCTGACATTTTTCTCAAAGCGCCGCCGCGATGCGCTGCGCCAGTTCCTTGAGGCGGGCCTGATCGGCCGGCGCGCCGCCGGCATGAGCGCGCGCCTGTTGGCCCGCATAGATCGGCACGATGTGAAAGTGGATATGGAAGACAGTCTGTCCTGCCTCGGACCCGTTGAACTGCATTATGCGCATGCCGTCCGGCTTCAGCGCCGCTTCGACGGCCTTGGCGATTTTCTGCACGGCGACGATGAGGGTCTCCAACGCTTCAGGCGACGCGTCGAAGAGCGAGGTCGCCTGCGCCAGCTTTGGGATGACCAGCGCATGGCCCTCCGTCTGCGGAAAGATATCCATGAAGGCTAGGGTGTCGTCGTCTTCATGGATCTTGATCGCTGGAATCTCGCCTCGGATGATCTTCGCGAAGATGTTGTTCGGGTCGTAGGCGGCAATTAGAGTCATTGCGTTCCTTCTTTCTCCCAAAGGACGCCGCATGAGGCGCACCGGGACCTGGTTGGTCGTCCAACGCCGACAGTGCGCAGCAGCATGGACAGAAGTCCGGGTTCGACAGGCCTCAAATCTACGCCGCCGCACGCCGGGCAGGTAAGCCCATCGCTCGCAAAGCTGTTGCGAGCCTCGGCTTGATTGGCTTGGTCGAGGAGCGTTCGGGCTTCGGCGCCTTCGTGCTGTGGAACAACCAGTCGGTACCCGTCGGCGTAATAGGGCCCAATGCCCAGAGTCTGAAGGTCCGGGAGCGCGGGGTTCAGGCCATGCGCCTCCAGATACCCTGCAGCCAGGCGAGCTTCGATTTCACTTCGGAATCGGGCGACGCATACAACTTCTTCCATCATTGCTCTCGTCTGAACGGCGTCTCCGCTCTCAACGCCTCTATCTGCGCTGCGACCTGCGTGCGTTCTTCAGTGAGATATTTCTCGATTGCGCGCCGGAATGGAGGGTCGGCGATCCAGTGCGCGGAGCGGGTGGCGACGGGCTCATAGCCGCGCGCGATCTTGTGCTCGCCCTGCGCGCCCGCCTCGACGCGCGCGAGCCCCGCCTCGATGGCGAACTCGATCGCTTGATGATAGCACAGCTCGAAGTGCAGGAACGGACGCTCCTCCGTGCACCCCCAATAGCGGCCGTAAAGGGCGTCATCGCCGATGAAGTTGAGCGCGCCGGCGATCGGCTCTCCGGCGCGTTCGGCCACGATGAGCAGCAGGCGCTCGCTCATGCTGGCGGCGATGCGGGTGAAGAAGTCGCGCGTCAGATAGGGCCGGCCCCATTTGCGCGAGCCGGTGTCCTGATAGAAATCCCAGAAGGCGTCCCAGTAGCGGGCGCTGATCTCTGCGCCGCGAAGGCGCCTGATCTCCACGCCGGCCGCCGCCTCCTTGCGCTCGCGCCTGATCTGCTTCCGCTTTCGGGCGGAGAGGGCCGCGAGAAAATCCTCGTAGCTGCCATAGCCTCGGTTGGACCAGTGGTACTGCAGGCCCCGGCGCGGCAGGAACCCGGCCGCGACGAGCGCCGCCTCGTCGCAGGATTCGACGAAATTTACGTGCACGGAGGAAGCGCTCGCTTCGCTGGCCGTCGCGATCAGCGCCGCGGCCAGCGCGGACTTCGCGGTCGCCGTTTCAGCCAAAAGGCGCGGGCCCGGCACAGGCGAGAAGGGCGCGGCGCAGACGAGGCGCGGATAGTATCGCCCGCCGGCGCGCTCAAAGGCTTCCGCCCAGTGATGATCGAACACATACTCGCCGAAGCTGTGGGTTTTGAGATAAACCGGCGCACAGCCGAGCAGCGCGCCGCCGCCCTCAAGCAGGAGATGCGCGGGCGTCCAGCCGGTCTCCGCGCCGACCGAGCCGGAGACCTCGAGGGCGGACAGGAATTCATGCGACACGAATGGATCGCGAACGCCGGCGCAACCGTTCCACACGGCAGGCGAAATCGACCCAAGACCGCGATGGGTCGATACATGCGGGCTGTCACCCCCGTCCGCCATCAGGCGATCTCGAAGACGCCGTCGATCTCGACCGCCGCCCCCAGGGGAAGCGCCGGCGCGCCGACGGCGGCCCGCGCATGGCGGCCTGTCTCACCGAAGACGGCGACCATGAGATCGGAACAGCCATTGGCGACCTTGGGCTGATCGACGAAGTCGGGTGTGCAGCACACAAACGCGCCAAGCTTGACGACGCGCCGCACGCGATCGAGGTCGCCGCTGCACGCCGTCTTCAGATGCGCGAGCAGATTGAGTCCGCAGGCGCGCGCCGCTTCCTGACCTTTCTCGATGTCCATGTCGGCCCCGAGGCGGCCCTTGATCAGCACGCCGCCGGAAAATGAGATCTGGCCGGAGATGAAAACCAGATTGCCGGCGATCGCATAGGGAACATAGGTCGCGACGGGCGCGACCGGGGAGGGAAGCGCGATGCCGAGTTCCGCCAGCTTCTTGTCGATTCTGCCCATCGCGATCCTCTCGCCTGATGCGCCACCATTCTTCAATCCTCGCTCGTGCGCAAGCTGCGCCCGGAGCCGATCGCTGCGTTTCCGAATCGCTCGCGAATGCGGTCGATGGCGGCCTCCTGCGCGGCGAGGCGCGTGTCGGGCGCATCGAACAGCTCGGCTTGCTGGACCTCAGTTGCCGGCGCGAGGTCCGAATAGCCAACGCCGATGAGGCGCCAGCGGCGCCCCTCGTGAGCTTCGCGCAGCAAAGGCTGGGCTGCGGCGAAGAGGGTGCGCGCCAGATTGCTCGAGCGAGCGAGCGTCGTGCGGCGGGTGAGAATGCGGAAGTCCGGCGATTTCAGTTTCAGCGTCACGGTCCGCCCGGCGAGACCGTCGGCTTTCATGCGGCGCGCGACCTTCTCGCAAAGACCCCAGAGCATGTCTTCGAGCCGGGCGAGGTCGCCGATGTCCTGATTGAATGTCGTCTCGGCGGAAACGGTTTTGGCTTCGCGCGACGGGCTAACGGCCCTCGCGTCCTCGCCGTTCGCTAGGCGCGCAAGCCGCAGGCCCAGCTCGCCATAGCGGCGCGCCAGGGCGGCGGGGTCCGCCTTCTGCAAATCGCCGATCGTCGCAAACCCGTCTTTCGCGAGGCTCTCTCCGAAGGCAGGGCCAACGCCCCAGATGAGCCGCACCGGCTGGCGCGCCAGAAACGCCTTCGATTCTTTTCGTCCGATGACGGAGAAGCCGTCCGGCTTGTCGAGATCGGAGGCGATCTTCGCAAGAAACTTGTTGCAGCTGAGGCCGATGGAAACGGTGACGCCGATCTCGCGCCGTATCTCATTCTGCAGCCGGGCGAGCGCGCGGGCGGGCTCGAGGCCGTGGACGCGCTCCGTCCCGCGCAGGTCCAGGAACGCCTCGTCGATCGAAAGGGGTTCGACGAGCGGCGTCAGCGTCGCCATCAAGTTCCTGATTTGGCGCGCCGCTTCGGCGTATTTGCGCATGTTCGGCTTGACGACCACTGCCTGCGGGCACGCGGCGAGCGCCTTGAACATCGGCATCGCCGAGCGCACGCCGTAGGTGCGTGCGATGTAGCAGCAGGTCGAGACAACGCCCCGGACGCCGCCGCCCACGATCAGCGGTTTGTCCGTAAGCGAAGGATCGTCGCGCTTCTCGATCGAGGCGTAGAATGCGTCGCAGTCGATATGAGCGATGGCGAGGGCGCCGAGCTCTTCATGGCGCGCGATCGACGGCGATTCGCACGAGCACGAATCGGTGCGCGCTGTCTTCAGACAACGCCGGCAAAACGCCGTTAGCTTTTCGTTAATCTGCGCGGTCATGGAGGATCCCCGAACGCGGCTCCACGATAAACAATCGATTAACACCTTTGGAGCGATAACTGCGGAATCGGCAAGACTTTCCCGGCGCC
Source organism: Parvularculaceae bacterium (assembly GCA_040081755.1). Taxonomy (GTDB): domain Bacteria; phylum Pseudomonadota; class Alphaproteobacteria; order Caulobacterales; family Parvularculaceae; genus Amphiplicatus. The sequence goes on from JBEBFW010000073.1 coordinate 10,300, forward strand.
CGAGTTTCGCAAAGGCCTATAATGGCGGCAATGGAAAAACCCGACTTCGCGCCTCGCAGGAAGATCCTCATCGTTGAGGACAATGAGCTCAACATGAAGCTCTTCCACGACCTGCTGGAGGCCCATGGCTATCAGACCATCCTGGCGCGCAACGGCGCAGACGCCTTGCGGCTCGCCGCCGAGACGCGCCCCGACCTCATCATCATGGACATTCAGCTGCCCGAGATTTCAGGACTCCAGGTCACCAAAGAGCTGAAGGCGAACCCGAGCCTTGCGAAGATCCCGGTGATTGCGGTCACCGCCTTCGCCATGAAGGGCGACGAGGAGCGAATCCGGGCCGGCGGCTGCGAAGATTACATCGCCAAGCCGATCTCGGTGGCCGGCTTTCTTGACAAAGTAAAAAGACATTTGGGCTAACAAACTCGCGACAACTTGATTCATCGGCGGGGAGCCCATGACGGCGCGCGTACTGGTCGTCGACGACCTTGAGCCCAACGTAAAATTGCTCGAGGCGAAGCTGAGGGCCGAATATTTCGACGTGATCACGGCCTTTTCGGGACGTGAAGCGGTCGAGCGGGCGAAAGCCGAGCAGCCGGATATCATCCTTCTCGATGTGATGATGCCCGGCATGGACGGATTCGAAGCCTGCCGCCTCATCAAGAGGACGCCGGAAACCTCCCATATTCCGGTCGTGATGGTGACCGCGCTTGAGCAGCAGGCGGATCGCATCGCGGGACTTGAGGCGGGGGCGGACGATTTCCTGACCAAGCCCGTCGAGGACATCGCGCTTTTCGCCCGGGTGCGCAGCCTGACGCGCCTCAAGGTGGAGACCGATCAGCTTCGCCTGCGCTATGCGACGAGCAAGGAGCTCTGCATGGCTGAGCCCGCCGAATGGGCCCCTGAGCTCGACGGCGAGGAGCGCCGCATCCTGATCATCGACGATCAGGCGGAACAGGCGCAGAAGCTGCGCGTCAACCTTGGTCCGGATTATCAGGTGGCGATCGAGGGCGATCCGGAAGTCGCCATGACGCGCGTGCGTTCAGGCGACTTCGATCTCGTCATCATCAACATGGCGATTGAAGCGATCGACCCTTTGCGCCTCTGCTCGTCGATTCGCTCATTCGAGGAGACGCGGCGCACGCCCATCCTGACGATCGTGCGCCAGGGCGACACCCGAAAGCTCGTCCGCGCCCTCGATATCGGCGTCAATGATTACGTGTCGCGGCCGGTCGACAAGAACGAACTGAGCGCCCGCGTGGCGACGCAAATCCGGCGCAAACGCTACAACGACCACCTTCGTCTGTCCTTTCAGGCGAGCCTCGAAATGGCGATTACGGACGAGCTGACTGGCCTTTACAATCGCCGCTATCTCGCAAGCCATCTCTCCGCCATGTTCGATCGCGCGTTCTGGACCGGCCGGCCGCTTTCGGTGATGGTGCTCGACCTCGATCACTTCAAGTCGGTCAACGACACCTACGGACACGATATTGGCGATCAGGTTATCCGCGAGTTCGCCGAGCGTGTGCGCGGTTCGGTGCGCGGGATCGACCTCGCCTGTCGCTACGGGGGCGAGGAGTTCCTGATCGCGATGCCGGATACGGAACGGGAATCCGCCCGAATCGTCGCCGAGCGGCTTCGCCAAGAGGTGGCGGCCCACAGGCTCGTCATCAATGGTGGGCGCGACGAGCTTCAGGTGACGGTCTCCGTCGGCATCGCCTCGACGGAGGACGGACCGAAAGACGATTCGCCCCAGCGCCTCATCAAGCGCGCCGACGAGGCGCTCTATGCGGCGAAATCGGGCGGACGCAACCGCGTGATCGCCGCCGCGGCCTAAAGCCGATCTTTCTGCGCGCCCATTGACGGAATGACGCGCTCTCTTATTAATCGTCTCATGTCGGAGGGGATCGATATGCGTCACGCGGCGCTGCGGGCCGTTGCAGCGGCGGCGTTTTGCGCCGCGATCGCCGGATCCGGTCTCGCAAAGGAGGTCACGCCTCCTCCTCCGGCCGCTGACGAGCCCGCGCGTATCGCCGAGTTTGAGACGACCCTCGACGCGGCCTTTGCGACAGGCGATTTCGTCGGCCTCGCTGTAGCGGTCGTCTCTGGCGGCGAAACGACGCTTTTGAAGACCTACGGCGTGATCGACGCCGCCGGGACACAGGTCGTGGAGCCGGGCACCGTCTTTCGCATAGCCTCGCTGTCGAAGGGAATCGCCTCAAGTCTTGCGGGGATCGCATTCGCGGAAGGGCGGCTTTCCGTAGACGATTCCGCAGCGCGCTATGCGCCGGGCTTTGCGCTCATGGGCGGGGCTGAGGCGTCGCTGACGCTCGGCCATGTGATGAGCCATCGCAGCGGGCTGCCGCCTTACGCCTACGACAATCTTCTCGAAGAGGGGGTTCCGATCGACGACATCCTGCCACGATACGCGGACGTTTCCCTCGCCTGCCCTGTGGGCCGCTGCTACGCCTATCAGAATATCGTCTTCGACTTCATCAGCCGGGCGCTGTCGTCCGTATACGGCAAGCCGTATGCGGATATTGTCGAAGAGAAGCTGTTCGGGCCGCTCGGCATGACGACCGCATCGGTCAGCGAGACCGGACTGAAGGAGAGCGCCTCCTGGGCGCGGCCCCACTCGCGCGACAGAAAGAAAGGCTCGACCGCCTACGGCCCCTGGCGGGCCGTTCCAGTCAAAGCGGCCTATTACAAGACGCCGGCGTCCGGTGGCGTCAACGCGTCGATCCTCGACATGGCGGAGTGGCTGAAGGCGCAAATGGGTTTGCGGCCGGAGGTTCTCAGCCCGGCGACGCTCGCCCTCATTCATGCGCCGCAGGTCTCGACGCCGCCCGAAACCGCGCGCATCCGCCCCGTCTCAACGCGGTTCGGCGCGACCCAGTATGGTTACGGCTGGCGCATCTACAGCTATGAGGGCCGCAAGCTGATCACCCATTCGGGAACGGTAGACGGCTACGCCGCGCAGATCGCGTTTCTCCCCGAGAGCGGTGTCGGCATCGTCATCCTTTCCAATGCGCGCTCGCGGCGGGTGTGGCGCATCGTGCCGACTTTTCTCGACATAGAACTCGGATTGACGCGGGAGGACTGGCTGGCGCTGAATGACGGCGCCGCCGTCGGCGCCGGCACGCCATAGCCGTCTGTCGCACTCAACGACAGCGTTCTTGTCCGAGGCGATTTTGGCGGACGGGTTCAGCCGCCGGGCTGATGGGACATTGTCGCCTCCGCCCATCGGGCGAACTTGTCCAGATCAGCAAGGAGTTTCTCCGCCTCAACCCTCCTGTGAGACC
>JBEBFW010000282.1:0-3673 GCA_040081755.1 Parvularculaceae bacterium
ACCAAGGACTGGACACGCGCGCCCCGCGCATCCTCTCCACTCTTATCCTCTCGCGCAAAAGTTCCTTGCGGCGGAGACGGCGAAGCCTTGAGCGAAAACGGAAAGGAGCAAAGGCGATGAACAAGTCGAGGGAATCTTCCGGCGATCGTCGTGGCGCCGGGACCCGGCGCCGCAGAAATCCCTTCGCAGGGACGCCCGGTTCGCCTATGCGAGCGCGATAAGCGGAGGATGATCGCCATGCCCAGACACAAGGACATCAACAAGGTCGTGCTCGCCTATTCCGGCGGGCTCGACACCTCGGTGATCCTCAAATGGCTGCAGGCCGAATACCGCTGCGAGGTCGTGACTTTCACCGCCGATCTCGGCCAGTTCTACGAGGGATCGGGAGACGAGCTCGAACCGGTGCGCCGCAAGGCCGAGCGGGCGGGCGTGAAGGATATCTTCATCGAGGACCTGCGCGAGGAGTTCGTGCGCGACTTTGTCTTCCCGATGATGCGGGCGAACGCGCTCTATGAAGGGCAGTATCAGCTCGGCACCTCGATCGCGCGCCCGCTTATCGCCAAGCGCCTCGTCGAAATCGCCCGGAAAACCGGCGCTGACGCGGTCGCTCACGGCGCGACCGGCAAGGGCAACGACCAGGTGCGTTTCGAGCTCTCCGCCTACGCCCTCAACCCGGACATCAAGGTGATCGCGCCCTGGCGCGAATGGGATCTCACAAGCCGAACGAAACTCATTGCGTGGGCGGAAACCCATCAGGTGGAGATCCCGAAGGACAAGCGCGGCGAAGCGCCCTTCTCGATCGACGCCAATCTCTTGCACACCTCGTCAGAGGGCAAAGTGCTCGAGGATCCCGGCGAGCCGGCGCCGGACTATGTCTATCAGCGCACGGTCGATCCGGAAGCTGCGCCCGACAAGCCGGAAACGATCGAAGTCGGCTTCACGCGCGGCGATGCAGTGTCGGTGAACGGCAAGACCCTGTCGCCTGCGTCCCTGTTGGCGTCGCTGAACGAATTCGGCCGCCGGCACGGGGTCGGACGCCTCGATTTCGTCGAGAACCGGTTCGTCGGCATGAAGTCGCGCGGCGTTTATGAAACCCCGGGGGGCGCAATCCTGCTCGCCGCCCATCGCGGCATTGAGCAGATCACCCTCGATCGCGGCGCGGGACATCTCAAGGATGAAATCATGCCGCGCTACGCCGAGCTCATTTACAACGGCTTCTGGTTCGCCCCCGAGCGCGAGATGCTGCAGGCGCTGATCGACAAGAGCCAGGAGCATGTCGAGGGAACCGTGACCGTGAAGCTCTACAAGGGCTCCGCCAATGTCATCGCCCGCGCCTCGCCGAAATCGCTCTACTCGATGGCGCATGTGACCTTCGAGGAGGACGCCGTTTACGATCAAAAGGACGCCGAAGGCTTCATCAAACTGAACGCCTTGCGCCTGAAACTATTGGCGCGGCGCAACAGGAGGTGAACTTCCGGTCGCGATCGGCTCCCTCGGCCCTCGCCGGCTATCGCGCCGGGCGGTTTTTCCGGCTATGATCCGGCCGTGGCCTTGGGGGCCAGGTAGAGTGGCGTAGGGGATTGCTGGATGAGAATAGAAGCGGTTTTCGGCGGGATTCTGGCGCTCTTCGTGCTGGGCGTCGCCATCTATGCAATCATCACCGGGACAAGGCGCAGCGACGGGCCGATCAATCCAGGCGAGGGCTATGAAACCCCGGTCCAGACGCCGATCGCCGGCAGCACCCGCGACGCCGCGTTGTGCGGCTGCTTCTCCGAAGGCTTCGATCTCGCTGCGAGCAATGTCGGCGTGATGAGCGCGCAATACCGCACCGGCTTCGAGGTCTGCCGCACCCAGCTCGGCGAGCAGGGCGGCTGCGCCTTCACCGCGGGCTGGAACGCGCGGCTTTCTGCGCGGCCGTTCGAGTCGAGCTGCCGCACGTTTCTGAAACGGCCGGCGGACGCCTGCTGAGAGAACCTTCAGGCCGTCTCGGACTTCAGCGGCCGCGCCAGCAATTCAGCGACGATGGCGTCGAGGGGCTTGGCGCCGGCGACGAGGTCTGCGACCGCCTTGCAGACCGGCACGTCGATCTGCGCTTTTTCAGCGCGTGCGACGACCGCCGAGGCAGTCGCCACGCCTTCGGCGACCGATTGGCGCGCCGCGAGTATGGCCGGAAGGCTTGCGCCCTGGCCAAGCTCGAAGCCGAGGGAGTAGTTCCGCGACTGCATCGACGACGCTGTGAGAATGAGATCGCCAAGGCCAGAGAGGCCCGCCATCGTCTCGCGCTTTGCGCCGAGCGCCACGCCAAGGCGCTGGAACTCTGCAAAGCCGCGCGCGATCAGCGCGGCGCGCGCGCTCTCGCCGAGCCCGCGTCCGATGACGGCGCCGGCTGCAATGGCGAGTACGTTCTTGACCGCGCCCCCAAGCTCGGCGCCGATGAGGTCGTCGGACAGGTAGAGCCGGAAATGCGGCGCGCCCAAAGTAGCGAGCCAGCGCGCGCCGAGGGCCGGGTCAGAGGCGGCGAGCGTGACCGCCGTCGGCAGGCCGCGGGCGACGTCTTTCGCAAAGCTCGGACCCGACAGCGCCGCCGCGGACGCTGTCGGCCATACCGCCGCCAGCACCTCGGTCAGCATCAGGTCGGACTTCCGCTCAATACCCTTCGAGCACAAGACCAGCGGCGCATCTGCGGCCGCCCAACCGCGCAGTTTTTCAAGCGTCGCCCGGGCGAACTGGGATGGCACGGCGAAAACCAGCGCGTCGCTGCGCGCCGCCGCCTGCAGATCTACAGTGGCGCCAAGCCGCGGATCGAGTTTGACCCCGGGCAGGAAGGACGTGTTCTCGGCTTCGCGGTTGATGCTCTCGACGACTTCGGGCTCGCGAGCCCACAGCAGTGTCTCCGCGCCGTTGCGCGCCGCAAGATGAGCGAGCGCGGTTCCCCACGCGCCGCCCCCGATGACGGAAACTTTCCGGAATGGCTGGGCGTTCGTCATGCCTGGGAGTAGAATGAGTATTGAATGACTAATTCAGTCGATATGCAGCAGGCTGAGCCTTCCGGGACCCCGGAGGCGCCGCCGCTGGACGAGACCGCGCGGCGCATTCTCGCGGCGGCCAGCAAACGCTTTCACCATTACGGATATGGCAAGACAACCATGTCGGAGATCGCCGGCGACTGCAACATGTCGACGGGCAACCTCTACCGCTACTTCCCGTCGAAGCTCGACATCGCTGAAGCGTTCGCGCGGCAGCTCCGGCGGCATCAGATCGCCGAGCTTGTCAAAGCCGCGGCAGAGCCCGATTTGAGTCCGGAGGAGCGCCTGCGGCACGTGCTCAAGACCAAGTTCCGTCTCGCCTACCACCGCTGGCATAACAATCCGAAGGCTTACGAACTCACGCAGGAAATCCTGACCGAACGCCCGCACTTCGCCGTCGAGTGGGAAGCCGCGGAGGGCGAGGTGCTCGCTGGCGTGCTCGAACAAGGCGCTGCCGCCGGGGTGTTCGAGACCTGCGACCAGGTGCGTCGGGCGAGGATCGTTCAGGACGCCGTGTTTCGCTTTACGAGCCCGGCGGTCTTTCACGAAGGCGAGTACGAGATCTTGTCGAGGGAGCTGCACGAGGTCATCTCGGTGCTTCTCGATGGCTTCGCTTTTCGGGCTCAGGGAGGCGCGCGCCCGAAAAA
>JBEBFW010000074.1:0-13512 GCA_040081755.1 Parvularculaceae bacterium
TGGGCGTGGGCCGTGCGAAAAGTCCGGCCTATGAAGTTTGAGGCCATCATTTTTGATTGTGACGGCGTGCTTGTCGATAGCGAGATTCTGGGGCTCGAGGACAGCGCCGCTTACCTGCGAAGCCACGGGCTTCAGTGGACCGGCGCTGACCTGGTGCGCCTCTTCACGGGACTGCGCGACGATGTGTTTCGAAGCCGCCTCGCTGACAGCTATCGCGGCGCGAATGACCGCGATCCGCCTGCGGACTTTTTCGAGGGGTTGACCGAAGAGCGCCGCAAGCGGCGCGACGACCTCAGGGAAGTCGCGGGTGCGGGCGAAATGCTGCGGGGTCTCAAGGGGCAGAAGGCGGTCGCCTCGTCTTCGCGCCGCGTCGTGCTTGACGCCAAATTGAAGCGCGTCGGACTCTTCGACCTTGTCGCGCCGCATATCTATTCCGGCGACGACGTTGCCGACGGCAAACCGGCGCCAGATCTCTTCCTTTACGCCGCCGCACGGCTCGAATGCCGCCCGCATGATTGTCTGGTCGTTGAAGACAGCGTCAACGGCGTTCGGGCAGGGCTCGCCGCCGGCATGGCCGTGTGCGGGTTCACCGGCGGCGGACACTGCTTCGACGGCCACAACGAACGCCTTCGGGAAGCTGGCGCCGCTTTTTCCGCCGCCAGCTTCAGCGAGCTGCGCGCGGCGCTCGGCCAACGCATCGTTGCGAGGTGACGCATGCAATTCGGATCGGACAATATCGCGCCGGCCCACCCCGCGATCATGGACGCTGTCGCCCGCGCCAATGAAGGCGACCTGCCCTCCTACGGAACGGACCAACTGACGAAGCGCGTTCAGCAACGTTTCTCGGAAGTTTTCGAGCGCGACGTCGCTGTATTCTTTGTTCCGACGGGGACGGCTGCGAACGCGCTGGCTATCTCCCACTTTGCAGGTCCAGGCTCGCTCGTCCTCTGTCATCGGGCCGCGCATGCCTACATCGATGAGTGCGGAGCGACGGAGTTTTTCTCCGGCGGCGCCAAGATGCTGCCGCTCGCCGGGGAGTCCGGAAAGCTGACGGCGCTAGCCATGAATGACGGGCTCGGCGGGTTATCGGATCGCATGCCGGCGAGAATTGTCACCCTGACGCAGGCAACCGAATGCGGAGCGGTCTACGCCGTCCGCGAAGTAGCGTCTCTCACCGAAGCAGCACGCAAGCGCGGTTTGAAAGTTCATATGGATGGCGCACGTTTCGCCAACGCCGTTGCGGCGCTTGGCGTTTCGCCCGCCGACATCACCTGGCGCGCCGGCGTCGATGTAATGTCCTTCGGCGGCGCAAAGAACGGGTGCCTCGGCGCCGAGGCGGTAGTTTTTTTCGATGCACCTGACGCCGACGGTTTTGATGACCGCCGGCGCCGCGCTGGCGCTGTCATATCGAAGGCCAGATTTGTGTCGGCGCAATTCAGCGCCTATCTGGCCGACAATCTGTGGCTCACGCTCGCGGCGCACGCAAACGCCATGGCGAAGATGTTGGCCGACGGACTGGAGCGCCTGCCGGGCGCCCGGCTCTGGCATCGCAGGGAGGCGAATGAAATCTTCGTCTCCTTGCCGCAAGAAACCGAGGAGCGTCTGGGCCTCGCCTCCCATCGCTGGATCACGCCGGGAGACGGCGCCAACGGTCGCATGCTGCGCTTCGTATGTTCCTGGGCGACAACGCCGGCGGAAGTCGAGGCGTTTCTGGAGGCGGCGCTGCGTCGGTAGTGTTCGCAAGCCGGAGGCTTTGGACAGCATCGGGCGCGATCGAATTCTACGCGGCTCCGGGTTTTGCCCGTGAACGGATGTTCAAAAGCTCGACGATGAGCGAGAAGGCGATGGCGAAATAGAGATAGCCGCGCGGGATGTGGAAGCCAGCGCCGTCCGCAACGAGGGCGACGCCGACCAGCAGGATGAAGGCGAGCGCCAGCATCTTGGTCGTCGGGTGGCGTTCGATGAAGCCTCCGAGCGGCTCTGCCGCGATCGCCATGACGACGGTCGAGAGTATGACCGCAAGCACCATGACCGCGAGAATGTCGGTCAGGCCCACAGCGGTGATCACGCTGTCGAGCGAGAACACGACGTTGATGACCATCAGCTGGATGACTACGCCGGTGAAGCCGGATTTGGCGGCGGCTTTCTCATGTTCAGCGCCTTCGACCGACGCGTGAATCTCCTGCGTGCCCTTCCACAGAAGGAACAGCCCGCCGGCGAGCAAGATGACGTCCTTCAGCGTCACCTGCTGAAAGGCTGCGCGCGTATGCTCGTCGTCGCCGAAAAACGCGGCGAGGCCGTCGGGAAACTCGAACAGCGGGGACTTGTCCAGCTGGATGATCCAGAAGATCAGCGAAAGCATGAGAATACGGAGCGCCATCGCGCCCCAGACGCCGACGCGGCGCGCGCGCTCAAGCTCGCGGCCTTTAAGATTCTGCACGGCGATCGAAACGAACAGGAGGTTGTCGATACCGAGAATGATCTCGAGGAAAGTCAGCGTCGTCAGGCTGCCCCAGAACGCGGGGGAGGCGATGAGATCGGCCATGATTATTCTCTCAAGAGCGGCGACGGCGTTCGGCAGATAGGCAATCGCTGAGCCGATGTCGACACTCCTCGACCTACTTTCTATCGGCCGGCCGCCGCAGACCGCTAATGCCGGGCCAGCGTTTCGAGAAGGTCGATCATATCGTCGGTATCGTTGAGGCAAGAGAGTGAGGTCAGTTCCTCTCCGCCGGCATTGAGGAACGTCGCGCGCGCACGGATGGCGATTTCCTCGAGAGTTTCAATGCAGTCGGCCACGAATCCCGGAGTCAGCACGGCGACGCGCTTGACGCCTTTTTTCCCCAAGGCGACCAGAGTTTGCTCGGTCGAAGGCTCGAGCCATGCGCCTGGGCCGAACTTCGACTGGAACGTCATCGGCGCGAAGTCCCCGCCCCACTCCATTGCATGGCGCAGCAGCGCAGATGTCGCGGCGCACTGCGCAGAATATGGGTCGCCGCGATCGACATAACGTTGCGGCAATCCATGGAATGACAACAGCACACGCTGGGGCGGCTCCGCCAGTCCGGCAAGCTGGCGCAGCGCGTTGGTCTTTAGTGCGGCGATGTAGCTCGGGTGGCCGAAGAACGCCGGCAGGACTGCGAAGCAGTTGGAAGAGGAGCGGCTGCGGTTCACGGCATCCTCGACGCTCGCCGTCGTCGTCGCCGAATACTGGGGATAAAGCGGCAGGACAATGACGCGCGCTGCGCCCGCAGCGCGCAAGGCGGCCAGCCGCTCGCCGATCGACGGCGTTCCGTAACGCATAGCCCAATCAACGATGGCGCCGGCGCCCAATCGCTCTTGCAAGCGCTCAGCCTGGCGCCGCGTGTAATATCGCAAGGGCGATTCGTTGGTGTCTTTGCGCCAAACCTCGGCGTAGGCGCGCGCCGTTCTCTCCGGGCGCACGTTCAAAACAATCCCGTGGAGAATCGGCAGCCACAGAATCCGCGGCAGGTCGATAAGCCGCGGATCGCTGAGAAACTCGGCGAGATAGCGTCGAACGGCCGTGCGCGTCGGCGCATCCGGAGTGCCCAGATTGATCAGGAGAACGCCGGGGCGGCCATCTCGCGCCGGCGTGCTCTCGCAATGCGGGGGCGCCACGCGAGAATCGGTCACGCGCGCGCGTTCTCACAACGACAAAGCAGCGAGCACCCAGTGCGTCGGCGCTCGGCTGGGCATCCGGCATCGTCACAAATCTGAAAGCGACCCGTCACAATCCTGAAACAGAAAGCGAAGAGGGTCCGCTTCGACGGAAAGGCGCGCCAAGTGCGCTGAAGGGGCGGTAGGTGGAATTTCTCGGCATGAATATCTGGGCCCTCCTTGGGTTCGCCTTCGCCGCTTACTCCGTCGTCGCCAACGACGCCCTGCAAACGCTTGGCGCCTTCATCAATTCGAACAAGCGCCTCCCCGGCTGGGCGCTTTTTCTCTACGCCGGAACCGTCCTTGTTATCGTCTTCTATTTCGGCTGGATGCAATTCGACGGCGACCCGAGCTGGGGCCGTCTCTCGAACACTGAGAAGTTCCCCGTCTTCGAAGTGCAGTGGTACCACGTACTGCCGGCGATCACCCTGGTCGTGATCACGCGCTTCGGCCTCCCCGTCTCCACCGGGTTCATGATCCTCTCGATTTTCGCCACCACCGCCGGGATAGAGGCGATGGTCAAGAAGTCGTTGACCGCCTACGCTTTTGCGTTCGCCCTCGGACTTGGCATGTATGCGGTCCTCGCGCCGACCGTCGAGCGCTTCATTCTGCGCACGCCGGATCATGCGCAAAAGCGCGTTTGGATTCTGCTCCAATGGCTGGCGACAGGCTACCTGTGGGCTGCCTGGCTCATCCAGGATTTCTCGCACATCTTCGTCTACATGCCGCGGCACTTGAGCGGCGCGCAGGCCATGTTCGGCGTCGGTCTCATTCTGGTCTTTCTCTTCTTCACGTTCCTCGACCGAGGGGGTCCGGTTCAGAAGGTGCTTCTGTCGAAGACGAGCGTCACCGACATCCGCTCTGCCACAATCATGGACTTCACCTATGCGTCGGTCCTCGCGCTCTTCGCACAGATCAACAACACGCCGATGTCTACGACCTGGGCGTTTCTCGGCCTCATCGCCGGCAGGGAATTCGCCATCGCAACCATCGACAAAGTGCGGAGCCCGGGCGCTACATTCATCATCGTCTTCAAGGACGCCCTGAAGGCCTTCATCGGCCTTGTCATCAGCATAGGCCTCGCCTTGTCGCTCCCGCGCATCGCCGCCGCGATGGCGGAGGGCGGCGGTCTCGCGTCGCTGCTGAACGGTCAGGGCGGCTGATCTCACGCTTTAAACGCGGCCTTTTGCATGCCCGAGAGCTGTTCGCACCCCGCACGCGCGATCGCGAGCATGGCGAGAAACTGTTCGTCCGAAAATGGAGCGCCCTCTGCGGTCCCTTGAATCTCCACGATGCCTCCCTTGCCTGTGAAGACGAAATTGGCGTCGGCGCCGGCCGTTGAGTCCTCGACGTAGTCGAGGTCGAGCGCCGGGCTTCCGCCGACAATGCCGCAGGAAATCCCGGCGACGGAATCGACGATCGGATTGGCCTTGATGACTCCGTCTTTGACCGCCCAGCGGCAACATTGCTGAAGCGCGACCCAGGCGCCGGTGATCGAGGCTGTGCGCGTCCCTCCATCAGCCTGAATGACATCGCAGTCGATGAGTATCTGACGCTCGCCCAAGGCTTTCAGATCGACGATCGCGCGCAGCGAACGACCGATGAGCCGCTGGATTTCCTGGCTTCGGCCGGACTGGCCGCCCTTCGCCTCGCGCTTGGTGCGCTCGTTGGTGGCGCGCGGCAGCATGCCATATTCGGCGGTGACCCAGCCGCGCCCCTGACCGCGCAGCCAAGGCGGCGTGGTCTCGTCCCAGGACGCCGTGCACAGGACATGCGTGTCGCCGAATTTCACGAGGCACGAGCCCTCGGCGTGCTTGGCGCAACCAACCTCGATGCTGATGTGGCGCAATTCATTGAAAGAGCGGCCTGAAGGACGCATGCAAAACTCCGATGGCGGTTGCGGGAACGGCGCGGCCTACACGCCCGACAGGCGAAAGTCGAGCAACGAGGTTCTTCTCCGGCTTGTTTCCAGCACGAAACCCCTGTTAACCTCCGCATATCTGGGCCGTCTATCGGGCGGGGGGCTGGGGCATGGGTGGATCTTACATCGCCGCGCTGGTCGCGTTCTTTGCGCTGATCGCCGGAAGCGCTCTGATCAGCGGGTGGAGAGGCGCGGAATTCAGCGGTCTTAGCGATATTCTGTTCGGTCGAAGCGAGGACGGGTCGCTTCTGAAGACCGCCCTCGCCTGGGGCTGGGTCGCGCTTGGCCTTGGGGCCGTCGCCGGCGCGTTTCTCTCATTTATCTCGGAGGAAGACGACGACCCCCGCGTGCAGCGCCGCCGCTTCCCGATTGCAGCTCCGCTTGTTGCTCTGTTTTCGAGCTTCGGCCTTCTGTGGGTGATTTTCGCGCCGACTAGCGCACTCCTCGCCGACGCCGGAACGGCCGCAGCCGGGGAACCGGCCGGCCCCGTCAATCTCGAGGCGGAACTCGCCGGGGGCGAATTGGAAGTCGCCGTAGTCGAATCGGCCGAACCTCAGCCTGCTGAGGAACCGCAACCAGCTCCCGCACAGGCGACTGTCGATACTCCACCAGCGGAGGCCGCGCGCATCATAGAAGTCGCGAGGCCCCTGACGGAGAGCGAAGAGACCGGTTTCTACTGGACCTACGAGTATCCACTGATCCGGGACGGTTCAGTCGTCAGTTCGAACGAGGTCGATCGCGCGCTCGCAGCGTTCATGCCGATGGATGACAGGAATGGCGGCGTGGCGACGATGCTGTGCGGCAAGGCTTGGGTCGCTTTTTCCGGCTCGGCTTCCGAAGAGGGTCCGCCGGACCGCAATGAAATGCGCGCGCGAGCCCGCGCCGAACTCGTCGCCGCGCGCGCCGAGACCTGGCTCGACGCGCATCCCGACTGCCGGCGCCCGGTCATCGTCGCCCTCGACCTCGGGCAGCATAACCCGACCAATGCGGACGATCCCGCGGCGACCGCCTACCAGCGGCAGCTGATCGTCATCGGCAGGGCCCGCGCCTCCGAGGAGGAGATTCTCGACGCGTTGTCTGCTCTGGAGGAAATGCGCGTCTTTTACGCCAACGAGTCCATGCGCACGAAACTCCTTGGCGCGCGCCATTATCGCAGCCAGGCGTCGGTGTTCGTGCCTGACTGAGCATTATCGCTGAGCATTGTCGCCCGACCTGCGGCAGGCTCGTTCAGTCAAGTCCGCGAATGATGCGGTCCTGCGGTTTATGGCCGTCCGCGAACATCTTGATGTTGCGGATGACCCGGTCGCCCATTTCGATTCGGCTCTCGACGGTCGCTGACGCCATGTGCGGCAGCAGGATGACATTCTGCGCAGCAAGGAGCCGGGCGTTCGGCCTCGGCTCGCGCTCGAACACATCGAGCCCGGCGCCCGCCAGCTTCCCCGCTGTAATGAGGTCCGCGAGCGCGGCTTCCTCAATGACCTCCCCTCGCGAGATATTGACGACATAGGCCTCTGGGGACATCAACATCAGTCTCGCTCGCGACAGAAGGTGATAGGTCTCAGGCGTGTGCGGACAATTGACCGAGACGATGTCCATTTCGGGGAGCATGCTGTCGAGGCTTCGCCAATAAGTCGCCTCCAGCTCTTTCTCCACATGCGGATTTATCGGCGCGCGGCTATGGTAGTGAATCTGCAGGCCGAACGCTTGAGCGCGCCGCGCCACGGCCTGGCCGACCCGCCCCAGACCTATGATGCCAAGTCTCTTGCCGCGAACGCTGCGCCCCAACATCCAGGTCGGCGACCAGCCCTCGAACCGTCCCTCTTCCAAAGCCTTGACACCCTCGACCAGCCGGCGCGGCACAGCGAGGATGAGCGCCATCGCCATATCGGCCGCGTCTTCGGCGAGCACAGAGGGCGTGTTGGTGACCGTGACGCCCATGGCGTCGGCGGCGGCGACGTCGATGTGATCGACGCCGGCGCCGAAATTGGCGATGAGCTTGAGACGGTCGCCCGCTTTGGAAAAGAATGACGCATCGAGGCGATCGCCGATCGTCGCCGCCAGGACGTCTGACGTCCGCGAGGCGGCGATCAGTTGTTCCTCGCTCATCGGCCGGTCCGCCGAATTGAGCGTCGTGTCGAACAACGCAGCGAGCCGCGTCTCCACTGGATCGGGCAGCCTTCGGGTCACGGTCACTTTGAGCCGGCTTTCGGCCATAACGCTCTTTCGGTGCGGCGGTCGAGGGTTAACCGATCCTTAACCCGCTGTCCGCAGTGTAAGGGATTGTTAATTGGCCCGCCTGCGATTCGTCGAGTCCCGCCGATGCGTTCCCGCGTTCAATTCGCCTTGCTGTTTGGACTGGCATTGGCGCTGGCCCAGCCGACGGCCGCCGACGAGGTCGCCACACGCACGGACACGCCCTCGGGCCTTCCGGTGCCGCGCTTCGTCAGTCTGAAATTCGGCAAGACCATCTGCCGGATCGGTCCGTCCTTTGAACACCCGACCGCCTATACATACATGCGTCTCGGCCTTCCGGTCAGGATCACCGCCGAGACAAGAGACCATTGGCGGCGCATTGAGGATTTCGAAGGCGCCCGCTGCTGGGCCCACCAATCGACCCTGGTCGCGGTCAATCATGCTGTTGTGGCGCACAGCGTCGAACTCCGAAAATCTCCGCGCCAATCGGCGCCGGTGCTTGCCCGGCTGGATCGAGGGGTCGTGGCCAGACTTGAAAAGTCGCGTCCGGGCTGGCGCCGGATTTCGGTCGGCGAGGTCGCGGGTTGGACGCCGGACGAGGCGTTGTGGGGCGCGAAATAACGAGCCGGTGGATCACCCGTTCTTCTTCAGGACTTCGCCGGCGAGGTAGAGGGAACCGCAAATGAGGAGGCGCGGCGCCTCGCCTCCCTCGGCAAGGGCGAGTTGCAGCGCTTGGCCTACCGAGGGGCAAGGGATCGCCGCCAGACCCGCCCTGCGCGCCGAGGCTGCAACCTCCTGCGCGCTCGCGGCGCCTGGATGATCCGAAGCGACGGTGAGGACCATCGAGGCGAGGCCCGTAAACGCTGCGAAGAATCCCTCGCGATCCTTGGCCGCCTGCATGCCCGAAATCAGAATGAGGGGGCGCGGCGCCTTCTCGTTGCGATCGGCCATGAACGCGGCGACAGCGCGGCCCGCATGCGGGTTGTGACCGCCGTCGAGCCAGATTTCAGGATCATCTCCCAAGGCCTCCAGCACCCGGTCGAAGACGGGGCCGTATTTCAGACGCTGTAGACGCGCCGGCCAACGCGCGGACGCGACGCCGCGCGACAGCGTCTTGTCGTCAAGACCGAGACCCGCCGCCTTCACCGCCGCAACCGCCACCCCCGCGTTGAATACCTGGTGGGCGCCGGCGAGGCGCGGGGGATCGAGGTCGCAAAGCCCGCTGGCGTCCTGATAAATGAGGCGGCCATGCTCCTCAAAAGCGTTCCAGTCGGAGCCGAAGGCGAACAACTCTGCGCCAAGGCTTGTTGCCCGCGCATCGAGCACCTGCATCGCCTCGACCGTCTGCGGACCGATCGCAGCCGGCGCGCCGCGGCGGAAGATTCCGGCCTTTTCCGAGGCGATCTCGGCAAGCGTTTCGCCGAGGAACTGCTGATGATCGAGCGCGATCGGCGTGATCACCGACGCGAGCGGCCTTTCGATCACATTGGTGGCGTCGAGGCGGCCGCCGAGGCCCACTTCGAGAATGAGATAGTCCGCGGGCGTTTCGGCGAAAGCCATGAACGCCGCCGCGGTGGTCGCTTCAAAAAATGTCAGGGCCTTCGGCCCGACTTCCCGGTCGCAGCGATTGAGCACATCGACCAGGCGTTCATCGTCGATCGGCTCCCCGCGGAGCGCAATTCTCTCATTGAAACGCACGAGATGGGGAGAGGTGAAGACGTGGACGGAAGCGCCCGACGCTTCGAGGATCGCCCGCAGATAGGCGCAGACCGACCCCTTTCCGTTAGTGCCGGCCACATGAAAGACTGGAGGCAGCTTCAGCTGCGGGTCGCCCAGGCGCTGCAGCGCAGCCCACATGCGCTCGAGGCCGAGGTCGATGAGGACGGGCCGGCGCTCGGCGAGGCGCTTCAGCGCCGCTTCAGGATCGGCCACGCTTCATTCCGCCGCCTTGTCGAGGATCAGCGTTCCCGAGGGCGCCCGCGCTTTGGCGTAGGTGAGTTGAGCGGCGCTGGGTCTTGCCGCCGCGACGCCGTTCTTGGTCAGCACCCGGAGGAGTCTCGCAAGGACCTTTCGCACGTCCTTTCGGTGAGCGACGAGATCGACCATGCCCTTGTCGCGCAGGAACTCGGCGCGCTGGAAGCCTTCAGGCAGCGTCTCGCGGATCGTTTGTTCGATGACGCGGGGGCCGGCGAATCCGATCAAGGCGCCCTGCTCGGCGATCTGGACGTCTCCCAGCATCGCGTAGGACGCCGTCACGCCGCCCGTAGTGGGGTGGGTGTGGACGACAATGTAGGGCAAACCCGCCTCGCGCATCATCTGCACGGCGATGGTCGAGCGCGGCATCTGCATGAGCGAGAGAATCCCCTCCTGCATGCGCGCGCCGCCCGACGCCGAGAATACTATGAGCGCGCGGCGCTTTTTCACGGCCTCTTCGGCCGCCTTCAACAGCGCCTCGCCGATGGCCATACCCATGGAACCGCCCATAAAATCGAAGTCCTGGACGGCGACCACGACGGGCACAGACTCGATCGAGCCGAGCGCCACGTCCATGGCGTCGCTGCGGGAAGTCTTTTTCCGATTCTCCTTCAACCGATCGACGTATTTCTTCTCATCGCGAAACTTGAGCGGATCGGTAGGCGGCTCGGGCAAAGGGAGAAACTCGTAAACGCCATTGTCGAAAAGCGCCTTCAGCCTGTCGAGCGTCGCAATCTTCATATGGTGGTTGCAGGAGGGACAAACCTGCAGATTGGCTTCGAGGTCGCGGTTGAACAGCATCTCGCCGCAACCGGCGCACTTGACCCAGAGCGTGTCCGAGCCTTCGTCCTGTTTCTTGAACATGTTCTTGATGCCGGGCGGCAGATTGGAGAGCCAGCTCATGATCCCTCACCGGTATGCGGCGCGGAACGCCCCCGCTAGAATCGCGCGCCAAACTCAACAATGTGCAAAGACTATAGCAGAGACGCTGGATGGCGGGTCTAGGCTTTTTCCGACTCCGGCGCGGCGTCAAGCCGCTCCAGGAGCGCCTCGTTCAGTTGCCGAATGACGGACAAGGCGCTGTCGAGGCTGCCGGCATCAAGGTCGGGGGTCAGGCGTTCGATCTCGGCGATCTCGCGTTCCTGGATGGTGACGCACGCCTCGATGCCCTTTTTGGTGAGCGAATAGAGCTGGGAGCGGCGATGGCGCGGGTTGTCCTCCGCGGCGATGAGGCCTCTCGAAACGAGATCGTCGACGATCGGCTGTATGGCCTGCCGCGTCACCAGTTTGCGGCGCGCGAGATCGGGCGCGGTCTGTTCGCCGTCGAGAAAAAGCGCCTTCAGCACTCCGCGGTGCGGGCCTGAAACGCCGAGATCGGCGTGGAGCCTCTCGGCTAGCGCGGAGAGGCGGAAAAACGCGTATGGAACCTCGTCTATGAACCCGAGGATCGACCGCTCCGGCGTCTTCGCGAGATATTCGTACATGACAAGCATACTGTCATTGCGACAATCCGATTGTCAAATCCCGATAGCGTGATCGCCTCGCTATATCCCGTGGAATGCAAACGCGAGCCAAGGCCACAGCAGAAGCAGCCCTACACCCATCCAGGCAAACGCGAAAATGCGCTGTTGGCGGACCCCGAAGAGGAGCGTGAACAGGTAGGCGCTGAGAAAAAAGAGCGGCAACAGAAAGGCTGGCGCGAGAACGATCTGCGCCCAGAAGCCATACCCGCCATACATCATCTTCTCGCGGTCAATGAGGCCTGCTGCCGAAAGAAGCATCGGGACGACCGCTGCGAGAGTCCAAAAACCCATGACGAACCAAGGGATCCAGGAAGGCGCGCCGTTGCGCCTTAAAAGATCGACGAAGATCGGCAGCGGTCCGATGAGGGTAGGGCTGATCGCGAGGATCGCGATGGCGATCAATTGATCCGCAGACGTTGGCTGCGTCGCTACTTTCTCGACCGCCGCCGCCAGCCATTCGTTCATTGCGCGGGTTCCGTGCTCCCGGCGCCTTCGGACATGCCGGGACTGGATTTCGACTCGCCGACCGAAAGATCGAAGTCGAGATTGAGCTTGGCCTTTACGCTCCAGTCCTTCGGATCGACGACGAGTATGACCCCTGACGGTATTTCTTCCGCCGAGCCCCAATCGGCGTAGAGCGGCACGATGTTGGAGTGCGTGACGAGGAGGACATTGGTCTTCGCGCCGCCAGCGAAGGCCGTGGTCACGACGGTCTTGAAGGAATCGACGATCGAACGGTCCGTTGTTTTCAACGCCGGCTCGATGACGACGGGCGCGCCGGCGGCGATGAGGCGAGCGGTGTCGAACGCCCGGCACGCATCGCTTGTGTAGGCCATGGCGACGCCGATACGGTTTTCCCTGAAGAACTCGCCGATGAAGCGCGCCTGAAAAAATCCCTTGGCGTCGAGGCCGCGGCCGTCCTTGAAATCGCAGCCTGCGGTGAGGCCGACCGAGGCGAGCTGCCCCTGCGGCGCGTTCGCGTGGCGCATGAGAATGACCGAGCCGCCATTGGCGAGATCGGCGAGGACGCCATCAAGCGATCGCGCGCCGCTCTCGGCCGCTGCGGCTGAGCCGCAGGCAAAGGCGGCCGCAAGGGCCATGAGACTTAAAATACCGGAACGCAACGCCACCCCCTCAAGAATCGCCCGAGCATCCGCCGGAAACGAACGCAGTGCAACCGCCCGCGCCTGGACGCTGCCCGCCGAGATTCAATCAATGAGCCTCTATCGTGGGCACAGGATCGGCCGGCGGGGCGCCTCGCGCGGCCGCCTCGGCCCTGAGGTTTTTCAGTTCCCTCGCCTCGGCCCTCGCCTTTCGGCGCGCCGGCCGCGCCGACGCCCACATGCCGAAAGCCCCCAGAAAAAACCCGACCAGCAGCGACGCAATCAACCACAGCCAAAGCGGCAAGGGCGGGCTGGCGATCGCCGGATTGTCGATCGACAAGGCGTCGAGGCTGATCGCCACCGGCTGGCGGTTGGCGACCAGAAACCACACGACAGCGAGGCCGAGCGGGAACCACAAGAGCCGGCCGAGAATCTTCTTCATGGATCCGATGTCAGTCGCAACGACGCGAGGCGGTCAGTCCTTTATGGAGCCTCGCCGTTCAGCCTGTCGCGCAATTCTTTACCGGCCTTGAAGAACGGCGCCGTCTTGGCGTCGATCCGCACCGGCTCGCCGGACCGCGGATTGCGGCCGACGCGGGCCGGACGGCTCTTGACCGAGAAGGCGCCGAAGCCGCGCAACTCGACCCTCTCGCCGCGCGCCAGCGAAT
Source organism: Parvularculaceae bacterium (assembly GCA_040081755.1). Lineage (GTDB taxonomy): Bacteria > Pseudomonadota > Alphaproteobacteria > Caulobacterales > Parvularculaceae > Amphiplicatus. The sequence goes on from JBEBFW010000074.1 coordinate 13,061, forward strand.
CGGAAATCTCCTGAAAGACGACCGAAACGATTTTCTCGATATCGCGGTGAAAGAGGTTCGGATTCTCTTCCGCGAGTTTTTGCACCAGCTCCGACTTGATCATGTGTCCCAAGGCTCCGCGCGGGGATCGGCGCGCGACGCACCCCTTAATCCGACAATGTGATAAAATCCCCGCCAATTCAGCCACTTAATGGTCGCAAACCGGACATGCGGCGTCAAGGCGCTTCTGCCCGCACGATCCTGCGTTAAGTCATGCGGCGACATGCGTGAAGGCGCTGACAAGACGAGTTTCGGCTTCCGGGAGGTGCATCCCGACGAGAAGGAGCGCCTCGTGCGCGGCGTCTTTTCTTCGGTCGCCGGCCGCTACGATCTCATGAACGACCTGATGTCCGGCGGCCTGCATCGGCTGTGGAAGTCGGCCTTCCTGACGCGGGTCAATCCGCAACCGGGCG
>JBEBFW010000283.1:0-3619 GCA_040081755.1 Parvularculaceae bacterium
ACGTGTGCGCGTCGCCTTCGGGGTCGGATGTTTGGCGCCGGGCGTTCTGCGTGCCGGTCTTCGGGCGCTCGCCGCGCTTCAATTGAGCGAGGAGCGTTTCAAAACCATCCGGCGTGAGGTCCTCGTAATAATGATCGTCCGTTTTCGTGGACACCTGGATCATGGGCGCGTTGACGCAGGCGCCGAGACATTCGACTTCGAGCCACGAGAGCTTGCCGTCGGCGGAAACGTGGTTCTCCTCGCCGATGACGCGCTCGCAGATATGATTGAGCTCCCGCGAGCCGCGGAGGAGACAGGGCGTCGTGCCGCACAGCTGGATGAAATACTCGCCGACGGGCGCGAGGTTGAACATCGAATAGAAGGTCGAGACCTCGTAGACGCGGATGTAGGGCATCGACAGCTGGCGGGCGATCGCCTCCATCATCGGGATCGAAATCCAGCCCTCCTGCTTTTGCCCGCGCCACAAAAACGGGATGACGCAGGACGCCTGGCGGCCGGCCGGATATTTCTGCATCTCGCGCTCGCACCAGCCGAGATTTTCGCTCGACCAGACGAACGACGAAGGCTGGTTCTTGGCGGGGCGGCGGGCGGCCATGGAAAGGCTCCGGAAAGACAGTATGTTGCGCCCGCTAAGTCGGGCATTCCGGGCAAAGGGTCAAGGCAGATAAGAAGCGTCAAGTTGCGTCGGATGGCGCAGTCCGTCGAACTTTTTCGGTTCAATATTTTTTAGCAGCGCTTGAGTTTCGGCGGCCCGCTTCTCGCCCAATCTAAATCTCCAAAGACCATCAACAAGGCAAATCACGTCAGGCGGTATCCAAGCTGCGACCCTTGCCGATTGCTTCCAATCGTCGAACAAAAGCTCCCAAAATGCAACGCCGGCGGCATTCCAAAGTTCCTTTTCCGGCTGCGCCAACGACCAACGCGCGAATTCCAGCGCAGCGACCAGCCTCGGTTCGTCATTGCTTTGAAGCGCAGACTGGAACTCTGGAAGGACCTCAAAAAAGAAACGCATGGGTCCACCATTGGGGTCGGACCTGTCGAAACTCTCGAGTACCGAAGGCAGCAGGGCTTTAGCGAGAGAGCGCCATCGCTGTTGCCAGTCGCGGCGCTGATGCATTTGCGTCATCGAGGATCGGTCTCATTCATCCTTCGGAGACAGTTTCTCGATCTGTTTCTCCGCCTGCTCGATCGAGCGGCGAAGAGAGGCGCGGCGGTAGGCTTTGACCTGCGGCCCGAGGATCGGCAGGCGCGAAAGCACGCCGCGGCGCAGAATGATGAGCGCGCCGAAAAGCCCGAGGCCCGCATAGCCGGCCTGTTCCGGCGGGATCGTGCCGTCGGTGAGGAGGAGGCGCAGCGGCATCACCACAAAGCCGATGACGAGGCCGAACACGGTTCCGTAGATGAGGGCGCCAAGCCACACATGCCAGGCGGCGACGTCGCGATGGCGCTCGCGCAGATTGGTGAAGGACGTGACCAGAAATCCGAGCGCGATGATGACCGCAGCCGAAATCTCAATATAGAGATTGAAATTCTGCTGCAGCCATTCGGGCGCTCCTTCAGGAAGCTGGTTCATATCCCCTCCGCGCGGCCTTCCCCTGATCGGCAGACTAGCCCTCCCGGCCCGGTCCCGTCGAGCGCCAGGCGGACGCAAGGCTGTCGCGAGGCCGTCCAGAGCGCGTTCCGAAAAGCAGCGTCCGGTTTTCGGAATAAACGCGCGACAACTCAAGAATCTGGACCACGTTCTTCGACTCGCATTTCAAGGAACGTGGTCTAGAAAAGGACGAGGCTCGCAAGGCCGAGGAACACGAAGAACCCGACCACATCGGTCACCGTGGTGACGAACACGCCCGAGGAAACTGCCGGGTCTGCGCCGGCGCGCTGGAGGCCGAGAGGCACCAGAATGCCCGCGAGGCCGGCGCAGATCAGATTGATCACCATGGCGGCGCCGATGACGAGGCCGAGCTGCAATCCCTTTTCGGCGCCGTGGGTCGAGGCGTGCCAGGCCCCGGCGATCAGCCCCATGATCAGCGCAAAGAGCAGTCCGTTGGCGCCGCCGACCAGCGTCTCCCGCCAGACGATGCGCACGGCGTTGGCGGGCGTCAGGTTGCGCGTCGCCAGCGAGCGCACGGCGACGGTCAGGGTCTGCGTCCCCGCATTGCCGCCCATGCTGGCGACGATCGGCATCAGGACGGCGAGCGCCACCACCTCGGCGATCGCCTTGTCGAAAAGCGAGATGACAAGCGAGGCGAGGATCGCCGTGCCGAGATTGACGGCGAGCCAGGAAAAGCGCGAGCGCACTGTCTCGACGACGCTATCGGAAAGACCTGAATCCGATTCGACGCCGCCGAGCGCCAGCATGTCCTCGCTGGTCTCCGCATTCACGACCTCGACGACATCGTCGACCGTGATCATGCCGACGAGGCGGTCGCCCTCGTCGATCACGGGCGCGGAGATGAGATTGTACTGCTCGAAGAGGTAGGCGACCTCCTCCTGGTCCATCGAATCCGGAATGCGCCGGATTTCCGGCGACATGATCGCCTCGATCGGCACGTCGCGCTTGGTTTTCAGGAGCGTCGCCAGCGGCACGGCGCCGACCGGCCGGAAGCCGGGATCGACCACAAAAATCTCGTAGAAACGATCCGGCAGCTCATCCGAGCCGCGCATCAGATCGATGATCTGCCCGACCGTCCAGTAAGGCGGCGCGGCGAACACCTGACGCTGCATGAGGCGCCCGGCGGTCTCCTCCTCGTAGTCGAGCGCTGCGTTGAGAACGAGACGCTCGGTGACGGGAACTTCAGCGAGAACCTCGGCGCGCCGCTCCTCGTCGAGCTCCTCAAGCACGAAAGCCGCGTCGTCGGTTTCGAGATCGGCGACAGCCTCGGCGACCCTCTCGGCCGACATCGCATTGATGATGCTTTCGAGAACGCCGGGATCGAGCTCGGGGAGAACGTCGGCTTCAATCGGGCCGACGACTTCAAGAACGCGGGCGCGCTTTTCCTCGTCAAGAAGACCGAGGAGATCGGCGTAGTCGGCGGGGTGGAGTTCCCTGATGAATTCGCGAACCGCATCGAGATTGCCGGCGTCGAGCGCCTCGCCGACAGAACGGGCATAGACATCCGGAAGCGTGCGGCCCTCTTCAAGGTGAGTGACCGCTTCGTCGTCCGGCGAGGCCGGCGAACGCTCTCGTTCCGCTGAGGCGGCCGGTTCGATCATGGCTCGCCCCTGCTCCCTGGAAAAATCGAATCCCGACGTTGCGAGCTAAACGCGGCCGCGCGCCGGCGCAAGGCCGATCAATCGCGGAAGTCGATGACGCCGCTCGCCACGACAGCGATCACAACCGCCGAGACTCCGGCAGCTATGAGAGTCGTCAACATGACCTTGCGCTTGAGGTCGGGGAACGCCGGAGCGCCGGGGTCGGCGCCCTTGATTCCGTCGTCGGCGCTCTCCCAGCGGCCGGTGACGCCCGTCGGCAGCACCGCGAAGAAGACGCACCACCAGACCAGCAGGAAAATGATGACGGCGCCGACGGGGTTCATGGAATCCTCAAACGCGAAGGACGAGCACGCCGACGACCGGCCGCTTGCCCCACAGCGCCATGATCCGGTTGCGCACGGCGCGC
>JBEBFW010000075.1:0-13429 GCA_040081755.1 Parvularculaceae bacterium
CGCAAACCCGAACGCATCCACTCTAAGGGCGCTGGCGAGGTGTAGGATAAGTACGACCTGTTTCCCCTCGCGGGAGAAACCAACCATTGTTTTTGCAGGGTAATTTTTTCAGCGAACCTGTTTGCGAATGCTAAGCATGTGCAATTAGCCCATTGTCGGCATAGCGCGCCGTGCTTTCGGGCGATTACACGGGCCGGCCCAAAGGACCGTTCACCTGTGTCTTGAGCGGCTGCGTCCGACACCCGATATCTCTGGATACGGGCGTGCGGACGCCCCCGGGGCGGAGATCGACAATGTCATCGAGAATCCGAGTGAGGTCGGTCGTCGGCGAGGCCTTTCGCATCGGCGCTGAGCGATGGCCCGCATTCCTGCGTTTCTTCTGGCTGCCGACGCTGTTGAGCGCCCTCCTGATTGGCGGCCTCATGTGGGGCATGATCGATTTCAGATCGGCTGAAGCGGCGGGCCCGGTGGCGACTCTCGAAGAACTTCAGCAATTCATCCGTGCGCCCTTGCCGGCGTTCGCCGCGCTCCTCGCGCTCGCCTACCTGATCGCCTTCATATTGCAGTCGGGCGGCCTTGCCTCCTTCTTCCGGCTTGTCGTGCTGGGAGAGAACCGGCGCGGCCTCTTTCAGCTTCGCGCTGACGGCGCGGCGCGGCGCGTCCTGTGGTCTTTCGCGATCATCGTCGTGATCGAGACGCTGGTGTTTGCGCTCGCGCTTGCTGCGGCGAGCGCCGTCACCGGCGAGGCGCCGCTGGCCTCATTCGAGCGGGTGGCTGCACTCACCGGCCGCGACCAGGTGACCACAGGGGAACTGTTCGCCGCCATGAAGCCGTTTCTCATGGCGGTCGCCTTTGCGATCGTCCCGACCATCTATCTGCGCATCGCGCTTGTTCCGTTACCGGTCGCCGCCGCGGTCGAAGAGCGCGTCCGGCTATTTGGCGCGCTCGGCATGACTTTCGGCCACTGGTGGTCGATCCTCTTCAGCCTGATTTTGTGCATCCTTGCGATTGACGGCATCGTCATCGGCGCCGGGATCGGCCTCCTGATCGTGCAGGCCGTTGGCGCGATGCTGGCGACGCAGAGCGACTTTGGCGCCGCCGGCGCAATCATCGCCGCTGTCGCCTGCGTCGTCCTGATCGGCCTTTATCTCTTCGTCGCCACTGTGGCCTTCGCCATGCCGGCCGTCATTTATCGACGACTGAAGGCGCAATAGCGCCCGTCCAACCCGGCCCCCGCACGACGCGGCCCGGCGTCGCGCCGGTGTGCTCCTCGTTGCGCAGCACCTGCACGCCGTTGACCCATACGTCGCGCACCCCCGTCGCCAGGTGGTGAGGCTTGTCGAAGGTCGCGTGATCCTGGATGGTCGCGGGATCGAAGACGACGATGTCGGCGAAATTCCCACCCTTGAGCCGCCCGCGCTCCTTGATGCGGATCTTGTCGGCGGGAAGGCTCGTCAGCCTGCGGACAGCTTCCGCAACCGAGATCACTTTCTCGTCGCGCACATATTTGGCGAAGACCCGCGCGAAGGTTCCGTAGGCGCGCGGATGGGCGTTCGAGAGCAGGAACACGCCTTCCGGCGCATAAGCCCCCTCGTCCGACCCGAACATGGTCATCGGCCAGGCGATGTTGCGGCGGATGTTTTCTTCCGACATCAGGAAATAGGCCGTGCCGACCCGGCTGTCGTCCTCGATGACGAGATCGATCATGGTGTCTTCCGGCGATTTGCCGCGCATCTCCGCGACTTCCTTCAGCGACTTGCCGGTCAGCGGCTTCAGCGCCGCATTCTTGAACGCGATCAAAAGCACCTTCGTCGGATCGAAGCCGGTGAGCGCATAGAGGCTCTCCCAGCCGACCGCGGGCGCCGTCATTTCAGCGATCACCTTCGCCCTGATTTCCGGGTTCTTGAGGTTCTCGACCCATTTGTCGTGACCGCCCTCCTGCACCCAGGGCGGCATGGCCGCATCGAGCCCCGTGGCGCCGGCGGTGTAGGTGTAGATGTTCGCGGCGATGTCGAGCCCTTCGGCGCGCGCGGCGTCCATCTTGGCGAGGCCCTCGCTGGATTTGCTCCAGTTCGCCGCGCCAGCGGGCTTCAGGTGATAGGCCTGCGCATGGGTCTTCGCCGCGCGGGCGATCGAGATGAGCTCGTCGAGCGCCTCGAGATAGCGGTCGCCTTCCGAGCGGATATGCGAGATGTAGCCGCCGCCGAACTCGGCCGCGGCTTTCGTCAGCGCGATCAATTCATCCGTGTCTGCATAGAACGCCGGCGCATAGATGAGCGAGGAGCCTAGCCCAAGCGCCCCCTCGCGCATGGCGGCTCGCACCAGCTCCTGCATGCGCGTGAGTTCCTCCGCCGTCGGCGGCCGGTCTTCGTAGCCGAGCTCGTGCACGCGCACCGTCGTGGCGCCGATATACGAGGCGACGTTCGGCGAGACGCCCTTCGTCTCGAGGAAGTCGAGATATTCGCCAAGGCTCGTCCACGCGATGTCGAACTTGATGTCGCTCTGCTGCTTTAAGGACTCCGCTTTCATGGCGTCGTTCACGGGGCCCATCGACCAGCCCTCGCCCATCACTTCGAGCGTCACGCCCTGGCGGATGTCGCTGATCCCGCGGCCGTCCTCGATCAGGGCCTCCGTCGCCCAGGAGAGCATGTTGATAAAGCCGGGCGCGACAGCGAGGCCGGTCGCATCGACCGTTTCCTTTGCGCTCGCTTTCGAGAGATCGCCGACCGCTGCAATTCGGTCGCCGCTGACGCCGATATCGCCGGCGAAGGGCGCCCCGCCCTCCCCGTCATAAATCGTTCCGCCTTTGACGATGAGGTCGAAGGACTGCGGTGCAGGCGCCTCGGCCTTCTCCTTCTTGCCGCACGCGGCCATCGCCAGCACGGCCGCCGCCACCAGCATAATGCGCTTCGAAATCATGGCCTCTCTCCGCGTTCCCGAAGCGACAATAGACGCCCGGTCGCCCTCCTTCGCCAAGGGCTATTGGCTGTCGCTTCTGCTTCTCGTCCCGGCGAACTGGCCTAGTCTTGCGGTCGCAACCCGGAAGTCGCCCATGACAGACTGGCACAAAGGCGCCGTCATCTATCAGATTTATCCGCGCAGCTTCGCGGATTCGAACGATGACGGGATTGGCGATCTTCAAGGCGTTACGGCCAGGCTCGATTATGTGAGGTCGCTCGGCGTCGATGGCGTTTGGCTCTCGCCTTTCTTTCGCTCGCCCATGCGCGATTTCGGCTACGACGTCTCGGACTATCGCGAAGTTGATCCGATATTCGGGACGCTGGCGGACTTCGACGCGCTCCTCGCGAGGGCGCACGCGCGGGATCTCAAGATCATCATCGATCAGGTCTGGTCGCACACCTCCGACCGGCACCTCTGGTTCAAGGAGAGCCGCGCGAGCCGGACCAATCCGCGGGCGGACTGGTATCATTGGGCGGGCGCGGAGGCCGACGGGACGCCGCCCAACAACTGGCTCGCCGTGTTCGGCGGCCCCGCCTGGGAATGGGACACGCGCCGGCGGCAATACTATCTGCATAACTTCCTCGCCGAGCAGCCGGACCTCAATTTTCACAATGCGGACGTGCGGCGGGCCATTCTCGATGTCGCGAAATTCTGGCTCGATCGCGGCGTCGATGGTTTCCGTCTCGATGTCGCGAATTTCTATTATTGCGACGCTTTGCTGCGAGACAATCCGCCCAAGCGCGCGGAAGGCGGCTTTCCCCGCCCCTATCAGCACCAGCGCCACCTTTACGATCGCTCGCAGCCGGAGACGCTGGGGTTTCTTGAAGACCTGCGCCGCGTGCTCGACGGCTATCCAGAGCGCATGTCGGTCGCCGAGATCGTCAGCGACCACTATCTCGAACGCTCCATGGAGTATGCGGCGCCTGGCCGTCTGCATACGGCATATAATTTCCTCTTTCTGGAAAGCCGCGAGCTGACGCCCGCGCTCGTCCGGAGCGCCTACGAAGGATGGACGGGCGAGAACGCAGGCGACAGCAACGGAGACGGGCCATGGCCGAGCTGGTCCTTTTCCAATCATGACGTTGTCCGCGCTCGCACACGCTTTGGCGGCAAGGACGCAAGCGAGGCCTACGCGCGCATGCTGCTCGCGCTTCTCATGACTTTGCGCGGCACGATCTTCCTCTATCAGGGCGAGGAGCTCGGCCTGCCGCAGGGAGATGTTCCCTTCGAGAAGCTGAAAGACCCCGAGGGCATTCGCTTCTGGCCCGACAGTCTCGGGCGCGATGGCTGCCGCACGCCCATGCCATGGCGGCGCGATGCGCTTCATGCGGGCTTCTCGACGGCCGAGCCGTGGCTCCCCGTCGATGCGCGCCATCATGGCCTCGCCGTCGATGTGCAGGAACGCGAAGCGGGCTCAACGCTGGCGCTCACGCGCCGCCTGATTGCGCTGCGCAAGTCGAGCGCTGCGCTGCGCCTCGGGTCCATCGTCTTCGCCGCAGCGCCCGGGAACGTCATCGCCTTCTGGCGGCGGCGCGGAAGCGAGGCCATGTTCTGCGCATTCAACCTCTCCGATTCGCCTGTCCGCTTCGACGCTCCGCCGAGGGCGCCCGCCGGCGCTTTCGGACCTGCCGAAATTGGCGGTGGGTGCATATCCCTGGCGGGCTTCGGCTGGATGATCGGCGCCGCCTGATCCGCGGCAGGTCCGATTCCTGTCCTCGGCGCCGCAAAAAGGCGTGCATTTCGCGACCGGTCAATGCACTTTGCGCAGCGGGAAAATCAGAGAAGGAGACCCCATGGGGCGCAAATTGATCATGCTCGGCTGCGCAGCGGCCGCCGCTTTGTCCGCCTGCGGAAAAAAGGACGAGGCCAAATCGACCGCCGCGCCTGCATCGACTGAAACGGCCGCGGCGCCGCAGGCCGAGCCTGCGACAGAAGAGAAGGTCGATCTGCCCGCCGGGTTTCCGAAGATGACCGCGAACTACAAGGCCGTTTATTCGGCGACAATGGGCGAGCTTGGCCAGCGCGAGATGACCGTCGAGGCCGCGGGCCTCAAGAAATACCGTTTCGAGATGCCCCATTTCGACTCCGCGCGCGCGGCGGCTGGCGACCGCATCGTCGGGGTCTTCGACGACGCGGCCAACCGCTCGCTCATGTATGTCGAGGGCAAGGACGCCCAGAAGATCGCGCTCGTCATGCCGCAGGAGGCGAATGTCCTTGAGAGCTTCCTCGCCTGGGCCAGCGATGGCGGCGCGCCGCCGACCAAGGTCGGCTCCGACAAGATAGCGGGCCTCAGCTGCGATATCTGGGAGACGACGGGAGACGACCGCGACGCGAGCGAGGCTTGCATCACGCGCGACGGCATCATCCTCAGAGCCGGCGACAAGGGCGCGGCTTCTCCCGACATCGTGGCGGTCAGCATCGACAAGGGCTCACGGCCGGCCTCTTCATTCGCGCTGCCCGAAGGCTTTGAAATCGTCGATATGGGGCCCTGCCAGAAGCTCATGCAGGACGCCATGGCGGCCGCGCAAAGCGGTCAGACGCCCGACATGGCCGCCATGCAGAAATGCCAGGAGATCGGCATGAAAGCGGCGGCCATATTCGGCGAGGTTCGCTAGGCGGCATCCCTCGCAACCCGGCGCGCCGCTCACGATGAAAATCGGCGTCGCGAAGGGCGCCGCGCTCATCGCCGAACAAAATCCTCGCGAATTGCAAGCGGGCGGTGTTGCTCCTAGAAGAGCCCCGCCCGCCACAGGATTCTTGCATGACCATTAAGCCTTCGATCGTCGCCGAGCACGGCCTCACGCCGGATGAGTATGAGCAGGTCAAGCGCTCCCTCGGGCGCGAGCCTAACCTGCTCGAACTCGGCATTTTCTCGGTCATGTGGTCGGAGCATTGCTCCTACAAGTCCTCGCGCATCCATCTGAAGAAGCTGCCGACATCGGCGCCGTGGGTTGTGCAGGGGCCCGGCGAGAACGCCGGCGTGATCGACATCGGGCATGACGCCGACGGGGTTCCGCTCGTCGCCGTGTTCAAGATGGAGTCCCACAACCACCCCTCCTTTATCGAACCTTATCAAGGCGCCGCGACCGGCGTTGGCGGCATCATGCGCGACGTCTTCACCATGGGCGCGCGTCCTGTCGCCAACATGAACGCCCTGCGCTTCGGCGCGCAGGACCACCCGAGGACGCGCCACCTTGTCGCGGGCGTCGTCGCCGGCATCGGCGGCTACGGCAACTGCATGGGCGTGCCGACGGTCGGCGGCGAGACCAATTTCGACGCACGCTACAACGACAACATTCTCGTCAACGCGATGACGGTCGGCGTCGCGCAAAAACACCGCATCTTCTATTCGGCGGCGCGCGGCAGCGGCAATCCGGTCGTCTATATCGGCTCGAAGACCGGCCGCGACGGCATCCACGGCGCGACCATGGCCTCGGCCGAGTTCGATGAGACAAGCAATGAGCGCCGCCCGACCGTCCAGGTCGGCGATCCGTTTACGGAGAAACTGCTGCTCGAGGCCTGCCTTGAACTCATGGCGACGGACGCCATCATCGCCATTCAGGACATGGGCGCCGCGGGTTTGACCTCTTCCTCGGTCGAGATGGCCGCCAAGGGCGGCGGCGGCATCGAACTCGATCTCGATCATGTACCCCAGCGTGAAGACGGCATGACCGCCTATGAAATGATGCTCTCCGAAAGCCAGGAGCGCATGCTCATGGTGATCAAGCCGGACCGGGAGGATCAGGCGCGCGCGGTATTCGAAAAATGGGGCCTCGATTTCGCCGTCATCGGAAAGACGACGACGCATGGCCGCCTCATCGTGCGCTTCAATGGCAAGGTCGAGGCCGACATGGTGCTGAAGGGCCTCGTCGATGGCGCGCCGCAATACGATCGCCCGACGGCGCCGCGCGAGAAGCCGGGCGCCCTCGAAGACCCGCAAGTCATCGTGCGCGAGGCGATGGTGACGCTGAAGGCGCCGGGCAAGCCCGAGGCCGAGTTGAAGGCGCTGGCGCAAGCGATGATCGACGACCGCGTCGCCTCGATCGCCGGGGCCGACGCCGCGGGCTTCAACATTCATCAGGGCGCCGCCAAAATCTATGTGCGTCTGAGGCCCGGCGCCGGCGGCGATTTCAGCGCGCTCCACGAGGCGGCGATCAATCTCAAGACCGCCGGCCTCGTCGCCGACGCAAGGTTCGAGTCGCATGAGGAAAGCGTCGATCTCGCGGACCGCGCCGGCGCCCTGCCGCTGACCACAGCGATGGCGACCTTGATGACCTCGTCCGATCTTTGCTCCCGGCGCTGGATCTGGGAGCAGTACGACGCGACGGTCATGGGCGACACCGTCCACGGCCCCGGCGGGGACGCAGCGCTCGTGCGCGTGCACGGAACCGCGCGGGCCCTTGCTCTGTCTACGGATGTAACCCCGCGCTATGTCGCCGCCGATCCCCATGAAGGGACGAAGCAAGCCGTCGCCGAGACCTATCGCAATATTTGCGCCGTCGGCGCAGCGCCGTTGGCGATCACCAATTGCCTCAATTTCGGCAATCCGGAACGCCCCGAAATCATGGCCGAACTCGTCGGCGCCATCGAAGGCATGGCCGAGGCCTGCGAGGCGCTCAACTATCCAGTCGTCTCCGGCAACGTCTCGCGCTACAACGAGACCAACGGCGTCGCCATTCCCCCGACGCCCGCGATCGGCGGCGTCGGCGTTCTCGAAGACGCGACGAAAACCGCGCGCGTCGGCGGCGCAGAGGCGGGCGATGAATTGATCGCGGTCGGCGTGACGCGCGGCTGGCTCGGTCAGTCGCTTTACCTGCGCGAGCTGTTCGGGATCGCCGAGGGCGCGCCGCCGCCGGTCGATCTCTCCGCCGAGCGCCGCAACGGCGAGTTGATCCGTAAGCTGATCAATGAGGGCCTCGTCACCGCCTGCCACGACGTCTCCGACGGCGGCCTTCTCGTCGCCGCAGCCGAAATGGCGCTCGCTTGCGGCGAGGGCCTCGAACTCAAAACCCCGGTGAAGGCCCGCCGCGCCGCCTTCTGGTTCGGTGAGGATCAGAGCCGGTATCTCCTCGCCGCTGCGCCCGGCGGCGCCGACACGCTGCTGCTCAAGGCCGCGATGGCCGGCGTCCAGGCCTCCAAGATCGGCCGCTTTGAGGGAAGCTTCATCAGGCTCGACGAGGGCGACGCGATCGGCCTTCTTGACCTCGCCGATCTCCATGATCGGCCGATCGCCGACTACATGCGCGCCGGAACGACGCCAGAAATCTCGACAGCGGAGACGCCCGCCATGCCCATGAACGCCGAAGCCATCAAGGCGATGATTCTGGAAGCCCTCCCCGACGCCACGGTCGAGATCGAAGACCTCGCCGGCGATGGCGACCACTACCGCGCGCGGGTGATCTCAGCCGCCTTCAAGGGCAAGAACCGCATCGCCCAGCACCAGCTCGTCTACCGCGCGCTGAAGGGCAAGATGGGCGGCGACCTCCACGCGCTGGCGCTGGAGACCGAAGAGGCGGAGTAGCGGCGAACGCCCGCAGGTGAGGAGGCTAGTTCATGAAACTGGTACTGACGCGGGATCAATCGACTCCGAGAGGCACTCTCGGCCGGCTACGCGTATCGCAACGAACATTTCAGACAGTCGAACCGCCTTGGGTTCCGTCCCCGTCAGCTCCATGCGGCATGAAAGGCGTCAGTTGCGTGCCGACTGGCCTCTACGAACTGGCGCCGCACAACAGTGAAAAGCACGGCAGAACCTGGGCGCTCCGTAACGCCAGCCTCTGGGTCTATCAGTATGAGGACGATATTCCGGCGGCTCAACGCGGTCGCGCGCGATCTGCGTGCGTCATCCACAGCGCCAACAGGCCTGAGGAGCTTGCAGGTTGCATCGCGCCAGGGTTGGAACGGGACCCAACCATCCCAGCGGTTTGGAGCAGTCGCAAGGCCATGGCCGCGATTCGAAAGGTGCTCAGCTGGGAAATGGGCCACATGATCGAGATCCGTTGACAGTCGCATGCACGGTTGCAACCGTCCTCTCGGACAGGGCGCTTTCGCGCCGCAAACACGACGCGGCAAAAGACTAACGCAATCGCGTCCAAGCCTTACAGCAACGCCAGCGTCAAATTCAGGTCGGGGAACGCCGCTGGCGCGATCGCCGCATCGAACGGCGCCTCGATAATCGGCGCCGTCCATCCGCCGGCGGACGGTCCACGATGGATGTGCGTGACGCGCGCTTCGATATCTACAACCCAGTATTCCGGAATGCCGGCCGTCGCGTAGAGCGCTGCCTTGACCGTGAGATCCTTGCGGCGCGTGGCGTCGGAGACCTCGATTGCCCAAAGCACGTCGATGGCTTGCACAATCCTAGAGTCGATGCTCGCGCTGGCCACGTAAATGTCCGGATCGACCCGCGAAAAAGGCGACAACTCCACGGTCGCTCCAAGAAAGACTTCATGGGCTTTCGGATCGATAGCGCTGTCAATCTGCCGGAAAAGCCGGGCCACCATTCTCGCATGAGGCAGGTATTGGGCGGCCATGGGGACGATGTCTCCGTTGATCAACTCCCACCGGCCTTCAGCGTTGATGACACCCGCCTCGATCATGCGATCGACATCGCCGACAGAAAAACGGTGCCGTTCGAGGCCGTCGGCTGTCATGGCGAAGGGGCGACTCATGGCTACATTATAGGCCGCATTGCCCTGAATTTCCATGGGGCCCACCCGGTAGCCAATCGGTGGCGTCTCGGAACCACCCGCCAGTCACGGCGTCCCGGCCGAAGCCAATGGATAAGGATTGGAAATCGGATGAGCCTCGGCCTTAGGGGCCCGCTACGATTGCTCAGGGTTAACGCGCGAGCGGCTCGCTATGTCGGCGAAGGTGAATAGTTGAGAGCGTTCGTCGCAAGCTCGAAGCTGCCGGCAAACTAGAAAAACCGGTGCCGGCGGTAGTGCAATTCGACCGGCGATCGGCTGCCCAATGCACGTGGTATTCGCCTGAATAGTCCGCCGCGCCGGGCGTCGCGGTCTCGCTCGCTCAGCACCCTGTTTCCGCCTCATTTCGGCGGCCGAGGGCAGAGGCCTCGCCAGGTTCGCTCTGCCTCACCTGATCGAACGATACCCGCCCGGAACGCCGCCTTTGGAGAGGACGATCTGCCAGAGTTGGTTCTTGCGCGCGCGGAAAGCGCCGGCCGAAGCGAGAAGATAGTATTTCCACATGCGGTAGAAGCGCGCGTCGTATTTCTCTTTCAGGCGCGGCCACGCAGCGTCGAAATTCTTCATCCAGGCAAGCAGCGTCTTGTCGTAATACGCGCCGAAATTGTGCCAGTCCTCCATGTCGAAGAGGCCGTCGCCAGCGCTGGCGAGCTGGCGGGCCGACGGCGCCATCCCGTTCGGAAAGATATATTTGTGGGTCCAGGGGTCGGTTCTCGTGGTGCTCGTGTTGCTGCCGATCGTGTGCAGAATAAAGAGCCCGCCGTCTTTCAGCACGCGATGCACGGTCTCCATAAGCGTTCTGTAGTTCTTGTATCCGACATGCTCGATCATCCCGACGACGACCACCTTGTCGAACGATCCGGAGAGGGATCGATAGTCCATTTTTTCTATGGCGACCGGGAGGCCTTTCGTGAACTCGCGCGCATAGGCGATCTGTTCGTCCGAGATGCTGACGCCGGTGACGTGCGCGCCATATCTTTCCGCTGCGAACTTCGCAAAGCCGCCCCAGCCGCAGCCGATATCGAGAATGCGGTCGCCGGGTGAAACGCCGATCTTGCGGCAGATAAGGTCGAGCTTGCGCTCCTGGGCGACGTTCAGGTCGTCGGTATCCTTGAAATATCCGCACGTATACTGATTATAGGGGTCGAGGAACGACATATAGAGATCGTTGTCGAGGTCGTAGTGCCGCTCGGCGACCTGCCTGGCGCGGGCCCTCGTTTGCAGGTTGAGCAGCCTGGAGCCGGCGACATAGAGCGCGGTTTCGAGGTCGACGCCGAACTTCTTGTTGAGCCTCGCGCTTGTCGCCCGAAAGGCCAGCTCGTCGAGCCGTTCGCAGTCCCACCACCGGTCCATATACGACTCGCCCATTGCGAGCGCGCCGCCGCCGAGGACGCGGGCGTAGAGACGCTCGTCGAGAATCTGCGGATCGTACGGGTTCGGGCCATTTACGGTGAGCCCGGCGCGCGACAGGAGCTCTTGCACCTTTCGCTCGGCGGAGCGTGGAGCGGACATTCGTCCGGGGACGGCGGCATTCGGCAAGGATGGGTTCGCCATTCGGGGGCCCTCAACGACAGCCATATTGCAAAGGATATTGCGCCGTCCACGGAGACGCGGCGGGCGGGAATATTGGAACAGATAAGGAACGGATAGTCCGCCGATTAGCTATAAGGCCAGGCAGCAGCGTTGAGGCGGCTATTTGAGGCGGTCGCGATGCCAGCGCAAATGCTCCTCGATGAAGGTGGAGATGAAGTAGTAGCTGTGGTCGTAGCCGGACTGTCGGCGCAGCGTCAGATTCTGGCCGGCCGCCGCGCAGGCCTTCACGAGAAGCTCAGGCTTCAGCTGCGTATCGACGAACTGATCCGCCGTGCCCTGATCGACGAGAACGTCGGCAAGCCGCGCGCCGTCCTCGATGAGCGCGCAGGAATCGTATTCCCGCCATTTGGCCCGGTCGGGGCCGAGATAACGCGAGAACGCCTTCTCGCCCCATGGAGCGTTCATCGGCGAGGAGATCGGCGCGAAGGCGGAGACCGACCGGAAGCGGCCGGGATGGCGCAAGGCGATCGTCAGCGCGCCGTGCCCGCCCATCGAATGTCCGCTGATCGCGACGCGCGCCATATCGGCGGGCAGCGTCGCCGGGACGAGCGCCCAAAGATCTTCCTCAATATAGCTGCGCATCCGATAATGCGTCGCCCACGGAGCTTCGCTCGCATCGACATAAAAGCCGGCGCCGAGACCGAAATCCCAGGCGCCTTCGGGATCCTTTGGCACGCCCTCGCCGCGGGGCGAGGTGTCCGGCGCCACGATCAGAAGTCCAAGCTCCGCCGCGATGCGCTGCGCGCCGGCTTTTTGGATGAAATTCTCTTCCGTGCAGGTCAGCCCGGAGAGCCAGAGCAAGACCGGAAAGGGCCCCTCCCCCGGCGGCACAAAGGCGGCGAAGCGCATCCTGCAATTCGTCGTCCTGACGTCGTGCGCGTAGACGCGTTGCTCGCCGCCGAACGACTTGTTCGAGGAGACGATGGCGGCGCTCACAACGGCAGTTCCATGAACATGACCTTCGACAGCGGGTTTTCGTAATAGGCCTTCGTCTCGGTGAACCCGAGCCTGCGGTACAAGGCGATCGCGTCCTTCAGCCGCTCCAGCGTGTCGAGCCGCATGAGGCGGTAGTCCCGGCGGCGCGCCTCCTCGATCAGACGCATACTGAGCTTTTCGCCGAGCCGCAGGCCGCGAAACGCAGGCCGCGCGTAAAGGCGTTTCATTTCGCAGACACCGCCTTCGAGCGCTTTGAGCGCAATGCAGGCGGCGGGCGCGCCGCCGACCTTCGCCAGCAGCAGAAACTCGTAAAACGCCGGAAACGTCCTGATCTCCTCCTCGAAGCCCTGAAAACAGAGGTCCTCCTTGAGGAAGTCGGCATATTCGATGACAAGCGTCTTGACGGCGCGGACATCGTCAGGCGTCCGCGCCGCCAGAATTTCGATCGTTGGATCGTCCGCGCTCACTCCTTCGCGAAGCAATAGGAGCAGATCTTGTTGCCGTCCGGATCGCGTAGATAGGAAGCGTAAGCGGTCGGCGTGAAGCTGCGGGGCCCGGGCTTTCCCTCGCAGGTCCCGCCGGCCTTGAGGCCCGCTTCGTGGAAGGCGTGCACGGCCTTGCGATTGGGCGCCGCGAATCCGATGGTGCCGCCATTCGCATAGGTCGCCGGCAGGCCGTTCGCGGGTTTCAGGACGATGAATTGCGGGCTGTCCTTGCCGTACATCATGCCGTTCTCGCCCATCGGCCCCATGTTCTTGTCGCCGATGGCGGTCAGCACCGCATCGTAGAATTTGGTCGCGCGCTTCAGATCGTTGGTGCCGACCGTCAGGTGAGTGAACATCGTCTTTTCTCCCGTTTTTAACCGTCGCAGCCATCTGCGTACGGATTTTGTTGAATTACGATCGCAGAACGGCATCCTTCGAGACGGCCCGCGAGCATGTTGCAAGCGCACCGCCGGGTGACGGGCGGGCCTCCTCAGGATGAGGTCTGGTGTTGTTGGAAGAAGAGAACTGCAGCCTTCTCCTGTACCTGTACAAACAAACTCGGGCCTCATCCTGAGGAGGCCCGCCCATCAGCGCAGGAAACCTCTCCCGGCGCGCGCGGGCCGTCGCGAAGGATGCTGTTCTGCAATGGCGCATCCTGTTGTGCTCTAAAACGTAATCACGGAGCGGATCGACTTTCCCTCTTCCATCAGGTGGAACGCGTCGTTGATCTTTTCGAGCGGCATGGAA
>JBEBFW010000284.1:0-3567 GCA_040081755.1 Parvularculaceae bacterium
CAATACAACGCTCAAACGCGCCCGCTTGCGTCAGCGCCCGGCAAATTCGGCCGGGCCGAAGGCGCATCTGCGGCAAAAATTGCCGCCTGAGGCGCACGCATGAGTCTCACCGTCGCCCTCAACACGGCGGTCTCCGGCCTCTTCGCCAACCAGCAGGCAATAGCGGCGACGTCCGAGAACATCGCCAATGTCAACACCGCCGACTTCACCCGGCGCGAAGCGACGTTCTATACGGATGCAATTCCCGACCAGTTCGCCGGCGTCAATGTCGATATCGCACGCGCCGCGGCCGATCGCTTTTTGCAGGGCGCCGGCTATCGCGCTGGCGCCGACGCCGCGGGCGCCTCCGTGGTGTCGCAATCCCTCTCGCGCATCGAGGCCTCGCTCGGCGCGCCCGGCGAAAACGTCTCCTATGCGAACGCGCTCGATGACGCCTTCGCGGCGCTCGCCAGCGCGGCGGCCAACCCCTCATCGCTCGCCGCGAGAGCCGACGCGCTCGCAGCGCTTGACGCCGCCTTCGCCGCCTTCGACCGGACTGCGGGCGCCATAGATACCGAAATCGCCGCCGCGACCGCGCGCCTTCAGAGCGACGCCGAGCGCGCGAATGCGCTGCTCGCCGACATCCATCGCCTCAACGCCGTCGTGCCCGACAGCGCCGGCGCGGCCGACCTCATCGACGCGCGCCTCACGGAGCTTTCAAAGCTCATCTCGATTTCGGTGACGCGCAACGACCAGGGTCAGGCGACGGTGTCGGCCGCCGACGGGACCAGGCTCGCAAGCGCCGGCGGCTAGATGGCGCTCGGCGTCGCGCCCGGGGCGCCGCCGCTCCTGACGCTCTCGACGGTCAACCCGGACAGCGGCGCGACGGCCCTCGTCAACAGCAACGCCGGCGGGCTCTTTGCCTTCGGAGAAATCGCCGGACTGCTGTCGCTGCTCGCCGATGAACTCCCGCGCCTCGCGCAGCTGGTCTCCGACCGCGCTGCAGCTGTCGCGAATGAACTCAATGCAGCCTACGCCCAGAACAGCGTCGTCGGCGCAACCACGCCGACGACAGATACGCTGATCGTCACGGGCGGCGGCGGGCGCCTTTCGGTCAATGCGGCGCTGATGGCGGATCCCTCGCGCTTCGCCATCGCGCGGCCGGGGAGCGGCCCCGCCGGCCTCAATGACGGCGCCGGCGCGAGCGCCCTCGCCTTCGTCGGCGCCGGCGCAGCGGCGCGCGATGTCGCGCAGTCCGTCGCCCTCATCGGCTCAGCGGCGCGCAACGCAGCGCTCGGCGCCGGGACAGCGAGCGCGCTCGATCGCGAATTGTCGGCGCGCCTTGCTTCGGAGAACGGCGTCAATCTCGACGAAGAGCTCTCCAATCTCATTCTCTATCAGCGCGCCTACGGGGCCAATGCGCGCGTAATCGCCGCCGTCGATGAACTCTGGCAAACCCTGTTGAACGTGATCTGACATGACCCGCATTTCCGACATCGGACTTCAGCAAATCCTTCTGAACGGATTTCAGCGCGCGCAAGGCTCGGCTCAGGAGCGTCAGATTCAGCTCGCGACCGGCAAGGTCTCGACCGCCTATGGCGGCATTGGGGCGAGAACGCTGGAGTTGCTTTCGGCGGAAGGCGTGCTCGCGCGCGCCGGCGCCTATGACGGCGCGGCGAAGACGGCGCTGGCGCGCCTGCAGATGCAGGAAACCGGCATGACCTCCGTCGCCGACGCGGTCTCGCTGATGCGCGAGCGCATGGTTCAGGCGCTGGCGACGGGATCGGCCGAACTTCTGTTGCCGGAGATCGAGACCGCGGCGCAGCGAGTGATCATGGGGCTCAATACGCAAATCGGCGGCGTCTACGTCTTCGGCGGGACCGATGGCGCGGCGCCGCCGCTTGAGGCCTCCGGGCTCGCGGATTTCGGCGCAGCTGCGAACACGGACGATCTGTTCCTTCAGGCGGAGCGCTCACGCTTGCCGGTCGAGGAAGGCGTCTCTGTCGATGGCGGCGCAACAGCCCTCGAGGTCGGCGGCGCGCTCGCCGCCGAGCTAAAGGAACTCGCCAACGCCGAAGCGGCCCTCGGTCCGTTCAGCGGCGAGTTGACAGCGGCGCAGCGCGACTTCCTGATCGACAAGATCGCCCGCCTCGATGAGATCGCCGCAGACCTCTATCAGGAACTCGGCCTCAACGGCGTCGCGCAAGGCCAGGCCGAGGACGCGCGCACGCGCAACATTCAGCGCCGCGACCTCGCCGAAATCGTCGCCTCCGACATCGAGGACGCCGACATCGCCGAGGTGGTGGCGCGCCTCAACCAGGACAGGCTGGCGGTCGAAGCCTCGGCCCGGGCGCTCGCCCAGGCGACGGAACTCTCGCTGCTGAACTACATCTAGAGAGCGCGTTCCGAAAAGTGGCGTCCGGTTTTCGGAATAAACGCGCGGCAACTCAAGAATCTGGACCACGTTCTCCGACCCGCACTTCAGGGATCGTGGTCTTGCGACTCATTGCGTCGCCCTCAGGCCTCGTAGCCGAACCGCCTGGCCCACGGATCGAGGATGGCGCGCACCGGCGCCAGCTCCTTCTCGTAGTTTCTCCACTTGCCGGATGACGAGGCGTAAAGCGGCTGGATCACTTGCCTCGCGCTCGGCGTGCGGATCGTTCGCTTGCGCGCGGCTTCGTGGAAGTTCCTGAGATCATCCGACCAGGGCAGGTCGAGAAACTTCAGAAGCGCGCCGATCTCGCCGTCGAAATCCCTGACGATCGATTCATAGCGCACGACATGGAGTTTCAACGGCAGCTTTTCACGCCACAGCAGGCCAAGCCGCATCACCTGATCGTAATAGGCGGCGGCGCTGTCGAGTTGGAGAAACTGGTACATGGCGGCGTTCATGCCGAAGGTTTGCTGGAAGCAGCTCAGCACGACATCGCGCGGATCGCGCAGGGCGAAGATGATCCGGGCGCCCGGAAAGAGGAAGTGAATGAGGCCCAGCAAGGCGGTGTCGAGCGGCAGCTTGTCGATCACGAGATCGGCGCCTGCCGGAACATGCGCGCGCGCGCGGGCCCAATAGGCGCTGCGCAAGCGCTCGATGTCGTCGCGGCCGAGCCTGGGCCAGCGGGAGAGGCCGTCCGACGCGACGAGGAGTTCGAGCCAGGCGTCGGCGATGCTTTCCTTCTCCTCAATTACCGCGACCTTCGCGAAGGTCGAGAGAATCTGGTCGATCATCGTGGTGCCCGAGCGCGGAAACCCGACAAAGAATACCGGAGTCGGGCCGGCGAAATCGTCCGCCTTCGGCCACATCGACAGGGGCGCTGCCGCGGCGAAGTCTTCGAGCCGCTTCAATGTGTCGGGCGAGCGTGGACCCGACGCGCCGGCGAACGCCTCGGCGTATTGCGCGCGCACGATCGCATTGGCGGCGGCGCAGTCGGCGAAGCAGACCAAGACGGCGATGACGGGCAAGCTCGAAGAGGTGCCGCTGCCCGACCTCTTGCAGCTCTTCCACACCTCGAAGAAGAACGGCGTGCTGGTGGTGACCAACGAGCAGGAGGCGCGCATCTACCTCCGGCAGGGCAAGGTCTACTACGCGGT
>JBEBFW010000076.1:0-13259 GCA_040081755.1 Parvularculaceae bacterium
CCGCGCGCGGGCGCGCGGCGTCGGCGTCGTCGCGATCGCGCCGCTGGCGCAGGGGCTCTATCGCCGGGATTTTCTGCGCATCGCTGCGGCGGCCGACGCCTGGCGCGTCGCCCGCGCACTCATCAGGAACAGGCGTGAATTGTCGCAAGCCCGCGCGGCCCGAAGCGTCCTTGAAGCGGCGGAGAGCCTGACGCCTGCTCAAGGTGCGCTCGCCTTCGTGCGCGCCAATCCAGATATCGATGTCGCGGTTACAACCACGACGAGCCTCGATCGCCTTGCCGAGACGCTGGAGGGGCTCGCCCGAAGCGCCTCGCCGAAACTTCTCGCCGCGTTGGCAGGTCTCAGCCTTGACGCTCAAGGGTCGGAACCATAGCTACTGGACTCGTTTACAAGAGAGTTCGGGCGATGAGCGACAATCCGGTGCTGGCCGAAATCAGGCAGAAGATCGATGGCAACGCCGTCATGCTCTTCATGAAGGGAACGCCGCAATTCCCGCAATGCGGGTTCTCCGCCGCCGTCATCCAGATCCTCGATTTTCTCGGCGTCGAATATGGCTCGGAGAACGTGCTCGCCCGCGCCGAACTCCGCCAGGGCATCAAGGACTATTCCGACTGGCCGACCATCCCGCAGCTCTATGTGAAGGGCGAATTCGTCGGCGGCTGCGACATCGTCCGCGAAATGTTCGAGAGCGGCGAATTGAAGAAACTCTTCGCCGAGAAAGGCCTGATCGCCGCCGCCTGAGCGCTGGTATATGCCATTGACATATGCCAAGTTCCGGCATATGCCATAGGGATATATCAGGAGGCCGCAGCGATGGTCAAAGCCAAGCTGTTCCGCAACAACAAGAGTCAGGCGGTGCGCCTGCCGAAGGACGTCGCTTTTCCGGAGTCCGTCACGGAAGTCGAAATCACCAGGGTTGGCGACAGATGCGTGATCTCGCCGGTTGGAAAATCCTTCGATCTGTTTTTCGACGGGCCCGGAATGCCTCCCGACTTCATGATCGATCGAGACCAGCCTGCCGATCAGGCGCGCCCCATTCTCGAACAGTGGGTGAAAGCGGACCCTGCATCGCCCGAGGCCGAGGTCAAGCACACTCCGAAGCCTGCGAACACGCCCCACAAGAATCGCACAAAGCCTGGCTCGGCTGAAGGCCCGGCCAAGAACAGAATGTGAGTTTGTGCGATGTTGCGCTACATGCTGGACACGAATATCTGCGTTTACGCGACCAGCGCCCGGACATTCCCGGTTCGAACCAGGTTGAATCGGCATGCGGAACAGTCGTGCGTTTCATCCGTGACCTATATGGAGCTCTATTACGGTGCAGAGTATTCGAGCGATCCGCATCGTGCGCGCAGAGGGCTTGATGAATTCGCAGCGCCGCTGACGTTGCTTGATTATGACCGCGACGCCGCCGCGCACACGGGCGAGATCAGAGCGCATCTGCGGCGCAAGGGGACCCCGATCGGGCCTTATGACTCCATGATCGCCGGCCATGCGCGCTCGAAGGGCCTCGCCCTCGTCACCAATAATCTCGCCGAGTTCTCCCGCGTGCCCGGCCTGCAGTGCGAGAACTGGATCGATTGAACGGCGCATTGCCAGCCGCAACGGTCGCGTGCTGATTGCCGGAATGCCGCTCGCCGCCGCGCCGCTGCCTGACAAGTTCGCCCAATGGTTCGCCGCACGCGGCTGGTCGTTGCGAGCGCATCAGGCCGCCTGCCTTGAGGCGGCGCGTCGCGGCGCCTCTTCTCTCCTGATCGCGCCGACCGGCGGGGGCAAGACCCTCGCCGGATTCCTGCCGAGCCTCATCGAGCTTGAGGAGGGCGTGGCTGGGGCGGGCCTGCACACGCTCTATGTGTCGCCGCTGAAGGCGCTCGCGGTCGATGTCGCCCGCAACATCGGCGCGCCGATCCGCGAGATGGAGCTCGGCGTCTCCTTCGAGACGCGCACCGGCGACACGCCGACGAGCCGCCGTCTGCGGCAACGCCATTCGCCGCCGGACGTCCTGCTGACGACGCCCGAGCAATTGGCGCTGCTGCTGGCCGCGCCCCGGGCGGGCAGGATGTTCAGCGGGCTGAAGGTCGTCATCCTCGACGAACTCCATGCGATGACCGGATCGAAACGCGGCGATCTGCTGGCGCTCGGCCTTGCGCGCTTGCGCAAGCTCGCGCCGGACTTGCGCTCGACGGGGCTCTCCGCGACCGTCGCCGATCCGGCGCCGCTCCTCGCCTTTCTCGGCCCATCGGCCGAACTCATTCGGGCGGCGGGCGGCGCGAAGCCGGTCGTGCGCGTTCACGATTCCGAAGGCCGCATCCCATGGTCGGGCCACTCGGCGCGCCACGCCTTCGCCGAGGTCTATGACGCCATCCGCGGCGCGCGCCTGACGCTCGTTTTCGTCAACACGCGCAGTCAGGCGGAGATGACCTTTCAGGCGCTGTGGTCGATGAACGACGACAACCTCCCGATCGCCCTCCATCATGGCTCGCTCGATGTCGAGCGGCGGCGCAAGGTCGAGGCGGCGATGGTGCGCGGAAGCTTGCGCGCGGTCGTCTGCACCTCGACGCTCGATCTCGGGATCGACTGGGGCGATGTCGATCTCGTCATTCAGATCGGCGCGCCCAAGGGCGCAAGCCGCCTCACGCAGCGCATCGGCAGAGCCAACCATCGCATGGACGAACCGTCCTCGGCCCTGCTCATTCCCGGAAACCGCTTCGAGGTTCTCGAATGCCTCGCCGCGCGCGATGCGATCGACGAGGGGGCGCTCGACGGCGACCGGACGGACCGGGCGGGCGCTCTCGACGTGCTCGCCCAGCACATTCTCGGCATGGCCTGCGCCGCGCCATTCCTGAGCGACGATCTCTACAAGGAGGTTCGAACGGCCGCCCCTTACGCGATGCTTTTGCGCGCGGACTTCGATCATGCCCTCGAATTCGTCGCCTGCGGGGGCTATTCGCTGAAGAGCTACGATCGCTTCCGCCGCATCGTGAAGGGCCCGGACGGTCTCTACAGGATTCGAAACGCGGCGGTCGCCCAGCAATACCGCATGAATGTCGGAACGATCGTCGAGGCGCCCGCCGTGAGCATCCGCCTTGCGGGCAAGACGGGCCGCCGGCCGGGCCCGCGGCTCGGCACGCTGGAGGAATGGTTCGTCGAGGGCCTCGCTCCCGGCGATACGTTTCTTTTCGCAGGCGAGGTTCTGCGCTTTGAGGGGACGGATGGCGCCGATGCGCTGGTGACGCGCGCCCCGGGCCAATCGGCGAAAATTCCGACCTGGAACGGCGCCAAGTTTCCGCTGACGACCTATCTCGCCGAGCGGGTTCGCCGCATGATCGCGGATCGCGACAGTTGGCGATCGATGCCGGAAGCCTTGCGGGAATGGCTCGATCTCCAGGGAGACGTTTCGCAGCTGCCGGCGCCGGACGAACTGCTGGCGGAAACCTTTCCTTATACGAACCGTTTCTTTCTCGTCTGTTATCCGTTCGACGGCCGGCTCGCGCATCAAACGCTCGGCATGCTGCTGACGCGGCGCCTTGAACGGCTCGGCCTCCAGCCGCTCGGCTTCACGCCGACGGAATATTCTCTCTCCATATGGGGCCGGCGCGACCTCTCGGGCGTCGATCTCGATGCGCTCTTCGACGAGGACATGCTGGGCGACGATCTCGAGGCCTGGCTCGGAGAATCGACATTGATGAAGCGGACCTTCCGCGACTGCGCGGTCATCGCCGGCCTCATCGAGCGGCGCTATCCCGGCCAGCAGAAATCCGGGCGTCAGGTCTCATTCTCCGCCGACCTCATCTACAATGTGCTGAAGGAGCACGAGCCCGGTCACCTGCTGATGAAGGCCGCCTGGGCGGACGCTGCGGGCGGTTTTCTCGACCTCGCGCGGCTCCAGGCGCTCCTCGCCCGGATCAAGGGCCGCATCCGCCTGGTGAAATTGAGCGGGGTTTCCCCGCTTGCCGTTCCGGTGATGCTCGAAATAAACAAGATGACCATCTACGGCGAAGCGCAGGAAGAAATGCTGAAGGAAGCGGGAGACGCCGTGATCGAAGCGGGGATGCGACGCAAGGCCTGAACATCTTGCCCCGAAAAGCGCCTTACGCAATCTCCTTCAGTTCCTGCTGAACAAGGCGCGGACGCTTGTTGATCAGCGCAAGCAGCACGCGCGCCGGTCCTTCCGGACGACGCCGCTTTTGCTCCCAGCCTTGGAGCGTGCCGAGCGAAACGCCGATACTGAGCGCAAAATCGCGCTGCGAGAGCCCCGCTTTTTCACGAATTGCAGCCACGTCGGGCTCCGGCACGGCGATCTCATGAACAATGGCTCCTGTCCTGGAGCCCTTGGCGTAAGCCAGCGCCTCCTTGAGGCCGCGTTTCATGCTCCGATACGCCATTGACGTTTTTGCGGCTTTTCTCATTTTCTACTCCCGTAATGTTCGGCGATTTCGTCGCAAAGGCCGATGAGGTCGGCCAGCTCCTTCTTGCTGAGGTTCGCTTTTTCATTCTTGGCGAAAATGCTCAGCAAAAACACCGGCAGCTCCTCGCGCCTGAAAAAATGGAGGGTGCGATACCCGCCGCTTTTTCCCGATGATCGTCCAGCGAAGCGCGCCTTCCTCAGCCCGCCGCCGAGCGGAACGCCGCATTCCGGATCGGCGGCGATCGCGTTGACAATAAATGTCCGCTCAGCGTCGGTGATCTGGAGACCTTTAGCGCGATGAGCGAACTCCTGCGTCTCAACGACGGTGCGAAGGCGTCGATCCATGGCCTATCATGTCAGTGAGCGATATATAAGTCAATGACGTATAGTCGGCCGCGGGCGACTTTTGACCGGTCACGCTGTTCAGCCCGGCAGATTCATGCCAGCATGTTTGAGGAGCGAGGGTGGGATGCGGCGTGACCGATTGCGCACTCATTGAACTTTGCGGCGAGAAGCTCCTTGCTCATCCCATGGGCGCGCTCTTCTGGCCGGCGCAGGAGACGCTGATCGTCGCCGATCTGCATTTCGAAAAGGGCTCCGCCTATGCGCGGCGCGGCGTGTTCCTGCCGCCCTACGACACGCGGACGACGCTGAAGCGCCTCATCGTCCTTTGCCGCCGCTTCAATCCGCGCGCGGTCATCTCGCTTGGCGACGCCTTTCATGACGGCGAAGCCGAGGCGCGCATCGACAAAGAGGACGCTGAACTTCTGACGGGTCTCGTCGCGGCTCAGCGCTGGACCTGGATTCTCGGCAACCACGACGCCGCGCCGCCGAAGGCGTTTGCGGGAGCGGCGTCGATCGAAGAGCGTCTCGGCCCGCTGGTCTTCAGGCACGAGCCTTTGCGCGGCGCGGCGCGAGGAGAGCTTTGCGGGCATCTTCATCCGAGCGCGCGCATCAAGACGGAAAGCGGCTCGCAGCGCCGTCGCTGTTTTGCAGCCGACGGGTCCCGCATGGTGCTGCCGGCTTTCGGCGCCTATGCCGGCGGGCTCAACATTCTGGATGCAGCGTTCGATCGGGTCTTCGCCGCGCGCTCGGCATGGGCGCTCGGCGCCCGGGGCGTTTATCGGATCGCGCCCGGACTGTTGATGCCGGAGGAGAACGCGCCGCCGCTTCGCGCGGCGCGCTGAGGCCGTCTCATTCCCGGAGCGCCAGCCCGCTCTTGGTCGCCTCGATCCCGAGCCGGCGCATGGCGGTGCAGCTATAGGCGTCTCCGGCCGCGCACGCCTTGCGCAATTGTTGCGCGCCGCCCTCGCGATCCGCGTCGACGCCTTCTCCGGTGATCCTCATTTCGCCCGCGTAGCCGCAGGCGTAGAGGAGCCCGGCGCTGCAGGCGCGCGTAAAATATCCGTAGGCCTTGTTGAGATCGAGCGGCACGCCGTCGCCGTATTTGTAGCGCAGGGCGAGAGCGCCGCAGCTGAACTGCAGCCCCGCCTCGCACTCGCTCTCGAGATCGCCGCTTTGGCGCCGCGACGCGCCGCCGAGCGGGGTCGCCGAAACGACGGCGACAGCCAGCATGCCCAACGCGATCCCCCAGCGTCCCATGCCGGGCGACGCTGCGAAATCCGGGCCAGGGATTTGTTAAGGTTTAGTGCGCCGGGCGAAAAAGCGGCATCCGGTTTTTCGTAGAACCGGCGCGACCACCAGAGAATCCAGAGCCTCGCGATTCCTTTGAATCGCCCGAGGCTCTAGGCCGGTCGCTTCTTTGGCATTTTCACCCCGAGCCGCCGCGCCGTCTCGCACGACCACGCGTCCCCGCGCCGGCAGGCGCCCCTCAGAATCGGCGCGCCGTCGGTGTCATTGGCCGGGACTCCAAGCCCGAGATAGGTCATCTCGCCAACATTGCCGCAGGCGAAATTCACGCCGCCCTCGCAAGCTCTGAGGAACAGTGTGAGCGCCTTCGGATAATCGCGCATCACATTGCGTCCGTGCTTATAGAGAACGGCGAGATTGGCGCAGGCGAGGAACTCGCCGCTGGCGCAGGGGTTCTCGAGCCTCGCGACGTTCTCCGTCTGCGCGCGGACGGAAACGGGCGCAAACCACGCGGCGAGCGCCGCCACAACGCAGAAGGCGCGCAATTTCACAGCCAGTGAACTCCGGTCAACTGAGCGCCAGTGTTTGAGGCATTTCACTAACGAGCGGTTAACAGGCGGCCGCGCCGCCGCGGTTGACAGGCTTTGACGGCCCCGCTAAGCCCCGCGCTCCGAATTTTGAGCACCGGTCCGGCCATGAAAGTCAGAAGTTCTCTTAAGTCCCTGAAAAACCGGCACAAAGACTGCCGCGTCGTGCGCCGCAAGGGCCGCGTCTATGTGATCAACAAGACGCACAAGCGCTTCAAGGCGCGCCAAGGCTAACGCTAATTCAATTGGAACGGGGTTCGCATCGCGGTAGCATGCCCGCTATGCGTCTGTTTTTCCTGTCTCTTTTTTGCGCAGTCGCCGGCTTCAGCGGAGCCGCGGCGGATCAGACCGACCCAAGGCTGGACGGGCTCTTCGCCGAATTGCGCGGCGGCGACGTTTTGAGCGCCGAGGAGACGACCGGGCGCATTCTCGATATCTGGGCCGACAGCCCGAGCGACACGGTCGATCTCCTTTACGCTCGCGCCGGCGCCAGCCTTGAAGACGGCGAGGATGACCTCGCGCTCGCGCTGCTCGATCACGTGGTCGGCCTCGCGCCCCACTTTGCCCAAGGCTACGCGCTGCGCGGCGTCGTCCGCCTCGGCCAGAGCGACCATGCCGGGGCCGTTTCCGATTTCTCGAGAGCGATCGAACTCGAGCCGCGCCAGTTCGAAGTCCGGATCGCGCTTGCCGAGATCTTGCTCGGCAACGGGGCTAAGGAAGACGCCTACAAGATGTTCCAGAAGGCTCTCGAGTGGAATCCCCATGACGAGCATGCCCTGCGCCGGGCCAAGGCCCTGCGCGACGAGCTTGCCGGCCAGGAAATCTAGGCCGGCTTTTTCCTCAGGGGCCTGAGGAAGATTCATGCAGAAAGCGCAAAACCGGAGCTCCTCGGCCGCTGCAGAATGCGCCCCGGTGCAGATGCGCCGGCTATCGTCGCCCCAAAGTCTTCAACAAGCCGTCTGTGGAAATCCAGGCCCGCTGTGGAAACCCGTATGTTTCCACAGGGGAACTTTCCTTCTTGAACGCGGTCGCGGCGCGCCCTTAACTCGGATCGAAGTGCTTGTCCGCTTACGGACGAGTTTGCGCGGGGTCTCGGCATGGCGGACGGATCGGTTGCAATTCAGACGGCTGAAAGCGCGCCCGGCGCGCGGATGGTGGCGGGCGAGCGCCTGCGCTCCTTCATCGAGCGCGTCGAGCGGCTCGAAGAGGAAAAGGCGACGATCCAGGGCGACGTGAAAGAAGTCTTCGCCGAGGCCAAGGGCGAGGGTTACGACACCAAGGTCCTGCGCCAGGTCATCCGCTTGCGCAAAATGGACCGCGCCCAGCGGCAGGAGCAGGAAGCGCTGCTTGAATTGTACCTCTCGGCGCTTGGCGAGTAGGCTGGGCTTGGCGACTAGGCTGGGCGAATAGGCTGGGCGGCCCCTTCTACCTTGAGCCGGATTACCGGCAAGATCTCTTTTTGCCGGTAAATGGCCCGGTGCGAGTCTCAAGCATGTTGTCGCTGTCTGGTCGCCAACGGCTGACGCCGCCAAGGCTTATAGACCCCTGATCATTTCGCGTTGGACGTCGGTAAGTCTGGCGGCGCCAGCGCTTAAACGTTTGCGCCACGCTGCGCCCCGACCGCGCGCTTCCACAAACGCGATGCTGAGATCCTCATCGCGCCGCTTGACTATCAGCGCCTCGATCAAGGTTCCCGCTTGGGCAATGTCCTTTTGGGCCTTTGCCGCGCTCGCACCGCTGCGGTTTCTCAGCGTAGATACGATTAGTTTGTGCACTGCGTAACGCTCTGGCGCGGGAGTGTTGACGAGGACGCCGGACCGGGAGAGGACGGCCGCCTCGATCGAATCCTTCAGGAGAAAATCCAGATAGCGTAGCGGCGCAGCGTCGGACTTGAGGCTCGGCAAGGTCACCGGTCCGTCCCGCTCTCTCCCGCGATTCGTCGTCAGGACATCGACGCGAAACCCTCCCGGCATTGCGTAAGAACTCGCGGCCTCACGCCGCGTAATCGACGGGACCGGGGCGAATTGGGGATCGACCGAGCGCAGGATTTCGAGGAGCGGCAGTTGAATAGCATCATCGATCGCCAGAGAGACGCCATAGTCTTGCGCGATATCGAGGTCGCCGGTTCGGATCGCAGCGCCCGGCAGCCTGACGCCAAGGAGACCTCCATATGTCTGGAAGGCGACCGTCCCAACTACCAATGACCTTAGGCGAAACACGCCGGCGAGCGACAAGGCATCGATCACCGCGGATGTGATGCCATCCGGCTCGGGCAGTCCGGCGGCCTTCAAAGACCGCACGATCGCCCGTCTTCCCTCGATATCCTGCTTGGCGGACTTCGCAAGGGCGATGGCGGACGCCAGTTCCGGACTATTCGGTCCGACGTACCTTTCGGCCGGCCTCCCGCGGAGCCCGGTCGGCTCCTGGGCGTACCAGTAGTCGCGCCCGGATATCGTTCTGGTACGGAACGTTGTGCCGACGGGAAACTGGGTCGCGCGGACGAGTTGGAGCTGGTCGATCAACTCGGCGTAACTTGTCTGGATCACCAGCGGCAGTTCAGCAATTGTCATTACCGGCAAAATGCATTTTTGCCGGTAAAAATCAATCTGTTCATGTGGCGAGTCGGACGGATGGCGAGCGCCCAATTACCGGCAAACAAGGGCAAAGCGTTAATTCCTCATCCAAAGGGAAAGGCATCCGCGATTTCCATCCCATTCGCGTCCACGTTGTCTGAACCCAGCCTTGCCCAGCGTTCTTTTCATGGCGTCATTGTCTGTCGTCGCCCAAACAGGGCCGACATGCTTCGATAGCAGTTCCGCGACGAGGCGAGCTGACAAGCCACGACCCTGGTGCAATGAATGAACGGCGACGTAGCCGAGCTCGGACATGCGGCTATCAAAAGGTTGCCCGCTTCTCGTCGCGACACTTGCAGCGTGCTGGGGTCGAGCACACTTGATGGCGCCGACGCCGACGATCTCGTGCGCCAATCGTCCAATCGCGGTCACGTGCGCAAGTTGCAAGCTCTTCCCTACATAATCATCAGGGCGTGGTATCGCCCCACCAGCGCTGACTATTTCGATGCAACGGGCGCGCTCGGACGCGCTCAGTGCGCCAAACGAACAAACTTCGACCGCATAGGGGTCTGAGGATTTGGCGGTAAGTACCACGTTGTGACGCTCGAGTGCCGTCTCTATGACGCTGCCCTCAACTCGCCCGCTTCACCTCGAGCCCGTGGTCGCGAAGTTTGCGATAGAGCGTCGAGCGCCCCATGCCGAGGCGGCGCGCGACCTCAGACATGCGGCCATGATAGGTGTCGATGGCGAGCTTGATGAGGTCGCGTTCGATCTCCTCGAGCGTGCGCAAATTCCCTTCGCGGTCGAAAATGCGGACGTCTTCGGTGCGCACGTCTCCGGCGGCGCGCGGCGTCGCGGGCGGCGGGAAGACGGCGACGCCCGCGGGCGGGGCTTCGGCTTCGCCGGGTTCGCCCTCGAGCATGGGCGGCCCGACATCGACGCCGGCCGCCGCGAATTCCGCCGACAGCATCGGGAAATCGCGGGCCGTGAGATAGGCGGCCTCGGCGAGAACGACGGCCCGGAAAATGGTGTTCTCGAGCTGGCGCACATTGCCCGGCCAGGGCTGGCGCATGAGGACTTCAAGGACCTCGTGCTGCACGCCGCGCACGTCGCGGCGCTCCTCGGCGTTGTAGCGCTGGATGAAGTGCTCGATGAGCGCCGGAACGTCCTCGGTGCGGTCGCGCAGCGGCGGCGCGACGATCGGGAAGACGTTGAGGCGGTAGAAGAGGTCTTCGCGGAAGCGGCCGGTCTTCACATCGTCCGAGAGGTCGCGATTGGTCGCCGAGACGACCCGCACATCGACCTTGACCGGGCGCTTGGCCCCGACCGGATCGACGTCGCCTTCCTGCAGCACACGGAGGAGTTTGACCTGCATGTCCGCCGGCAGCTCGCCGACTTCATCGAGGAAGATGGTGCCGCCGTCGGCTTCCTGGAACTTGCCGACATGCTTGTTCGTGGCGCCGGTGAACGAGCCTCGTTCGTGGCCGAAGAGGATGCTCTCGACGAGGTTTTCCGGAATGGCGCCGCAATTGACGGTGATGAAGGGACGGCGCGCGCGCTCCGACGAGCCTTGAATGGCGCGCGCGATCATCTCCTTGCCGACGCCGGATTCGCCCGCGATGAGGATCGGAATGTTGGAAGCGGCGGCGCGCTCGGCGAGCCGCAGGACATTGCGCATGGCGGCGCTCTCGCCGATCAGGTCCTTGAAGCCCATGGCGCCGTCGCGCTTGCGCTTCAGGCGCGAGACCTCGCCCTTCAGCGTGTTGAGGTTGAACGCATTGTTGATCGAGACGATCACCCGCTCCGGGCTCGCCGGCTTCACGAAGAAATCCGATGCGCCCTTCTGCATGGCCTCGACGACGGTGTCGATGCCGCCCTGTGCGGTCAGCACGATGACGGGCAGGTCCTCGCGATAGGACTTCATGCGGAGCAGCGTCTCCATGCCGCCGAGCCCCGGCATTCTGAGGTCGAGCATGACGAGCGCGACCTCCGCGCCCTGCTGGCTCTGCAGGATCGAGAGGGCCGCCTCGCCTGAATCGGCTTGCAGCACCGGATACCCGCCTTTTTCGCAAACGGCGCGCATGAGGCGGCGCTGCGTCGGGTCGTCATCGACGATCAGAATCGTTTTCGCCATGGAGGCCATGTCCTTTCGGCGCGAGGAATTTTCGCCACGAGACCTAGCCGACCGAGGTAAATTTGCGCTTAAACCGTTTCATTCCGGGAAAGCCGGGCGTTCATCATTCGTTTACGGAAGGTTGGCGCGGTTAACCGGCTGTCAGGCGAGAACAAGCGGAGGCTCATGTCATGATCATCGTTACAGGAACCATCACGGCCCGGCGCGGGGAGCTGGAGCGCCTCAAAGAGATCGGCCTCGCGCACGTGCAGCGCTCGCGGGCCGAGCGCGGCTGCGTCTCCCATGGCGTCGCTATCGACGCCGAGGACGAAAACAAGCTCGTGTTCTTCGAAAGATGGAGCGACATCGGCGCGCTTCGGGAGCACTTCGCCCAGGAAAAATCGCGCGAATTCGTGCGCGAGGCCGCCAAGCTCGCCGGCGCGCCGTCTGCGCTGCACATCTATGAAGCCGCCGAGACGAAAATCGGCTGACTTGATCGCTGGCTTTCAGGCGGTTCGATCGAGCAGCCGCATGCCCGCTTCAGTCGCGGCGCGCCGGTCGAACGTCACTGTCTCGGAAGCGCCCGCGAGCGCGGCGGTCTCAGCGATCAAGACATCGGCGAATTCGACCGATTGCGACGCCTTGAACGCGCCAAGCGCGCGCCAGGCGGCGGCGGTGTTCTCAACGAAGATCTCAGTGGAACGCAAGAGTCCCTCGACGGCCTCGGCCACGAGTTCGCGCGACGCCTTATAGGAACGTGAGAGAACAGAGGTCGTTTCTGCAAGCGCAACGGCGCTGACGAAGCCGGGTTTGTCGCGGGTGAGCCGCGACATGAGCCGCGCCGCTAATGGCGACTGGACCTCATCGTCCTGAACCAGGAAACGGACAATGACGTTCGTGTCGAGGCCGATCACGCACCCCTCGCGCCAGCCGCGATCGCCTTGTCCATATCGTCCAGCGAAACGGGCCGCTTGGGTTTGGGGATGAGGCCCTTCAAACTCTTGATTGAATGAGTCGCCGGCATGACGGCGAAATTCCCATCCTCCATGCGAACAAAATCGACGCGGTCGCCTGGCCCGACCCGGAGCGCGTCGCGCACGATCTTGGGAAGGGTCAATTGGCCCTTGGAGGTGAGGGTCGCGGCGGTCATGGCGCATCCTTACTTTTAGTAAGCCTATATGTAAGAAAATTGGTGAGCCGCGTCAAGGTCGCCTGATCCGGGTGACGAAACGCTTCTGCGGCCCTTCGGAGTTCTGTATGAGCGCCGCATGAGCGAGCCTCCTGACGAGAACATCCGCCCCATCGAGCACCTCAAGGGCGCGAAGCCCCCGGCGCCAGCCTGGTTCGAAAAGGCCATCGCGGCCCCGTCGGATGAAGGGACGGTCGAGGTGCGCGGCGCACGCATCCGCTATTCGGCTTGGGGAGAGGCCGGACAGCGCGGCCTCATCTTCGTGCATGGCGGGCGCGCGCACCGGAACTGGTGGCGGCCTTTCGCGCCCTTCTTCGCCGATCGCTTTCGCGTCGCCGCCTACGACATTTCCGGCATGGGCGATTCCGACTGGCGCACGCGCTATTCGCTCGATTGCGCCATCGACGAGCTCTTCGCCGTCTATCGCGCCTCCGGCGCCGATCCGTCGCGCCGGCCGATCGTCGTCGGGCACAGCTTCGGCGGCTGGATGACGCTCGCCGCCGTCGAGCGCGAGGGCGAACATCTCTCGGGCGCCGTCGTCATCGACAGCCCGGTCGGCCTCCCCGATCCGGACGAAGGCTACACCATCATCAAGGCGCGCGAGGGCGGCGAGCCGGTCCGCTCGAACAAGATCTATTCGAGCATGGAAGAGCCGATCGCGCGCTTCCGCTTCCTGCCGAACCAGCCCTGCGACCAGCTCTACATGGTCGATCACATCGCCCGGCACGGACTTAAAGAAACGATCGGCGAGGGCGGCTCGAAAGGCTGGACCTGGAAATTCGACCCGGCGCAGGGCCGC
>JBEBFW010000285.1:0-3558 GCA_040081755.1 Parvularculaceae bacterium
CGGGGCGGCGCGAGGAAGCCGAAGCGCTGGCGAGGATACTCGTGCAGGCGATGGCGAAGAGACGTTAGTGCGCGTTCCGAAAAGCGGCGTCCGGTTTTCGGAAGAAACGCGCGACAACTCAAGAATCCGGACCGCGTTCTCCAACAGGCATTTGGGAGAACGTGGTCTAGTGCGGGTGCTTGATCTCGGCGATCTTGCCCGAATCCGACATCAGGATTGCGATCGGGCGCGTCGAGCGAAATTGCGTCAGGATGATCATCACCGTCACCGTCATGGGCACGGCGAGCAGCGCGCCAGCAAAGCCCCACAGCGATCCCCAGACGCCGAGAGACAGCAAGATCACCAGCGGGCTCAGGTTGAGGCTGCGCCCCATGAGGCGCGGCTCGACGACCGAACTCATGATCTGCTCCGCCACGACGAGAAGGCCGAGCGCGAGGAGCGCGAGCGCGGGCCCGCCGCCCTCCGGCTGCACGAGCGCGAAGACCGCGACCGCGCCAATGGCGCTGATCGCGCCGACGATCGGGATGTAATTGAGAAGGAAGATGAGCAGCGCCCAAAATCCAGCGAACTCGACGCCGACGATGCGCATGATGGCGTAGCTCGCGGCGGCGACGGTCAGGTTCATCACGGTCTTGACGGTGATGTATTCGCGAACCATCGCGCCGATATCGACGATCACCGCATCGACCGCCCGCCGCTCGCCGGCGTCAGCGCTGAGGAGGTTGATCTTCTTGAAGATGCGGCCGCGCTCGAGCAGCATGAAGACCGTGTAAAGGACAATCGTGACTGCGTTGGCCGTCACGGCGCGCAGGACCTGACCCGTCTCGGCGATCAGCGGGCGGACGAGCCCCAGGGCGCGGCTCCTCAGCTCGTCGATGCCGCCCATGAAGTCTTCGGGAAGGATCGACAGCCGGCGGAGAAAATCGATGCCCTGGCTGGAGAGATCGCGCAGCCGTGTTTCGTACTCGTCGGCCTTGCCGATCAGCGTGGCGACGTTGTCCCGGACGATATCGACAATGAACAGGAAGACGAGGCCGATGGCGGCGAAGGCGAAGAGATAGCAGAGCCAGTCCGGCAGATAGCGCCCGATCAGCGGCCCGCGCTTGATCGTCTGCTTCAGCGTGAAAATGAAGAAGCCGAGAAAGCCGGCGACCACGGCCGGAATAATGACGCCCCGGCCGACATAGGCGACAAAACCGATGAGCACGGCGAACGCCAGACCGTAGAAGGCGCGCCCCTGTCCGCCCGATCCTGTCCGCTCCGCCATGACGACGGGCCTAGGGCGATTTGCGCGCCGGCGCCAACGGTCGCGGTCCGAACGGAGGGCTGCTATCAACAAGGCATGCGCATTCGCGAAATCGACTGGCGCTCGCCGCTGGCGGCCTTTGCGCCGCTCGCTGCTGAGCCGTTCGCCTGCCTCCTGCATGCGGGAGAGCGAGCGGTCGCGCCGGGCTGGTCGATCCTCGCTGCGTTTCCTTCGGCGCACATCGAGCGGCGGCGCGGGCGGACCGAGATCGATGGCGAAGCCTGCGGCAACGGCGCCTTCGAGACGCTACGCGAGGCGCATGTCGCCCGACGGGGTCGCGACGAGACTCATCTGGGCTCGCCGTTCCAGACTGGGCTCATCGGTTTTGTGGGCTATGAACTTGGCGCTGAAACCGAACCGGCCGCCAAGGGTCCGCCATCGCCGTTCGCAGCGCCGGATCTCGCCTTCGGCGCCTTTGACGCGACAGCCTGTTTCGATCGAACGGCGCGGCGCGCCTATGTCGTCGGCCGCGACGATCGCGCGCTCCGCCGGCTGGAGGAAGCGCTCGGGCGCGAACCGGTATCCGAGCCTGCCGCGGTCCGGTTCCAGCCGGCGCGTTCGAATTTCTCGCGAGAGGAATATCGGCAGGCGGTCGCCGGAGCGATCGGCCTCATTCGCGACGGCGCTTTTTTTCAGGCGAACCTCTCGCAGCAGATTTCGACCGAGAGCGTCGATCGCGGCGACCCGTTTGCGATCTTCGCAAGATTGGCCGAAGGCGCTGCGCCTTTCGGGGCATTCATCGCCTTTGAAGGCGGCGCAATTCTCTCCAACTCTCCCGAGCGATTCTTTTCGGTCAGTCCGGATAGGGACGGCTGGCGCGTTCGCGCCGAGCCGATCAAGGGCACGCGCCGGCGCGCCGCAGACGCCGAGGAAGATGCAAGGCTGATCGCCGAGCTGCTCGCCAGCGGCAAGGAACGCGCCGAAAACGTGATGATCGCGGATCTGACCCGCAACGATCTCTCACGCATCTGCGAGGACCGCTCGATCCTCGAGGAAGACATCTGCGCCCTTCAATCCGGCCCTGACATCCATCATCTCGTGTCGAGGATCTCCGGCCGGCTGAAAGCCGGACTGACGGCCGCGGATGCGCTCCGCGCCATGTTCCCGTGCGGCTCCGTCACCGGTGCGCCGAAGATCGAGGCGATGAAGGCCATAGCGCGCATCGAGAAACGGGGCCGCGGCCCCTATTGCGGGGCGATCGGCTATATCGACGATCGGGGCAACGCCGATTTTTCCGTCGCCATACGGATCATGATCGCCGAGTCCGTCGGCGGCAAACTCAGAATTACGATACCGGTTGGAGGAGGCGTCACCCTTCGCTCCGACCCGGACGCTGAGTATGAGGAGACCTTGCTGAAGGCCCGCACCTCCATGAACGTGCTGGGGCTTGCCGGAACGTGATCCTCGTCATCGATAATTACGATTCATTCGTCCACAACCTCGCCCGCTATGTGCGCGAAGAGGACGGCGACACCCTTGTCGTGCGCAATGACGAATGTTCCGCGGAAGACTTGCTTGGGCGCAATCCGACAGGGATCGTTTTGTCGCCGGGTCCGGGCGCGCCGGGCGATGCAGGCGTCTGCCTGGAGCTCTTGAAGCGCGCGCCCCTCCGAACGCCGGTGTTCGGCGTTTGCCTCGGGCACCAGTGCCTTGTCGAATCCGAAGGCGGCGCCGTTGTCCGCGCGCGCCGGCCTCTGCACGGCGAGGCGGCGCCGGTCGATCATGACGGCACGGGCCTCTTGGCGGGAATCCCGCGGCCTTTCATGGCCGGAAGGTATCATTCATTGATCGGCGAGACGGCGCCGGGCGGCGCGCTCCGTCCCAACGCCTGGAGTGCGGAGGGCGAGATCATGGGCGTTCGCCACGAGAGCGCGCCGCGCCATGGCGTGCAATTCCATCCTGAATCGCTCCTCACACCGCACGGCCGGGCGATCGTCAGGAATTTCGTGCGGCTCACGGCGGCGCTCGCATGATCGTCTGGCTGAACGGCCGCTTTGTCGAAAGCGACGGCGCGATCAGCGCCGAGGATCGTGGGTTCCTGTTAGGCGCGGGGGCCTTCGAGACGATTTACACTGAGGGCGGACGATGCGCGTTCCTGAACCAGCACAACGACCGGCTAAGGTGCGGGTTGCAGACGCTCGGCCTTGCCGGCGAGGCGGCGGATAAGGACTGGCGCGAGATTTCTGCACATGCCCGGCAACGATGCCGAGGCGGCAAAGGCGCTAAATGACGGTCGAATACATGCACTCTCC
>JBEBFW010000286.1:0-3514 GCA_040081755.1 Parvularculaceae bacterium
CTCGAGGACGGCGCGCGCGTCGTTTCGATCGCGCGCCATCCGCCCGATTTTTCGCATGAGAGACTGTCGTTCGTGAAGGCCGATCTCTCTGATCGCGCGGAAACGCTGGACATGGCGCGCGATCTTGCCGCGAGGGAACAAATCCTGCGCGTTGTTCACAATTCCGGCGTCATCCGCCCGGCGCTTGTCGGCGACGCTAGCCTTCATGACCTCGACTATCTGACGGAGCTGCATCTCGGCTCGATGCTGACCCTCGTTAAGGCCGCGCTGCCGGCGATGCGGGAAGCGAAATTCGGCCGCATCGTCGGCATTTCCTCACGCGGCGCATTGGGGCTTCAGACGCGCACCAATTATTCAGCGACGAAAGCCGGCATGATCGGCATGTTGCGCACATGGGCCTTGGAGCTTGGACCGATCGGCGTCACCTCGAACTGCGTCGCGCCGGGGCCGGTTGAATCCGACATGTTTCACGAGATCGTTCCCGAAGGGAGCGAGCGAAAAGCTAAACTCGCCGAAGCGATCCCGGTGAAGCGCATCGGCGTCCCCGAGGATGTCGCCCACGCGGTCGCATTTTTTCTCTCTTCCGGCGCCGGATTTGTCACAGGTCAAACACTCTATGTCTGCGGCGGGACGAGTATCGGTTCGGTGGTGATCTGAAGGAGGCGCGCATGACGACGCTCATCGACAAAAGAAGGGAAGCGATTGATGTCGCCTCGCTCGTCGAACCGGATCGCGTGCACCGGTCCCTCTACACGGACCCGTCGATATTCGACCTTGAGATGGATCGCATCTGGCGTCGAACGTGGATCTATGTCGGCCATGAAAGCCAGGTGAAGGAGCCGGGGCAGTATTATGCGACGACGATCGGCAGGGAGCCGGTGCTGCTGACGCGCCATTCCGACGAAAAAGTTTACGTTCTCCATAATCGCTGCGCGCACAAAGGCGCGCTCGTCGTCGGCGACCGCTGCGGAAAGGCGAAGGAGCTGCGCTGCTGTTATCACGGCTGGCGCTTCGATCTCGATGGCAAGCTCCTCGGCATTCCGCTGGAGCACGGCTATGACGACACGCGCTTTGACCGCAAGGGCAGCGAAGCAAATATGCAGCGCGCGGCGCGCGCCGACAGCTATCGCGGCTTTGTCTTCGCAAGTTTGAGCGAGGAAGTTCCGGATCTCAAAACCTGGCTTGGCGGCGCCGCCTCCTCGATCGACAATATGGTCGACCGCGCGCCGGAGGGCGAGCTTGAGGTCGCGGGGGGCGTCATGCGCTACGAACATGACAGCAACTGGAAGTTCTTCATGGAGAACTTGAACGACATGATGCATCCGATGGTGACGCATCAATCGTCGAGCCTCACCGCGCGCGTCGTCGCGAAAAAAGAGTTGCCGGCGGAGGCGCCCGTACCCTCCGCGATTGAAATCATCGCGCCGTTCACCGAGTCCTATTCCTTCTTCGACGACATGGGGGTTCACGCCTTCGATTACGGACACGGCTATTCCGGCGGGAAAACCTCGATTCACGCCAAATATTCCGACATTCCGGAATATAATCGCCGCATGGAAGCGGCCTATGGCGGTCCCCGTGTCGCTGAGATCATGGCGGTCAACCGCCACAACACGATTTTTTATCCAAGCGCGACGATCAAGGGCGCGATCCAGACGATGCGCGTCGTAAGGCCGGTCGCGGTGGATAAAACGATTATCGAATCCTGGACGTTCCGCCTTAAAGGCGCGCCGGACGAATTGCTGCAACGGTCGATTCTCTACTGCAATCTCATCAATTCCTCGGCGAACCTCGTCGGCCCCGACGATCAGGAAGCCTATCGCCGCCAGCAGACCGGTCTTTGCTCGCGGAGCGAGGACTGGGTGACGATGCACCGCGACTTTGGAAAAGATGAAGAAATCGAGCCCGGCCATTTCTACGCAAGAGGGTCGAGCGACATTTCGTTCCGCAACCAGTATCGCGCCTGGAAGCGCTACATGACCGGGGAGAGCCGCTAAGATGACAAGCGCGCCGGAACGCCATCACCGCATTTCGCAGTTCCTGTTCAACGAAGCGCGTCTTCTTGATGAACAGCGCTGGAGCGAATGGGAAGAGTTGTTTCTCGAAGACGGCGTCTATTGGGCGCCGGCGACGCCGGGGCAGCCAGATCCCGTCAATCATGTGTCGCTGATTTATGAAAACCATTTGCTCCGGAAAGTGCGCATCGCGCGCTTTCAAAGCCTCGCCGCGCCGTCGCTGCAACCGTTTCCGCGCACCGCGCACCTCGTGTCGAATATCCTCCTCGACGAGGACGACGCGACGGCCGGACGGATCAAGGTGAATTCGCGTTTCCTGATGATCGAATACCGGCGCGGCGTTCAGCGCTTTTACGCCGGGGCCTATGCGCATGACCTTGTCGAGACGGACGGCGCTTTCAGGATCCGCCAGAAGAAGGTTGATCTCGTCAATTGCGAGGGGCCGCTCGAAAGCTCAAGCGTCTGGTTTTGATCAGCCGCCCGCCCTCGCATAATGGCGGCGGTTGGGGCGCGCCTTGGCCGCGAGATCGGCGGATTTCTCATTGGTCTTTTCGCACTCGCGATAAAGCTGGTATTCGCCGGACTTAAGCTGCACCGGCCAGCCCATCGAATTGCCGCCAACGCCGCGGACGCCGTAATGACCGGCGGCTTGGCGCGTGAAGAACGGATTATTGAGATGCGGCCGCGCGAGTGCGCACATATCGGCCCTCGCCGCGGCGACGATCATGTTGACCTGTTCGGCGAGCGTGATGTCGCCGACGGCGATCGTCGGAATGCTCACCCGTTGCTTGATGAATTCCGCGAACGGCGTTTGCCACATCCGTCCATAGACAGGCTTTTGCCATTTAACGGTCTGGCCGGAGGAGGCGTGAATGACGTCGGCGCCCGCCGCCTTGAAGGCGCGCGCATAGGATAAGATGTCGTCTTGCGTGACGCCGCCGGGCGCCCAGTCGCTGCACGACAATCGCACCGACATCGGCCTTTCGGCGGGGAACGCCGCGCGCATCTCTTCAAAAACCTCCAGCGGGAAGCGAATACGCCGCGCCGCGTCGCCGCCATATTGGTCCGTTCGCCGATTGGTGAGCGGCGACAGGAAACTCGCGAGCAGATAGCCGTGCGCGCAGTGAAGCTCGATCATGTCGAACCCGGCGCGCGCGCCGCGGATCGTCGAGGCGACGAAATCGCCAGCGATCCTATCCATGTCGGCTCTCGTCATTTCGGCCGGAATATCGGAAACGCCCTCGATGAAACGAAGGGGCGAGGCGGAATAAAGCGGCCAGTTGCCCGTCGCCATCGGCATGTCTTCGCCGTCGGCGGGCGATTTCGTCGAACCCTTGCGGCCGGCGTGGCCCAATTGCAGCGCGACTTTTGACGGCGTCGTCTCGTGAATGAAATCGACGAGGCGCTTCCAGCCGGCTTCCTGTTCGTCGCTCCAGAGCCCCGTGCAGGCCGTCGTGATACGCGCGTCCGGCGTCGGGCACGTCATCTCGGTGAAAATG
>JBEBFW010000003.1:0-44552 GCA_040081755.1 Parvularculaceae bacterium
CCAAGACCCGAATGGCGCTTGGGGGAAGTCATCGCCGCGCTCCCGGTCCGGATTTGAGAATGGAGCTCCCGGTCCTCATCACGCGGCTTTCTTCCTCGCCCGCTCGCGCTGGAGGATTTCGCTCGCCAGTGCGACATAGGCTTGGCTGCCCGGGCATTTCAGATCGTAGAGCAGCGCAGGCTTGCCGAAGCTCGGCGCCTCGGAGAGGCGCACATTGCGCGGGATCACGGTCTTGTAGACGCAATCCTTGAGGTTGCCGCGCACATCTGCCTCGACCTCGACCGAGAGCCGATTGCGCCGGTCGTGCATGGTGAGGACGACGCCCGCAAGTTCGATGCGCGGATTGATCCGGGCCCGGACAGTCTCAATGGTGCGCAGAATCTGCGACAGGCCCTCAAGTGCGAAAAACTCGCATTGAAGGGGGATGATGACGCTCTCCGCGGCGGCGAGCGCGTTCAGCGTCAGG
Source organism: Parvularculaceae bacterium (assembly GCA_040081755.1). Taxonomy (GTDB): domain Bacteria; phylum Pseudomonadota; class Alphaproteobacteria; order Caulobacterales; family Parvularculaceae; genus Amphiplicatus. The sequence goes on from JBEBFW010000003.1 coordinate 467, forward strand.
AGACTGAGCGCCGGCGGGCAATCGATGATGACATAGGAGGCCACGCCCGGGACCTTCAGATATTCGCCGAGCGCGTCGGCGAGGCGGAAGTGGCGGCGTTCGCCGTCGATGAGCTCGACTTCAGCCCCGGCGAGATCGACCCCTGCGGCGGCGAGTTTGAGGCCCGGTATCGACGTCTCCGAGGCGGCCGCTTCGAGCCGGTATTCCCCCATCAAAACGTCATAGGTCGTCACTTTTCGCGAGGCGGCGGCAATGCCGAGACCGGTCGATGCGTTGCCCTGCGGGTCCATGTCGATCAGCAGGACGGTCTCGCCGATGGCGGCGAGCGCGGTCGACAGGTTGATGGCGGTTGTCGTCTTGCCGACACCACCCTTTTGGTTGGCGATGGCGATAATGCGGGACTGACTAGCGAGGTTTGACACGGCGGCCTTTTCGGTCCTTCGGCGCGAAGCGGCGGACAATCAGCAAGCGGGCCTCCGGAGCCGTTAGCGAAGGCAGCTGATCGACCTCAATATTCCAATATTTAGCGGCTTCCGTCAATTCAGCCCCTACATCTTGTCCCTTGAGGAAATAGCAGACGGTATTTTGTCCTGCGATTTCATGGGCGTAATCAAGAAGCTTTGGCAATGACGCAAGGGCCCGCGCCGTGATGGCGTCCGGTTTCGAAAGGCGCACGGATTCAAGGCGTTCGGGTATGACTGCCACATGGCGAAGGCCCATCGCCTCGATTGCTGTGGATAAAAAAACCGCCTTCTTCTTGATGGATTCGACCAGCGTCACCTGAAGGCCGCCGGGCTCGCCAAGCGCCGCAAGCACCAGACCGGGGAATCCGGCGCCTGAGCCTAGGTCAACAAGAGTCTTCGCCCAGGGCGCGAGAACTGCGTGGATTTGCGCCGAGTCGAGAAAGTGCCGGCGCCAGCGATCCGCGACGGTCGAGCGCGCGATGAGGTTGTGCCTCGTATTCCAGTCCACAAGGACTTCGTCGTAGATCCTCAGCTTACGGAGGATTTCGGCCGAAACGCCAACCGCGCGGGCGAAATCTTCGGGGCCGAAGGCGGCGGCGCCAATTCTGTAGGGTTCAGGAGATTCAACGCCGGTCATGCCCTGCCGCTCTGCCGCACCGCCAACCCAGGGGCATGAACCATGGCCGCCGAGACTGTTTCACGTGAAACAGTTGAAATATCAATTGGATAGCTATCCAACCGTCTGGACCCGGTGTTTTTTGATGTGGGCCAGAACAAGCGTCAGCGCCGCGGGGGTCACCCCCTCCATGCGACCTGCCTGGCCGAGGGTCAGGGGCCGCGTCGCCGCCAGCTTGGCCCTGATTTCGTTCGAGAGTCCGGTCATCTCGGCGTAGGGCAGGTCCCCGGGAAGCTTCAAGGACTCATCCTTCCTGAACGCGAGGATGTCGGCCTCCTGGCGCTCGATGTAGCCGGCGTAGAGCGCCTCATTTTCAAGCTGCTCGATGACAGCCGGCGCGAGCGAGGCGAGGTGCGGAAACACCGCCGCGAGCCGCGCCGCGCTCATGCCGGGCAACGCCATCAGGTCGAGCACAGAGCGCCGCCGTCCGTCCTGATTGACGGCGATTCCATGCCGCGCCGCCTCGTTCGGGGTGACGTTCGCCTCGCGCGCCCAGAAAAGCGCCGCTTCCAGCGCCAGACGCTTCGCGTGGAAAGCGCGCCCCCGTTCGCCGCCCACAAGGCCGAACGACATACCCCGGCCCGTGAGACGCCGATCCGCATTGTCGGCTCGCAGGGTCAACCGGTATTCGGCCCGGCTCGTGAACATCCGATAGGGCTCGGTGACGCCCTTGGTGACGAGGTCGTCGATGAGGACGCCAATATAGCCCTCGGTCCTGTCGATCAGGAGCGGCGGCGATTCGCCGGCCGCGGCCGCAGCATTGGCGCCAGCGATGAGACCTTGAGCGCCTGCTTCCTCATAGCCCGTGGTGCCGTTGATCTGGCCGGCGAGGAAGAGGCCGGACAGGCGCTTCACCTCCAGCGTCAGCGACAGCTCGCGCGGGTCAACATAGTCGTATTCGATGGCGTAGCCGTAGCGAACGACGCGCGCCGCCTCGAGACCGGGCACGGTTTTCAAAAACGCCGCCTGCACATCTTCCGGAAGCGAGGTTGAAAGGCCGTTCGGATAGACGGTGGGGTCGTCGAGCCCCTCGGGCTCAAGGAATATCTGATGGCGTTCCTTCTCCGCAAAGCGCACCACCTTGTCCTCGATCGATGGGCAATAGCGCGGGCCGCGCCCCGAGATGCCGCCCGAATAGACCGCTGACTTCCCGAGATTGTCCTCGATCAGCCGGTGCGTTTCACGTGTCGTGTAGGTGATGCCGCAGGCAATCTGTGGAACCGCGATCTTGTCGGTCATGAACGAGAATGGAACCGGCTCCGCATCGGCTGCCTGCATCTCAAGGCGCCCCCAATCGATGGTGCGACCGTCGAGGCGCGCGGGCGTGCCCGTCTTGAGGCGCCCCATCTTGAGGCCAAGTCCATAGAGTCGGTCTGAAAGCCCGATCGCCGGCGCCTCCCCTATGCGACCCGCCGGGACCCGCTTGTCGCCGACGTGAATGACGCCTTTGAGAAAGGTTCCGGTAGTGAGGACAACCGCTTTCGCCCGGTAGTCGTTGCCGCCAGCATCGCGGATGCCCGCGACCGTCGGCAACCGACAACCGGCAACCGGCAACCGGGTGTCCGACGTGGGTGTTTCACGTGAAACAGCAGTAAAATCAATGGAATAGCTTCCGTCCAGAGCCTTGCCGGTTGCCGGAGGCCGATTGCCGGTTGGCAAATCCACGATCAAGTCCTCAACCGCCATCTCGATCACATCCAGGCCGGGGATAGCGGCGATCGCGGCCTGCATGTGGCGCCGGTAGAGCGCGCGATCCGCCTGCGCCCGCGGCCCCCTCACCGCCGGCCCCTTGGAGCGGTTGAGCATGCGGAACTGGATACCGGCCTGGTCGATCACCCGGCCCATCAGACCGTCGAGGGCGTCTATCTCGCGTACGAGGTGGCCCTTGCCGAGACCGCCGATCGCCGGATTGCACGACATCTCGCCAATGGTCGAGGCCTTGTGAGTCGCCAACAGCGTCCTTGCGCCCATGCGCGCCGCCGCCGCCGCCGCCTCGCAGCCCGCGTGCCCGCCGCCAATCACGATGACATCGTATTTCTTCATGAAGTCCGCGCTTTCAGCGCCGATATAGCAAGTTCAGGCCATAATAGAATGGCGACGCCTCGGGACGGGTCCCGCGTTTCCCTCGAAGGTCATGGGGCAGCAGTGAATTCCTGGGTCGTCTATGTATGTCATCACAGAGTAATTGCCTTTTATAGATGATATTGTACAAAAACACTTGGGTTCTTTTTAGAATAATCTCTTCTTCTTGTGGGGATCCAGAAACCAGGCGAGGACGAATAGAACCACGCCGCCAAGGCTCGAAATCGCGCCGACCACGGCCGCGATCAAGGGGACGAGGCCCGGGGCCTCGCGAAAAAGCATGCCAATGAGAAACGCGGCCGCGCCAAGTAGGGCTACAGCAGCGCCCGCACGCCGACGCTGCGGCCAGAAAGCCGGATTGGCCGCGACCTCTCCATTCCGAACGCCCTGGAAATGATTGAGCACGGCATGCGCTTCGGCCCGCGCGTCCGGCGCCACAGGGACCCGCACGACGCCCCGCTGGGTGCGCACATGGATGGTGTTGAGATCATGCGCGCTCGTCAGGGCGACACCGAATTCGAGAGCCTGCGGATCGCCATCGAGAATCTGCACGCCCCCGATTCGGAGGAGGCCCGCCGCCGGCAGGCCGAAATAATCGCCGGCGAACAGGACGGCATCGTCGCCGAAAATGACCTCGGCGCTTCCACCAGACACGTCTTTCGCCGGGTAGAGCCAGTTCTGATAGGGCGGTCCCAGCGCACTGCGCTTCGCGTCCGCCTCGCGAAAGGCGGCTAGCGCCGCCGGGGAAACAGTCCATCGGGCGATGACCCGTTTGCCAGCCTTGAGGTCAGCGATCGCCTTGACGCCGCGATAGAAATTGAGCGCCACCAGAGGGCCAAGGATGAGAAAAACCAATCCGACCCCGACCTTCACCCCCGGCCAGCCTCCATCCTGACCGGTCGCGCGCATCTCAAGGGCGCCCGACGCGACAGCCCACACGGCGATGACGCTCGCCCCAAGGCAGATCGCGAGGCTCCTCTCAGGCTTCCTGACGCTAACCCCGCGCATTGTCTCTCCGCTCGTTCCTTATACGGATCGCTTACTTTCCAATGCAGAAACTGGCGAAAATCTCAGCCAGCACGTCTTCGACGTCAACCGCGCCGGTGATGCTCATGAGGGCGCGCGCGGCGAGGCGGACGTCCTCGGCCGCGAGTTCCGCTGCGGTCGGAAGCCGCTCGCGGGCCCTATCGAGCGCGGCGAGTGCCCGTTTGCCTGCCTCGACATGGCGCAGGCGCGTGAAGGCGGCCCCTTCGCTCCCGCCGGCGAGATCTCGCGCCCGGCTCTCAAGGGCCGCAAGGAATTCAGGCATGCCGGCGCTGGTCTTCGCCGAAACATGGAATCGCGCGACGCCATCGGGGGCGGGGGCGGGCGCTCCGCCAAGATCGCGCTTTGAGTAGAGCAGAAAGTCGCCGGGGCGCAGCATGGCGGCGACGCTTTGCACTTCGGCTACATCGCCTCGCCCCGCGGTCCCGCCGGAGGGCGCCAACTCCTCCGCTAACGGATCAATGACCATGATCCGCACATCCGCCGTCTCGGCCCTTGCGCGCGCGCGCCGCGCGCCCTCCCGTTCGATGGGATCGGCGGTTGGGCCGCCAAGGCCGGCGGTGTCAGCGATGAGGACTGCAACCCCTCCAAGGTCCAGGCGGGTCTCGATGACGTCCCGCGTCGTACCCGCGATCGAGGAGACGATGGCGACATCCGCGCCGGCGAGCGCGTTGAGAAGCGAGGACTTGCCCGCATTGGGCGCGCCGATGATGACCGCCTCGACGCCCTCGCGCAGGCGCCGCGCGCCGCTCGACTTGGTCACATGCTCCCTGAGGTCCGCGGCCAGCGCCTCGATTTTCGGTCCGGCCTGCGCCGCCACCGCCGCCGGCACGCCCTCTTCGTCAGGGAAATCGATGTCGGCCTCTAGAGCCGCCATGATCGAAATCAGCTGGCCCCGCCAACCCTCGGCAAGATCCGACAGGCGGCCGCCGAACTGGCCCAAGGCCTGCCTGCGCTGGCTGCTCGTTTCGGCGTCGATAAGGTCGGAAAGCGCCTCGACCTGCGCGAGATCGATCTTGCCGTTGAGAAAGGCGCGTCGGGTGAATTCGCCAGGCTCGGCGAGTCGCGCGCCGGCTTTCAGCGCCGCCGCCCCAAAGGCCGCCTCGACCGCGCGGCTCCCATGCAGGTGAAACTCGACGACGTCCTCGCCCGTGAAGCTCGCCGGCCCCTTGAACGCCAGTATCAGCCCTTCGTCGATTGCCTCGGCAGTGCCCGGATCGAAGACCTTGGCGAGCTTGGGCGCGCGGTCCGTTACGCTCCGCTTGCTGAGCAACGCGCCAATCCGCCACGAGAAGGGCCCGGAAAGGCGATAAACGGCGACGCCGGCTTTGCCGGCGCCAGAGGCCCGCGCGAAGATCGTGTCGGGTGTCGGCGTCGGCATTTCTCGCCGCGTCCTGAACGGCTACTTCTTTTTCGGCGCGGCCCCGGCCATGGCGGCGCCCACGAGGCTCTGGAAACCCTCAATGCCCTTCCCGCTCATGGCGATCATCTGCGTCATGAAGCGCTCGGGGTCGGCCAGCGTGTCCATGTTGTCCTTGGCGCGCTTCGTCATCTCATCGACGACCATCTTGTTGAGGGGCGCAACATCCGGCATGCCGAAAAAGGCGCGCGCCTCTTCAGGCGTGCAATCGATGTTGAGGGTGACGCGCATGGGGTTACTCGGTTTTCGGGTTTCGGCGTTTGCACTCCCTAACACCGAACACCCAACACCTAACACTTAATCCCGTCGATACGTCAGCTCCAGAAACACATCCTCAAGGTCCGCTTCGACCGTCGAGAGGTCCTTCACCTTGATCCCGGCCGCCGCGAGGCGCTCGAGGATGTCTGCGACCTGCGCCTTGCTGGGCTTGTAGGGGACGGCGAGGCGCCCGTCCTTCTTGAGCTCCGCCGTATATGGACCGAGCATTGGCGCGGCGGACACGGGCTCAAGGGGGGTGATCAGCAAAGTCTTGTTGTCGAGCGAGCCGACCAGTTTTTCCGTCGGCTCGCAGGCGACGACCTCGCCCTTGTGGATGATGGCGATGCGATCGCAAAGCTCCTGGGCTTCCTCAAGATAGTGCGTGGTCAGCACCACCGTGACGCCCTTGGCGTGAAGGGCGAGAACGTAGTCCCAGAGCTGCTTTCTGAGCTCGATATCGACGCCCGCTGTCGGTTCGTCGAGAATGAGTATCGGCGGCGAGTGGACCATCGCCTTGGCGACGAGGAGCCGCCGCTTCATGCCGCCGGACAACATCCGCACATAGGCGTCCGCCTTGTCCGCGAGCCCGAGCGCGGTGAGGATTTCTCCAGTGCGCCGTTGCGCGCGCGGCACGCCGAAAAGCCCTGCCTGGATCTCGAGCGCCTCCTTCGGCGTGAAGAAGACGTCCATGTTGATTTCCTGCGGCACGACGCCGATCGAAGCGCGCGCATCGCGCGGATGCGTGTCGATGTCGAAACCCCAGACATTGGCCGTGCCGCTGGTCTTGTTCACCAGCCCGGCCAGAATGTTGATGAAGGTCGATTTGCCGGCGCCGTTCGGCCCCAGGAGCCCGAACATCGACCCTTGCGGAATATCGAGATCGATCCCCTTCAGCGCCTCTTTCGCCGGCGCCTTTTTGGTCGCAGCGTAGGTCTTGCGCAGCGCACGCGCTGAAATCGCCGACGGCGGCGAGGCGGAGGAAGACGCGTCGTTCAAGGAATGGCTTTATGAGAAATTGGACCGGCTGCGATTGGACTTACCACATTCGCCGCCCGATGCGTCAACGGCCCGCTTGACCGTTCTCGCGCGCTGGCTTCCATGTCCCGGAAGTCTCCAGAGTCACCCAATCAGCCATGAATGACGCTAAAGGCGCCGCGCCGCCGCCTCCGGAAACGATTTTTGTCAGCCAGCGCCGCATCGCCTGCAACGGCGACGGCGGCGCATTGGGGCATCCGATCGTCTGGTATTCGCTCGAGAGCGGTTCGGCCGAGTGCGGCTATTGCGATCGGCGGTTCATCTACGACCCGGTGCGGGCGAAAGCCTCGTAGACCGGGCGCTCAACTGCGGGAACGACCGGACGCGCCTCTCAACAGCTTCCACACGTCGGAGAGGCGCACGGGCGCCGGATTGAGGATCGTCTCCTTGAAGATGCGGCCCATGGCGCGCGTCAAGACAATCGCAAATGCAAGCATGAGCGCCGTTGCGCCTGCAATCTCGAGGAGCGGCGGATCGGAGGCTGCGCGCATCATCACGGCGTAGGGCGTGTAGATCGGAATCCAGGTCAGCAGCGAGGCGATGAAGCCATTCGGATTCTGGTAGACCAGCATGATGAATGGCAGCGGCAGGAACACGATCAGCATGACCGGTCCCATGAAACTCTGGGCATCCTGGATCGAATTCGACATCGCACCGATGGCGAGGAAGATCATCGCAAAAATGACGTAGGCGCAGAAGAAATAGAAGAGATAGACGAAAATAAGCCCGGACCCGGCGAGCGTGCTCAAGGCGCTCAAGGTCTCAGTTCCGCCGCCAAGGCCGACCGCCGCGACAAGGCCCGTCAGTGTGAATATCGTGGGCATGGTGAGCCCTACGGCGGCGATGCCCAGAAGCTTGCCCATCATCAGCTGATCGGCCGTGACGGACGAAAGCAAAACCTCGACGATCTTGTTCGATCGTTCCTCGATGGTGTTGGTCAAGAGCAGCTGCCCGGCGCCGAAGATGACGACGATCAGCATGTAGGTCATGAGGGCCGGCAGGGCGATTTCGAAGCGGTCGCGATCGTCGAGCGCGGCGTCCTCAACCGCCCGGTCGGGTCTGAAATCCTCAAGCGCCGTCTCGATGGAGGCGATGCTGTCGAAAGCGCCGGGCGCAAGTCCGCGCGCCTCCGCCGCTTCCCGGCGCATCATGGAATTGAGCGCGACGCCGAGTGTTTCCTTCAGCGCCGCATCCGTCACATTGCGGCTCCAGAACTCTACGGCGGGCGCGCCTTCGCCGGGGCCAAAATCCCTTGGTATTAGGACCGCGGCAAAGAGCGGCTCGTCGGCTCCAGGCGGCAGCTTTTCATCGAGTAGATAGGGCTTCAACCTCTCTCGCGCCTCCTCGATGCCGGGCGCAGCCGCCACATCGGGAGGCGGCGGCTCCAGCTTGAAAGGCCAGCGCGGCTCCTCGAACGGCGGCGCGCCATTGCGCAAATAGGGCGCCGCCGCCGCGTTAGCCCCGTCGATCCCGGCCGCAAGAAAGGCCTCGACGCGCACGCTGTCTGGGGGGCCGGGCGCAAAGGGCGCAGGTATCTTTTTCTCTTCGATTGCCGCTTTGTCTGCGGCGAAGGAAAGCCAGGAATCGTAGCTCGTCACGATATTGCGCTTGCGCCGACGTTCGAACTCCTCAGCGAGGGGGACGGCGTATTTTCCGGTGGCGTCGTAAATCGTGAAGTGCCTCGCGGGCTTCGCACTTTCGGCGAGCCCGAGCGCGCCCGCGATCAAGATAGCGCCGAGCGGCATGAGGATGAGGAAAAGTAGGAAGCCGCGCGAGAATATATACTGCTTGTATTCGCGCCAGGCGATGAGGAGGACGGGGCTCATGCCGCTTCCGACTCGGTCTGAGGACTCGCGATCGGCCCGACGTCGCCGGCGAGCGTGACGAATATCTCGTGGAGGCTCGCGCCGGCGAGTTCAAATCGCGACAGGCGAAGACCTGACTCGAATGCGGCTTTCAGGATCGCCTGCGGATCGGCGCCGGCCGCGAGCGTGAGTTCGTAGGCTTGCTCGCCGTCCTCGGGGTCACCCTTGGCCGCTATGCTCAACACCCCGCGCGTCTTCGCCAACCACTCGGCCGGATCGCGGGTGCGCAAAATGAGCCTCGGCGGATGAGCCGCGCGGGCCTCCGCAATATCGCCGAGGAATCGCCGTTTGCCCTTCGCCAGAATGAGGAAGCGGTCGCAGAGACGCTCGGCGTGCTGCATCACATGGGTCGAAAAGATGATTGTCTTGCCCTGGCCGCGCAGCTCGCGGATCAGATCCTCGAGGGTGTGCTGGTTGATCGGATCGAGGCCCGAAAAGGGCTCATCGAGGATCAGGAATTCTGGATCGTGCGCAATCGTCGCCAGCAGCTGCACCTTCTGCGCCATGCCCTTGGAGAGCTGCTCGTTGCGCGAGCGTGCGAATTCTCCAAGACCGAAGCGGTCGAGAAGCGCATGCGACTTCCTCTTCGCGTCCTCGCGCCGCACGCCGCGCAGCTGCGCAAAATAGGCGATGGTTTCGGCCGCGCGCATCTTTCGGTAAAGCCCGCGTTCTTCCGGCAAATAGCCGATGCGCCGGCGCACTTTGACGGCCGAGGCGCTTCCCAAAATCTCGATGCGCCCGCTCGTCGGCCGGATGATGTCGAGCATCATGCGCAACGTGGTCGTCTTGCCGGCGCCGTTGGGTCCGAGAAAACCGAAGATTTCCCCCTTCCCGACTTCGAATGAAAGTCCGTCTACGGCGGAAAAATCGCCGTAGCGCTTGACGACATCTTGAAGCTTCAGGACAGTCGCGGTCATGCGGATGAACGCCCCCGCCCATCGGCTCGAAATTCGACCGCTTCACTCACGCGCCTGTTTCCTCAGCAAGATCTCGTCCCTCAAATAACCCGGCCGACGCATGTGAAAGCGCCGCATATAGAAGAACACGATCAGCATCCACGAGAAAACGACGCCGAAGAAGAAATAGAAGCCGCCGACATCTTGCAGCCAGAAGACCGCAGCTTCCGGCGGCGCCGCGCGGATGATGCGCATGCGTCCGTCCTCGACGAGATATCGATCGGCGAGCGCGGCGGGATTGGGCGTCAATCCGAACCGGTCGGCGATCAATATCCCGGCGGAAAGGAGCGCAAGCGTGACGGGCAGGCTGGCGACGAATGTCGCAGCGGCGGCGAGCGCATATCCCGGATAACGCGGGAAATGCACCCGATTGTAGAGGGTCCCGAAGCGCGCCCGGTCGAGACCGAGCATCAGTTCGGGATCGTTGGCGTTCAATTTGCTCCAGACGGCTTCTGCGCCCTCGGCAATTTCCGCTTCGACGCGCTTCGACCAGCGCCAGTAGACGAGCCCGCAACCGCCGAGAAGCGCCGCGGCGCCCGCAAAAAACCAGATCATCTTCGCTTCAGGCTTTCAGTTTCTGCAAGGCGCCGCCCAGGGCCTCCGCGAACTCGGCTCGCTCCTCTGGCGACAGAAAGGATCCGAGGATCAAGGTTCCGCCCTTTGAGGTCACTTTGACCTGACTCTCATGCCGCAGCGGGCGGTCGATGTGAACCCTCGTCCAGAAGGGCTGCAGCCTCCAGCGCGATTCGTGCCCGGAGGGGAGAACCCGCGAAACCAACAACTCGTCGGACGTCAGGCGCACACGCTCGCGCAATCGCCCCTGCCGGTAGCTGAGCCTGAAGGCCAGCCAGACGAGAAAAATGTCGAGGCCGCAAAAACCGAGAACCGGCCAAGCGCCGAGGAGAAAGAACGCTGTTCCAAGCGTCAGATTGACCCCGATCACAACCGCCATCACGGCGAGAAAGCCGGCATTGGGCAAGGAGCGGTTCGGATAGAGGAGCGCGTCGAATGCTGCCTCGCTTCCGCCATCGGGGGGCAGCTCCACCGCGCGTCCCTTCTCGTCCGGGGCCAAGGTCTCGAAGGCCGTCGCGCGCACCATCCGCAGAACATAGCCGGCGGCCACAACGTTGGCCAACCGCTTTACCGCCGGCGACAAGCGGCCTAAGCCGCCCGCCAAGGAAGCCCACATGCCTCAGCGCCTCAACGCCGACAAGGCGACAGCCCTTTACGCGCGCCTCGCTGCGGCCGAACCGTCGCCGCAAACCGAGCTGCGCTTTCGCGATCCATACACCCTGTTGGTCGCCGTCGTCCTCTCGGCGCAGGCGACCGACGTGAGCGTCAACAAGGCGACGGGCCCGCTCTTCGCTGTCGCCGACACACCCTCGAAAATGGTCGCGCTCGGCGAGGCGCGGCTGGGCGAACTCATCAGAACGATCGGGCTCTGGCGCGGCAAAGCCAAAAACGTCGTCGCTCTCTCGCAGATACTCATAGACCGACATGGCGGCCGGGTGCCGGAAACCCGCGAGGTCCTTGAAGGTCTCCCGGGCGTCGGGCGCAAGACCGCCAACGTTGTGCTGAACACGGCCTTCGGGGCGCCGACGATAGCCGTCGATACGCACGTCTTCCGCGTCGCCAACCGCACTGGTCTCGCGCCCGGCGCAACGCCGCTCGCCGTTGAGGAAAAACTGTTGGAAATCACGCCTGCGCCATATCTTCCGTATGCGCATCATTGGCTGATCCTGCATGGCCGCCATGTGTGCCTCGCGCGCAACCCGAAATGCCCTGGTTGCTCCGTCGCGGACATCTGCCTGTTCAAGGAAAAGACCAGGACGGCGGCGCCGCAAACCCGAACTGAACGCGGCGACCGGGCGGCGCCAAAGCCATGATCCCCACTCGTGACCGGCTCATTGTGGCGCTGGATGTGCCGACTACGGACGAAGCCGGTAATCTCGCGGCCCGCATCGGCTCCGCTGCGGCCTTCTACAAGATCGGCTACCAGCTTATGCCCGTCGGCGGCCTCGACCTTGCAAAGCGCTTGTCCGCCTCCGGAAAAAAGGTCTTCCTCGATTTCAAGTTTCACGACATCGGCGCGACGGTTGAACGTGGAACCGCCTCTGTCGTCCGGCTCGGCGCCGATTTCCTGACCGTGCACGCCGAGCCCGAGGTCCTCAAAGGCGCCGTCGCCGGACGCGGCGGCGACGTCCGCCTGAAGATTCTCGCCGTCACGGTCCTGACGAGCCTCGACCAGGCCGCTCTGTCGCGTTCAGGCATTGTGACCCCGCTGCGCGATCTCGTCCTCAAGCGCGCGGAATTCGCCGCCGAAGCCGGAGCCGACGGGGTCATTGCGTCAGCCGAGGAAGCCTCGGCGATCAAGGCGCGGTTCGGTGCGGCGCTCCTCGTGGTCACACCCGGCGTGCGGCCGAAAGGCGCGGCGGCAAACGATCAGAAAAGGATCGTTTCGCCTGCGGACGCAGTGAGGGCCGGGGCCGATTACCTCGTGGTCGGCCGGCCAATTGTCGAGGCCGAAAACCCCGCCCGGGCCGCCCGTGAAATCGCCGAAGAGATTGAAAAGGCTGGAGGCTGACCGCCTTTGCCGGCCTTGGCGGCTTCATGTTAACATCTCGAAAATCTCCGTGAGAGGGGCCAGATAGCGGAGAACGGGGAGAGGAGACGCGTCATGAACGTTCCCGTCATGGACGAAGGGATCGCCCGCAAGATCGAGCGACGCTCGCGCCGGACCGTCTTTCAGGCTTTTCTCGATGCGGCCAGAAAGCACGGCGCAAACAAACTCGCTGTCATCGACGGCGACGGCAAGAAGTTCACATACAAGGATTTGTCCCGCGCCGCCTTCGCCCTCTCCGGTCCGATCGCGCGGATGACGGCAAAGGGCGAAAAGATCGGCATCATGCTGCCGACCGGCGCCGGCGTCCTCATCGCGTTTCTCGCGGTGCTGGCGCAAGGGCGCGTGCCCGCCATGCTGAACTTCACCTCGGGCGCCAAGAATCTGCGCGCCGCCGCCAAGGCCGCGCAGGTCTCAAGGGTCATCACTGCGCACAAGTTCATCGAGGTCGGCAACCTCGGAGACCTCGTGAAGGAACTCTCAGGCGCTGTCGATTTCATTTATCTCGAAGACATCAAGGAGCAGCTGAAGCCGCAGGACAAGGCGCGGGCCGTCGCCGGTCCCTATTTGCCGCTCTTCCTCGCCGCTCATCCAGATCCCGACGACTGGGGGGTCATTCTCTTCACGTCCGGCACCGAGGGCGATCCCAAGGGCGTCGTTCTCTCTCACGCCAATATCATCGCCAATATCGAGCAGATCGCCGAGCATGTGGAGCTTCTGCCTACGGACATTTTCTTCAACCCGCTCCCCGCCTTCCACTGCTACGGCCTGACGGCCGGGGTCCTGTGGCCGGTGCTCGTCGGCTACCCCGCCGTCTTCCATCCCTCGCCGCTGCAGACGAAAATCATTCCGAAGCGCATTTTCGACACCAGCGCCACCGTCCTCTTCGCGACCGACACATTCCTCCAGCAATACATGCGCGCCAGCGATGAAGGCGCCATGAGTTCGCTGCGCATTGCGGTCTGCGGGGCCGAGCGCGTGAAGGACGAGACGCGCCAGGCGGCCGCCAGGAAGTTCTCCTTCGAGGTGCTCGAAGGCTACGGGGTTTCCGAAGCGGCGCCCGTCGTCGCCGCGAACCAGCCGGGCGACATCCGCGCCGGCACGGTCGGCAAGCTCCTGCCCGGCATCACGGCGCGCGTCGAGCCGGTCGAGGGCCTCGAAAACGCCGGGCGCCTCTTCATCCGTGGCCCGAACATCATGAAGGGCTATATCTCGCCGGACGCTCCGGGCGTCCTGAAGCCCCTTGACGGCGGCTGGCACGACACCGGCGATATCGTCGCCTTCGACCCGGCCGGCTACATGTCTATCCGCGGCCGGATGAAGCGTTTCGCCAAGATCGGCGGCGAAATGGTCTCGCTCGCTGTCGTCGAGAACTGCGCGACGGCAGTCTGGCCCGACAACATGCATGGCGCAGCCATCCTCCCCGATCTCAAGAAGGGCGAGCAGATCGTCCTCATCACCGACCGAAAAGACGCCGACCGCGCGCTGCTTCTCGCCTGGGCCCAGAGCCATGGCGTGCCGGAGATCGCCGTGCCGAAGAAGATTGTCTGTGTCGAGACTGTGCCTGTACTCGGCACCGGCAAGATGGATTACGTCGCAGTCTCCAAGCTTGCGCTCGAAGGCCTCGCCGCTCTCGAAGCAAGAGCCGCCGAGATTCCAGCGCCCGAGCCGACGAAGCGCGAGGCCAGAGAAGCCGCCAGGCGCACCCGCCTTGAAGAACGCCGCCTCGTCAAAGAGGTGAAGCGCGCCGAAAAGCTTGAGCGCAAGGCGGCCGAGGCCGTGCGCCCGGAAGAATTCAAGAAGGCGGCGGAATAGCCGCGCGATCGACCGGAAAGGCTCACCCGTGACTGTTAGCGCCGCCCGGTTCACGGGCGACATACCCCGACATTACGATGAGGGTCTCGGCCCCGTCATGTTCGCCCCTTACGCGGCCGACATGGCGGCCCGGGTGGCCTCCCTCAAACCGAACTCTGTTCTCGAAACCGCCGCGGGCACCGGCATCGTCACGCGCGCGTTGCGGAGCGCCCTGCCCTCATCTTCGCATCTCACCGCGAGCGATCTCAATGCGCCGATGCTTGATATCGCAGCCAAGAAATTCGAACCTGGCGACCGCGTCTCCTTCGAGCCCGCCGACGCGCAGGCCCTCCCCTTCGGCGACGCGCAATTCGATGCGGTCGTCTGCCAGTTCGGGGTCATGTTTTATCCGGACAAGGCGAAGTCCTTCGCCGAGGCGCGCCGAGTGCTGAAAAAGGGCGGGCGGTATTTCTTCAACGTCTGGGACAGCCGCGAGGCGAACGCCTTCGCACGCATCGCCGCTGAAGCAGCGGCCGCTGCGTTTCCGGCCGATCCGCCGAAATTCTACGACACACCCTTCTCCTGCTCGCGACTCGATCCGTTACGAGACCTCGCCGCCGGCGCCGGCTTTGACGGTCTCGAAATATCGCTCGTCGGCATCGAGAGCCGCGTCATCGATCCCGCCGCGTTCGCCCGCGGCCTCGTGTTCGGCAATCCGCTCGGGGAGGAGATCCGCGCGCGCGGCGGCGACGCCAAAGAGATCGCGCGCGGGATCGAGGCGCGCCTCAGGGCGGAACTCGGCGCCGGAGCGCGGCCGATCCGGCTCAACGCTATCGTTTTCTCCGCTCGCGCCGCCTGACCGGCGATCAATCATCCGCCGCCACGACGCCGCGACGGTTCTTGACTTCGCTGCGCTTGCGTTTCTCCGCCACGCGCTTTCTCTTCTGCGATCGCGAAACCCTGGTCGCGACGCGCGGCTTTGGCGGCGTCGCCGCGCGCTCGATGAGGTCGACGAGCCGCTCGCGGGCGTCGGCGCGGTTGCGCTCCTGCGTGCGGTGGCGCGAGGCCTCGATGAGGATGGCGCCGTCCTTGGTGGCTTTCGAGCCGGCGAGCCTGATGAGGCGCGCGCGAACGGCGTCGGTGAGCGCAGCAGAACGCGCAGCGTCGAAGCGGAGCTGCACGGCTGTCGCCACCTTGTTGACGTTCTGCCCGCCAGGGCCGGACGCGCGAATGAACCGCTCTTCTAGCTCGCTTTCGTCGATGAGAATCGGGCCGGCGCGCATACGAAGTGCGTAGTGCGTCGTTCGTCGTGCGTAGGCAAGTGAGTCTTCCGAGGCACGACGCACTACGAACTATGCACTGCCTTCCTTCGCTCGCTGGCGCGCTCCTTGACGCTCTCCGATTTCAGCTGCCCGCAGGCGGCGAGGATGTCGCGCCCGCGCGGCGTCCGGATCGGCGAGGCGTAGCCGGCGCGGTTGACGATGTCGGCGAAGGCCTCGATGCGCTCCCAGGGCGAGCACTCATAGGACGCGCCGGGCCAGGGATTGAAAGGAATGAGATTGATCTTGGCGGGAATACCCTTGAGGAGCCGCACGAGTTCGCGCGCTTCGGCGTCCGTATCGTTGACGCCCTTCAGCATCACGTATTCGAAGGTGATCTTCTTGGCGTTGGTGACGTCCGGATAGACGCGGCACGCCTTGAGAAGCTCCGCTATCGGATATTTGCGGTTGATGGGGACGAGCACGTCGCGCAGCGCGTCATTGGTCGCGTGCAGCGAAATCGCCAGCATGGCGCCGGTCTTGGCGCCGAGACGCGCGATCTCAGGCACAACGCCCGAGGTCGAGACAGTGATGCGGCGACGTGAAATCGAAATCCCGTCGCCGTCGGAGACGACATCGATCGCCGCGGCAACGTTGCCCAGATTATAGAGCGGCTCGCCCATGCCCATGAACACGATGTTCGAGAGCTTCCGGTCCTCGCGGCCTGACGGCCATTCGCCGATGTCGTCCTTGACGGCCAGAACCTGGCCGACGATCTCCTCCGCCGTCAGATTGCGCACCAGCTTCTGGGTGCCGGTGTGGCAGAAGGTGCAGGAAAGCGTGCAGCCGACCTGAGACGAGACGCAGAGCGCTCCAGCGCGCCCGACATCGGGGATGTAGACGCACTCGACCTCGGCGCGGGGCCCAAGTCGCAGCAGGTACTTGCGGGTGCCGTCGTTCGAGACTTGGCTTTCGACGATTTCCGGCCGGCCGATGCTGAACGCCGCGGCCAGCGCCTCGCGCAACTCCTTGCCGATATCGGTCATATTCGCGAAGTCGGTGAGGCCGTAATGATAGACCCAGCGCCACACCTGATTGGCGCGCATGCGCGCCGGTTTCAGTTCCAATGATAAAGCGGCCGCGATCGCGCCGGCGAGCGCCTCGCGTGAAAGGCCGACGATGTCGGCGCGCATGTCGTTGCGCAAGCTAGCGGGCGGCGGCTGGAGGGTAAGTTCCGTCATGATCAGCGAGCGGATATAGGCGGCGCGCCTGCGCGCGGCAACAAAGCCGCCAAGGCCGCATTGCCGCTACCCGCGCCGTATGGTGAGTGAGCCCCTCACCAGCGCACACGCCATGCCCCTCGAACTCCCGCCAATCTCACCAGAGGCCGAACCCTTGAGCCCTGTTCCGCGGCGCGACCGGCGGTTCGCCATTGGATTGCTGCTTGCCGGCGTCACTTGCCTTGGCATGGGTCAGAGCATCGTTTTCGCAGTGCTGCCCTCGCTCGGTCGCGCCCTCGGCTTCGCCGACCGGCAAGTCGCCCTCATTTTCCTTGTTTCATCGATTCTTTGGGTCGTGCTCGGCCCCTATTGGGGCCGCCGCAGCGACCGACGCGGCCGAAAGCCCATGATCCTGCTCGGCCTTGCCGGCTTTTCCATTTCGATGTTCGCCTTTGCGGGCGCGTTTCAGCTGGGGCTTGCCGGCGCTCTTGGGGGCTTTGCCCTCTACGCCGCCGTCATCGGCGCCCGGAGCATTTACGGTCTCGTCGGGTCGGCGACGCCAGGCGCGGCGCAGGGCTACATCGCCGACCGCACGACCCTCGCGGAGCGCACCGCCGGCGTCGCCGGCTTCTCGGCCGCTTTCGGCATGGGAGCGATGATCGGGCCGGGCCTCGGCGGGGCGTTCTCGGCGGTCGGGCCGCTCGCGCCCCTTTACGCCGTGGCGACGCTCGCGGCCGTCATGACCGTTCTGATCGCCCTCTATCTCCCTGAACGCACGGCGCCGATCGAACGGGCGCCGCGCATCAAAGTGAGGCTTGCAGACCGGCGGTTGCGCCCGTTTCTCGTCTACGGTCTCGCTTTCGGGCTCGTCAACGCCGTCTTGATACAGACGATCGGCTTCTACATTCTGGACGTCCTCGACTTTTCAGACGCGGCGGCGCCGCAATTCGTCGGCATCGGGCTCATGGCCGCCTCGATGGCCTCGCTCTTTTCGCAGCTCGTACTGGTGCAGCGCTATCGCTTCCCGCCGCATCTTCTGATGCGCGCCGGCCCCGTCCTCATGCTTGCCGGCCATGCGCTGATCGCGCTCTCAAGCGAGTTCGGCCCCATCGTCTTTGGCCTGACGTTGTCCGGATTCGGGGCTGGCATGGCGATTCCGGGGTTCACCGGCGCCGGATCGCTCGCGGTCGGCCCCGATGAACAGGGCTCGGCCGCCGGCCTCACCAACTCGGCGAGCGCTTCCGGGTTCATCATCGCCCCGCTGGTCGGCTTTCCCTTGTTTGAGCTCTTGCCGCAGGCGCCCTTCATCATGACCGCCGGTCTTTCGGCCCTGCTCGCTCTCTTCGCTTTGACAAGCCGGGCGATTGTCGCCTCGGGGCGCGATGAGCGCTGAGCGAGCGCCATCAATCGTCGTGTTCGATCGGCCTGCCGTCGTCGGTGAAACTCAAAATCTCGCCGGGCTGGCAGTTCAATTCCTTGCAGATCGCCTCGAGCGTCGAGAAGCGGATCGCTTTGGCCTTGCCGGTCTTGAGGATCGAGAGGTTCGCGATGGTGACGCCCACCCGATCCGACAGTTCGGTCAGCGACATGCCGCGGTCGAGAAGCACCCGGTCGAGTTTGACGCCGATGGACATTGCTGGGGATCAGACCGTGAGGTCCTGCTCCTCTTTCATTTTCGCGCCCTGGCGGAAGACTTCCGCGAGCACGAAGACCGCGGCCATCGCGATCCAGGTCGTCATCTCGAAGTTGAGATCCACGTCAGCGTCGAATATCTCGCCGAGAATGAGGAAGGCGATCTTGGCCGCTTCCCCGAGGAGAAGTCCAAAACCCACCTGGCGAAAACGATCCGCGTTCTCCTTCACGAAGGGAGAACCGAGGCGAAGCGTGCGCAGGATCTCAAGCAGGCGGTTGATGATGAACAGCATGACCCCGAAGGTCACAAAATGATTCATGATCTCGACATAGGCGCCGCCGGAAATGTCGATGGTCGCATCGTGACCGACGCCGGGCAGCCGCTCGATCGCGGGCGCAAGAAAAGGCAGGATCGGCGTGAACACGGCGGCGATGGAGAGGCCGACAAAGGCGCAGAAGACGATGACCCGCGCAACGTGCAGCCCCCAGGCGAGAATGGAGGCGATTGAGTATTTGCCGATCGCTTTCATGGTTGGCGCTCTTGCTTGACGTCGGCGTTGAGGCTAGCCCGCACGATCAAAAGATCGAAACGAGGCAGAGGCCCTCGACCTCGCAATCGGCCTCCGCCTGCTTTTGAGCTTTTTCCTCACCGGCCCGGGCTTCGACCGCGAGATAGAGTCCGGCAGCCAGCGCGGCCGCGGCGATGAAGAGGATCAATCTGGCCATTCAGGCCACTCCGGCGAGTCTTCCGATCGACACCCAATAGTTTCCTGCAATGAGAGCGAGGGCGAAGACGGACACGCTGAGATTGACAAATCCCGGAAACCCGGGGAGGTTGAAGGCAACGCGGTTGCGGGACATTTGGGCTCTCCTTTTCCTGTCTCTTGTTTCGCTAAGGCGTTTGGCTGTTTTCTTGAGCGGCTCGGGTTTTCCCGGCCGCTCTTTTTTTGTTTCAGGCTTTGGTCCGTGTGGCGGCAGGCTGTCCTTCGTCGGCCGGGTCGCTTCTTTCTGTCTCTCCGGTCTTCTTTCCCTGCGGCGGTTGGTTCCGTCGTCTTGTTGATTATCGATATACACTTATCGAAAAACGATGCAAGGGGTTTTCGTCGAAAAACGATAATTTTTTTTCGATCCTCGATAAATCTTGGCTGAAGCATGGCGCGAAAACTCCTGCCGGGACGCCTCGTCGTTGCGACGCACAATCCTGGGAAACTTTGTGAAATCAATGCGTTACTAGCGCCGTTCGGCTCTGTCCCGGTGTCCGCGGGCGACCTCGGCCTCGGCGAACCTGAGGAGACCGAAAAAACATTCGCCGGCAACGCCCTTCTGAAGGCGGCGGCCGCGACCAGCGCCTCCGGCGCGCCCTCCCTCGCCGATGATTCCGGGCTTGAGGTCGCCGCGCTGGACGGAGCGCCTGGTGTCTATTCGGCCCGGTGGGCGGGGCCGGAGAAGGATTTTAGCGCCGCCATGCAGCGGGTCGAGGCCGAGTTTCAGGCGCAGCGCTCGGCAGACTTCTCCGCCCGCTTCGTCTGCGCGCTCGCGCTGGCCTGGCCGGACGGGCATGCGGAAGTCTTCGAGGGGGAGGTGCGCGGCGCCCTCGCTTTCCCCCCGCGCGGCGGGAAAGGGTTCGGCTACGATCCGATCTTTGTCCCCTTTGGCTTTCAGGAGACGTTCGGCGAGATGGAGCCATCGGCCAAGCGTCGGATGTCACATCGCGCGGCGGCGTTTCGAAAACTCGTGGCGGCGTGCTTTTGACACCCAAGCCTCGCCACACAGAGCGTCTCCCGCCTCTCGGCGTCTACATCCACTGGCCCTTCTGCGCCCGCATTTGTCCGTACTGCGACTTCAATGTCTTCAAGACCCGCGACATCGACGCCTCCCGGTGGACGAAGTCGCTGACGCGCGATCTTGCCTATTGGAGCGATCGCACCAAGGGTCGGCGGCTTTCGAGCCTCTATTTCGGGGGCGGGACGCCCTCGCTCGCCCCTATCGCCGTCATTGAAGGCGTCGTCGCCGCATGCGCGGACCTTTGGGGATTCGAGCCGGAGGCCGAGATCGCCCTCGAGGCCAATCCGACCGATGCCGAAGGCGCCCGCTTTCAAAATCTCAAATCCGCCGGCATCAACCGTCTGTCGCTAGGCGTTCAGTCCTTTGACGATGGCGCGCTGAAATTCCTGAAGCGCAACCACAGCGCGCGCGAGGCGCGAGGCGCGGTCGATCTCGGGCTGCGGATATTCGAGCGTCTCACCTTCGATCTCATCTACGCGCTGCCCGGGGAGACGCCGGAGGCATGGCGCGCGGCGCTGCGCGGCGCCCTGGCGATTGGCGCTTCTCATCTCTCGCTCTATCAACTGACGATCGAGCCGGACACGCCGTTCGACCGCGCGGTCCGGCGCGCGCTCTTTGCGCCGCCTACGGATGATCTGGCCGCCGACCTCTTCGATCTCGCACAGGAAGAAACGGCGCGCGCGGGCCTGCCGGCCTATGAGATTTCAAACCACGCGAGGCCCGGCGAGGAGTCGCGCCACAACTTCCTCTACTGGACTGGCGGCGACTATCTAGGCGCAGGTCCCGGAGCGCACGGGCGCCTCACGATCGGCGGCGAGCGCCTTGCCCTCGAAAGCGAGAACCGTCCGGAGGCCTGGCTCGCGGCTGTCGAGGCGGCCGGGACCGGCGTCAAGGCGATCGAGGCCCTCGGCGCCGAAGCGCAACTGGTCGAGAGACTGTCGATGGGCCTGCGGCTGGTGCGAGGCATGGAGTTCGGCCCGGCCGAGCGCGCCGGGCTTGGCGCCCGCACGTCGCGCCTGAACGACCTCGAGGCGCAAGGACTGATCGTTATCCGCGATGGCCGGATCGGCGCGAGCCCGGCTGGCCGGCGCGTTCTTAACGCAGTTCTGGCTGAGCTCTTGTGCTGAGCGCGCCGGAATGAGACGGGGGCCTCCGAGGGCCCGCTCCTTGCACCTTGACCATGGCGCGGCGCCCAGACCCTCCAGTCCCGGACCATGGGCCCGTAGAGAGCGGGGCCTGATATGCGAGGCAATCTTCATCTGATCGCGCATGCCGATCTCGACGACGGATTTTTCTATCGCGGCGATCGGGATGGTAATCGCAGCGGCCGTTTTTTCTCGGAATACTTGTGCCCGACCGACCCTTCTCAGGCCGCGACGGCGGAGGCGACGGAGCTCTCAGGGCGCTTCGGCGACGCGGCCGCCGCGATCCTCATGTTCCAGTCGCCGGCGCCTTCGGGGATTGGCCCACAGCCGGAGACGCTCAGCATTCTTCCGTCTGCGCCCGAATATTGGTGGTGAGGCCGGCTACTTGCCTGCCGCCACCTGATCCGGCGCGACCCGTTCGAAGTCGCGGTATTCCATGGTGACGTGCTGGTCGAATTTCTTGAACATCGCTTCTCCGGCGGCGCTCGATTCGGCCTTCCGCAATAGCGCCGGGCCGCCGGGCGCGATCGGCTCGTAGCTCTGGATCTGGGTCATGCGCTCGACCTTGGCCACCGGCGCGGGCTTGAAGGCCGCTTTCGATTTGACGGAAATCGTCCGCAGGTAGCCGCCGGCCTTGTCGAGCACCATGGTCATATCGACCGCGCGCGCCAGCGAGTCCGGCGTGTCCTTGTCGCGCACCGCGCCGACGAAGGTGGCGGTGTCGGCGTCTTCGGCCACAAGACGGGCCTCCTTCGCCGACGGCGCCAGCCTCTCGTAAATCAGCCGGTCATCCGCATCGTTCGCCTTGAGGAGCGTCTTGAGGCGCTTGCGCTCTTCTTTCGTAAGCGCCTCTTCAGCCGGCTTCAGGAGCGACCAGCGTTTGCCTTCGGGCAGCCTTGGATCGAAGCGCAGCGTGTAGGATTTCGCCGCAGGCGCCTTCAGATCCGTGTAGACGAGGGTGAAGGCGTAGCGGGTCGCCTTGTGCGTTTCCGCCACGGCGACCGCCTGGTCGAGGAGGGTGCGCGCCTCATTTGCCTGCGCCGCGGCAGAGAACAGAAACGCGGCGGCGATAGCGAAAACTCGCATAGCGCTCAGGACCCGGGAACGAAGCTGCGCGGCGCCAGGTCAATAGTGCGGAAGCCGTCGGGTTGAATTTCGAGCACCGCTAGACCGCGATCGACCGAGCCGTCGGGTTTCAGACGGAAGAGGCCGTCTGCGCCGAAATATCCGTTGGGGTCGGTGATCGAACTCACGTCGAAGCGGCCGCGTTTTCTTGGGTTCTGCGCGAGGCGGGCCGAAAGCAGCGTCGCGTCATAGGCGAGCGAGGCGAGGCGAGGCGGCTTCTGGCCGAAGGCGGCGTTGAAGCGGCCCTCGAACTCTCTGGTGATGGCGGGGTCGGGCGCAGCGAACCAGCCGCCCTTGAGCGCCGGCTCGCGCGTCAGGCGCGAATTGTACCAGCTCGAAACGCCGAGCAGTTTGATCTGGTTAATGTTGACATTGTAGTAGGGGAACAGCGGCGCCAGCGCGCGCAGCAGGGTTCCCTGTTCCGGAATCAGAATCGCCTGATAACCCCGCGTGTAGCCATTACTCGATGCCGGATCCTTCGGCGCTTTCGGGTCATAGCCGTGGCGCAGCTCCGCCGGCACGACTTCCTTCGCATACTGAGCAAGCCGCTTGGCGGGGGCGAGCATCTTGTCCGGGTCCTGCTCGTAGCGTTCCTCGTGCACAAGGACGCCGCCGCGCACGAAGATCTCTTCCGCAAAAGCGCTGGCGACGCGCTCGCCATAGGTGTTCGCCGGCGCGATGAGCCCGAAGCGCGACATGCCCTTCGAGACCGCAAACTCGGTGACACGCGAGATTTCGAGTTCCGGCGGGAAACTGAGGAGATAGACGCCGTTTCCGCCGCTCGCGACATCCGAAGAGAAGGCGATCATCGGCACGTTCTGGCTGCGCGCTTCCGTCGCGACCGCGGAAACCTCCTCGGCGAAAAGCGGCCCAAGGATGATTTCGGCGCCGTCGTTCAAGGCCGAGCGCGCGGCGAGACCTGCGTCAGCCGCGTTGCCTTTGGTGTCCTTCGGAATGAGCAGGAATTTCCGGTCGCCGACCTCGAAGGCGGCGAGCTGGGCCGCATCGAACATGGCCGAGGCGACTTTCTGCACGGACTCGGAACTTGCGGTGAATGGCAGGAGCAGCGCCACCCGCACGGGCTCCTCGCCCTGCATGTGCAACGGATCGATATAGCCTCGGCGATTGCGCCGCTCGGCGTCCGCGCCGCCCGGCCCGAAGACCGGATCATCCTGCGACCCGGACGGCTTGCCCGGCTGGGCGATGACCGGACCCCGATCGCCGCCAGAAGAGCAGGCCGCCAGAATGAGCGCGCCAAGCGCGGCAAGACCGTATTGTCGCCAATGGGCAAGGCTCGAACCGCGCATGCAACCCTCAAATTGACCACTAAAACGCGGGGCACCCTATCGAAGCCGGCCGCAAGCGTAAATGCGCTTTCCGGCAATGCGCAGCCCGCCCGGGCCCCCGGTCTCCCATGGCCCGAAAATTGTAGCCTATTCCAATTGGAGCCGCGTCCTTGCAGCAGCGCATATGTTGAAGAGATTGCTTAAATCGCTGATCGGCGCGGTTCTCACTGCAGTTCTGGCCGCGAGCCCGATCGCGACGGCGCGGGCGCAGGACGTCACGGGCATCGCCAACGCCGATGTGCGCGCCGGCTATCGCGCCCTCAGTCTCAGAATTGGCTACCTGACGCCGGACGACGGCAGACCGCCCATTCTCGCCGGCCAGTTCAACTATCAGCACAATTTCAGCGAGACATTCGGCGTACAGGGCGCCGCCCTTTTTACGCGGATCGACGACGCCCGCATCGAGTTCCGCGGCTTTCAGACCCAGATGCAATGGCAGTTCGCCGAGAATGAAACCGCCGGCCTCGATGGCTCGCTCAGCTTGATCTCACGAATCCCGGACGGCGACGACGGCCCGGCCCGCGTCGCGCTCGTCGCCGCAGGCAAGTGGACGCGCGAGGACTGGGAGTTGCGCGCCATGCTCGCTCTGCCGGTCGAGTTTGGAGAGCGCGCGAGAGCGGGCGTCGGCCTCGTCGCCCGGGGCGAGGTCACGCGCCGCATCGGCGCGGTCGGCAGGTTCGGCGCGCAATTCTCCGACAACTTCAATACGACCGCGCATTTTGGCGCATTCAGGGAACAGAACCATCAGCTGGGTCCCGTTTTCAAGAAGCCGGTCGGTCGCCATTTGATGGCGACAGCGGTCGCGCTCATCGGGCTGAGCCGGGCGGCGCCCGACGTCGAAACGAAACTGTTCCTGACTTACGAGTTTTGAACGCGCGGTGCGGAGTCGTCAGAACCCGGATAACCTCGCGTCGCCGCCGGCTTGCGAGCGGCCAAGGCAGGTCTCGTAGGCCCATCTGTCGGCGGCGTCGCGGTAAGAATCCTGGCACCGCTTGACGTCGCCGGCGTCCGAGACGACCGCCGCTGTGTCGATCATACTGCTGCAGGCGCTCGACAAGAGCAGGGCGGCGAGCAGGAGCGACTTTGCGAGGGCATTCAGCATCGCAGCGATTCCTTCTTGGCGGCGTCGCCGCGAGCCTTCGCCGGAAATGCGCACCAATTGCGGCCGCTCTGCGCTCTTCCGAGGGCGCGGCCTATTGGCCCGGGCCGCCGATATCGGGATAGGGCAGGGGCTCTCCCGCGGTGAACGCCGCGATATTTGCGTTGCCCTTGGCTGCGAGAAGGTCCGCACGCGCTTTCCTGAGCGCGGCTTCCGCAGCAGACATTGAAGATTCTGCGCGCGTAGTACTATCCGGATTTAATCCAGCCCGAGCGAGTCGAAGATTTGTCTCCGCGGTCAATAGCGCGGTTTCGGCCGCCGCAAGGTCCGCCTGCGCATTCTGCGCAAGCAGGAGCTTTTGCTGGAGTGCGTAGGATTCGCCGAGCTTCGTTCGCTCATCCTTGCCTCTGGCCTGGATAGCGTTTGCGACCGTGGTCTGCTCCTCCGAGCTCAAAAGCGTGAAGGATTCTGCCTCTTTCAAGATGGCGTCATAGAGCGCACCGATCTCTCGGGTTTCGACAACCGTCATTTCGGCGATCGTGGCGCCGAAGGCATCGACGCCTTCGTCGCGCCCGGCGCCGTCGTTCTGCCGCGCCGATTGCCGAGCCTCAAATTTGTTAAGAATTTCCATCGCCTTCCGACGCGCAACCTCCCAGCTCACCTGGGTGAGCGCCATGGCGTTGTCACAGGCAGCTTGTTTGCTTTTCGTATCCGCATCCTTGAGGCAAACCTCCCGAGTTCGCTGGGTCAGGATGGCGAGTTCCAGCGCCTGCGCCTTGGCCGTCTCCACGGACCAAGCGGAGCACTCCGCGTCCAGGGTCGGCGCGTTCGAACCCAACTCCGCGCAGGTGTCCGTTGCCGGAAGACTAACATATTCACCAATATACAGAAGTGGATCCTTCATGAAATCGCCAGCCTTCAAGTAAAAATACTTTCTGTTAGCTCTCAAAATAGTGAGTTCGTCGGCGCCTAGCTTCGCTCCGGCCTTCAGGGTCGCGGAGGCATTCCGGCGCGCGAAATAACGACCCTCAGCGTCGGAAAGGTCGGCAGCCTGTTCGGTCGGCAAAGGGAATATTGGAAGCCGCGCCGTGGCCATGTCCTTTAGAGCGTCAGGGCCGAACACCGAGCCGATGGCGAGATTGGGCAATACGATCGAGAATTTTGGGGTCTTTCGGTCAACCACTTCAGGGTCCGAGGCGAAGGGTTGGGCCGACTGCGCGCGTCTGAAAGAAACTTCGACCCCGAGGGTCGGCTTTTTGTCGCCGCCTTTCGATCCGATGCTGTTGCGATACCACACTAAAAGCGGTTGCAGCTGGAAGTGGGACCTCAACTCATAATCGGCGCCAAGGCTGCTGGCCGCAGGTTGCAGCGCGAATTCAATGTAAAGATTGGGCGCGTTCACGAGGCCGAGCGACTGGAAGTATTCCGGATAGGTGTCGATAAGGCCGCCCGGTCCACCGGCGCCGTCGGCGTTCTTCCTGACATAAGTGGGTCGCGGCGACCCTTCCCGCGTGCGGTACTCATACACGCTCGGCGTGCGATTGACGGAACGAAGGGCCGTCAGTGGGCCGGATTCGAATCGCGCGGACCTGCTTGCATCTCCGAACTCGCCCTGAACGAACACGAGGCAACCCGCACCCGGATTGGCCACAAGTTTCGGGTCAGCGATATCATACTGGTAGAAATTGAATTCGGCCGAAGCCGTGACTTCGGTATGCGCGTTCTTTCGGGCCCGCTGGGCTGCGCTTCTAACGAGGCCGGACACTATGTTGTTGACGCCGCTCAAGAGCTTCGGAACGAGAATGCCGAGCGCGGCCGCGCCGACGCTTTCGGTCACCGCCGCTTCGGGCGCCTTCTGCGTGGCCGGGCAAAGCGGCAGCGCAAAGAGGCGCGCGCGCGTCAGCGTTTGCGCTGCAGCGCCCATAGGCGAGGCGGCCAACAGAAAGGGTTGCAGCGCTGCGACGCCGGCGGCGACCCACAACCCTCGTTTGCGGCTATGTCTCATAAATCCCCCCTCAATTGAACGAGCCGGCAGCGGCGGAGCAAACGCCGGACTGGCGATCCGCCGACCCCGATTGACAGACGCGAGCGGCCGTCACTCCGACATTGAAATCCTGCAAAGAGCCGGCGGTCGGGTCGGTTAATTCCGGGCCGCAAGCCCTGCCCTCCTCTTCTCGGGAGATTTTGGCCGCGCCGTTATGGATGCCGGCGAGAAAAATGGGACCGGTCGGATCGCCCGCCGCGTTGGTTTCGATCTTGAAAACCGGCGCTCCCGATATTCCCGGCATGGTCGTGCAGGTGTGCACGAAGCATTTATCGGTCGCGGCCGCCACTCGGCAAAGGTCGTCCCAGCGATCAGCATACAGCGTATCCCCCGCCCCAGCCTCGAGCCAGTAGGCCGGACTGAACAGACGGTCGCCCAGGCCAAGGACGCGCGCATACCCGTCGATCGCAAGGGCCGGGGCGGCGGGTGTCGCCAATTCGAGAATTGCAAAATCGTCGGCGCGCTTTTGACGACCATCTACGAATGTTTTCCACGGCATTTGCCGCAACGGGTCGTACGCAACGAGG
Source organism: Parvularculaceae bacterium (assembly GCA_040081755.1). GTDB lineage: Bacteria > Pseudomonadota > Alphaproteobacteria > Caulobacterales > Parvularculaceae > Amphiplicatus. Next base: position 27,863 of record JBEBFW010000003.1, read on the forward strand.
GCTCTCGGGCCGCCGTTTGGAATGAAGACGAGGTCTCGCGACCGAAAGGCTGCCCCAAGGGGGGTCTCGGTCCCGTTTCGCGACACAAAACAATGGGCGGCCGTGACAATCTGTCGATCGTTGAGAAGGACGGCGTGGCAGGGCGGTCGCACGACCCCCGCGGCGAGAACGCCGACCATGGCCGCGGCCTTCTGCTCCGCCGACCGCCGGGCGTCCGCGCTCGCGCTCGCCAATCTTAGGCAACTAGCAGCATAGTCGCGCGCCGCCGAGCGATTTCGAAACTGCAATTGCTCGGAATCCCAAAAATCGACGATGCGGTTGCAAAATGATCCCCTCCATTCCGGAGCGGAGGTAATACTGACGCCGACGTCTTGCAGGAAATTCATTCGTCCATAGGGGGACAGCGGGGGCCTCTGCGGCCCCGCGCATGCGGCAGCCAGCGCAAACAGCGCGAAATTGAAGAGCGCTCTCACCCCGGCCCCTCCTGGCGGCCGCGCTACCCCCTGCGGCCAACCCAACTAGGGTGGCAAAATTCCGCCCATGGCAATGAAATTCGCTCTGTGGGCGTGGCGCGGGCTCAGCCTGGTGTGGCGGATTTGAAATTCGCTCCGCAATTTCGGCGAGTCCTGACGCGAATTGGCGCGAACTTCGATTTGACAAGGACACCAGGCAGCCAGGAGTTGCGGACGAACACCGGGATTTTTACCGCCGGGGGTAAAGCCGTCCGTCCTTGTGCGTATACCAATCATCCTTCGGATCGAAATGGAGATCGGCGTCCGGGTAGGTGCAAATGTCAGTCGTCGAACGAGTTCCGATCTCGAGATAAACGGCGTCGGCGGCGCTCTCATTGATGAGGTGATGGCCGTCGGCGCGGCCCTTTTTGAAGCCCGCGCAATCGCCGGCGCGCAAGGTCTCGCGGCCGCCCTCGGTGACGAGCGTCACCTCGCCTTCGAGAACCCACACGAACTCGTCTTCGCTGTCATGCCAGTGACGCTGGCTCGACCATTCGCCGGGAGGCAGCCGCGTGAGATTGACCCCGAAATCGGAAAGCCCGACCGCGTCGCCCAAGGCCTTCTTCAGGCGGTTTTGCGCCCGTTCATGAAGGGGCGCGGGATAGCCCGAGCCCTTGCGCTCGGGTACGGCGGGAATGTCGATTTTAGGCATGGTGTTCGGTTTTCGGTTTTTGGTGTTCGGGTTTCGCAAACCCTAAGACCGAATACCGAAAACCGAAACCCGCAGCGCTACTCGTCGAGCTGGTTGAGCCGGAGCTGGCGGGCGCGGGACAGAATGGCGTTCTCGATTTCCCGGGGGGTCGCGGGATTAGTACTGGAATCGCGCCAGCCCTGACCTTCACGCTCCTGGCGGAACACCGAGACCCTCAAGGCGTCCGCGCGCAGCGCCGTGTCGAGAATGTAGACGTTCACCTTGAAGCGCTCGTCCGGCGCTTCGGGGTTTTGATACCACTCGGTCAACAGGATGCCTGAGATCGGATCGGCGGTCGCCACGGGGAGGAAATCGAGCGTTTCGAGCGATGCGGCCCACAAGTAGCGGTTGACGGTCGCGGCCTGGCCCTTGGAGGTGACGAGCCCCACGTCGCGCAGATCCTTTGTCTTCGAGGAGGAACCGCAGGCGGCCAGAACGGCCGCCGCCCCGGCCAGAAGCAACACTTTGACGGCCCGGGCATTTTCTGAATTCATGAGGGACAATCCGTTAACCGGCGGCGAGAGGGAATCCCGACCGCAAAACGTGGCTTTCCTACCACAAACCACCCGCAACACAATGAGATAACGGCTCCGTTTATTGACCCTTGGGAGTTGCAAACCCTATGACTGGGGTGCGGGGTTTGGGACAGGCGCGTCCAGTCGTCCGGAAGGGCGGTCGGAAAGCGCGAAACGAGAGTAGGCTGCGCCGAGCATTTCGGCGCAAACGTAGCCGGGTCAGGCCGTGGCCAGGAAGGATCGAGGACCCCAGTTGCCTAAGTCTTCGACGAGACAAGCGCTTCTCGGCGCCGTCGCGGCCGTCTTCGCCGCCGGCTGGACGACGCTTGCGTTTGCCGACGACGACAAAGCGGTCGAGGTGACCGGCGAGGCGAGCGCTGTCGCCGGCGTATCCGACGGCAAGGCCAAGGGCGATGTCGATGCACAGGTCAAGGTCAAGGGCTCGCATGTTCTGAAGAACGGGGTCGAGGTCGGCGCCGTCGTCGGCGCGCGGCTCGACGGCCAGCAGCCCGCACAGCTGTTCGCAGGCGGGCGTTATTCCAGCCTTTTGATCGGCGGGCCGCGCGGCGTCGGGCCGATGAACAGCGACGCCTATCTGCAGCAGGCTTATGGCTATGCGCGAGGCGGTTTCGGTCAGGTGACGGTCGGACGTGACCAGGGCGTCGCCCGCGCGCTCGCGGTGACCTCGCCGACCATCTTCCGCGCCATCAACGTCAATGATTGGCGCACGGACCTTTCCGGCCTCAACGACATCCACACCGTCAACGATTTCTCCGGCTACTCGACCAAGATCACCTATATGCCGCCCTCGAATTTCCTTGGCGGCGCGCTTGGCGGCCTTCAGGTCGGCGTCTCGTATTCGCCTGCCCTTAGAAACTGCGGCGAGCGCCTGTGCGCGCCCGATCAGGGTTTCGTGCTGGCGCCGGACGGCACCCTCCTCTCCGAGACGGCGCACTGGGAAGACGTCGTCGAAGGCGCGCTTTATTATCAGAAGGGCATCAAGTTCGGCCCAAGCGAGCGCCTTGTCGTCGGCGTCGGCGCCAGCGTCGTGACCGCGAGCGAGGATGTGAAGGCGCTCTCGGCGCTCTACGGCGACTACGAGGCCTATTCGGTCGGCCTCAATCTCGCCTATCGCGGCATCACGCTCGGCGGCTCGGTCAAGACGACCAATGCGGGCCTCGCCGAACTCGATCAGGACGGCTATCTCGCGTTCGACGCGGGCGTCACCTTCCGCACAGGCGAGGGCAAGGGCGACTGGGGCTTCATGCTCGGCATGGGCCAGGCCGAAGCGACGGCCTCCGGCCCAAATCCGGCCGATCCGATTCTATTTCGCGACACCCGCACCTTGCAGACGGGCGTCACCTATTTCATCGGTCGCGGTGTCACCGTCGGCGCGGCCGCGCAGTTCGTTGAATCGACCAAACCGGCGGCGGCCGGCGGCCCGGAAGAGGCCGCGACCGTCGTTATCGAAAGCTCGATCAAATTCTAAGCGCGCCTAGCACTTAGAGGGGATGACGGGCAAAAAGGGGCGGACCAAAGGGGTCCGCCCCTTTTTCATTCAACGGAGGCGCCAGCATGTTCAGCGGCATCGAACGCATCCTTCGTCTGGCGATTTGCGTCCTGATTGCGTCCTGCGCGCAGGGCGCTCCCGAAAAGGAGCCGGCCATGAGCAAGAACAACACCATCGATTATGTCGAGTTCGCCGCGGCGGATCTCGGCGCCTTCAAGAAATTCTACGGCTCAGCCTTCGGCTGGACCTTTCAGGACTGGGGTCCGGACTATGTGAGTTTCGAGGGCGCCGGCCTTGAAGGGGGCGTGCGCGGAGGGACGGCGCCGCAGACCGGCTCCACGCTGGTCATTCTCTATGCGGATGATCTCGCCGCCGCCGAAAAGAAAGTCGTCGCCGCCGGCGGCGCCGTGACCGAGCGCCACGAGTTTCCGGGCGGAAAGCGCTTCCACTTTCGCGACACGACGGGGAACGTGCTGGCGGTTTGGACCAAGGACGGGGCCTGACCCGCCCGTGCTGCGCATCCTCGGGCGCACCGTGTCGATCAATGTCCGCAAAGCGCTGTGGACCGCCGAAGAGATGTCGATTCCCTTCGTTCACGAGGCGAAATGGGCGACGCCGGATGCGCCGGCGACATCGCCGGAATTTCTCGCCCTCAACCCGAACGGGCTCGTTCCGGTCATCGAGGACGACGGTTTCGTCCTTTGGGAATCGAACGCGATCTGCCGATATCTTGCACGCAAGATCGCGCGCCACGACCTCTACCCTGCTGCGCCGGCTGAAGCGGCCCGCGTCGATATGTGGATGGATTGGCAGCAGGCCGAGCTGAACCCGGCCTGGCGCTACGCGTTCATGGCGCTCGTGCGCAAGAGCGCCGCTCACGCCGACGCCGCGCAGATTGAGGCGAGCGCGTCGGCGTGGAACGCCAGAATGGCTGTCCTCGAGGCGCAGCTTCGCAAATTTGACTATGCGGCTGGCCCGGCCTTCACGCTGGCCGACATCGTTCTCGGCCTTTCCGCCCATCGCTGGCGCTCAACGCCGATCGACCATGCCCCGCTGCCGCATGTGGGCCGCTGGATGGACCGCCTTGGAGCGCGGCCGGGCTTTCGCCGCTACGCCTCGAGCGAGTTCCCCTAGGCCCTAGCGAAGGCGCCGATCGCGCCCAATCCGCTCACATTCGGCCCGGAGAGGCGCCGCGCATTGTTTTCGTCAACACCGCCAAGAGCAAGCACCGGAATCGATGCGCGCTCGGCCAGCCGTTTGAATTCGTCGGACCCGAGCGTCGGCGCGACGCGATGGCTCCCCGTCGCGAAGACGGGCGACAGGAAAACGGCGTCAGCGCCGCACGAACGCGCCAGCGCCAGCTCATCGGCCGAATGGCACGCTGCAGAGACGAGTCCGACACCCGGCCACCCGCCAGTCCACGCGCGCAAATCGCGCGAGCGCAAATGAACGCCGTCCGCGCCAAGACGCCGCGCGAGGCCGACATCGCCCCCGACCAGAAACAGAAGCGCTCGGCCGGCCGCAATTGTCCGCAAGAGCGCGCCGCTCGCCTCGCGCTTCGGGTCGTCATAGTCGCGATAAACGATCGCGGCCCCTGCGGGCAGCGCCCGCGCGATAAGCTCAGGGCGAGGGCTGCGGCGCCGGTCGGTCAGGAACGCCAGCGAAAACGGCGCCGTCCTCGCCAGAGGCCCGCCCGCCGCTTGGAGCGCCCGCGCGACGGCTGCTAGTCTTGCCGATCTCGTCCGGCAACCCTCGTTCATGTCGCCTCTCATGCCCGCACCCGCGCCGCCCGGCGCTGATCCTATCGACAATCTTAAGGTCATCGGAGGCCGTCTCAAGGCGGCCCTCGCCGAGGCCGACCGCGAGGATGCGCATATCTCCATTCTCGCGGTCTCCAAAACGCAAGGTCCCGAACGGATCCTGCCGCTGCTCGAATTCGGCCATCGGCTCTTCGGCGAGAACCGCGTGCAGGAGGCGCAAGGCAAATGGCCGGCGCTGAAGTCGCGCTTTCCAGACGTCGAACTTCGACTCGTCGGCCCGTTGCAGACAAACAAGGTCGGCGACGCCGTCGCGCTCTTCGACGTGATCGAAACGCTCGACCGCGAGAAGCTCGCGCGAGCGCTTGCCGACGCAAGCGCGAAAGCGGGCAGGGCGCCGCGCCTGTTCGTCGAGGTCAATACGGGCGAGGAGCCTCAAAAAGCCGGCGTCTCGCCTAAGGACGCCGACGCCTTTATCGACAAATGCCGGAGGGAATTCGGCCTCCAGGTCGATGGCCTCATGTGCATTCCGCCCACGGACGAGGCCCCGGCGCCGCATTTCGCGCTGCTGGCGAAAATCGCGCGCTGCAACGGCTTGTCCAGCCTCTCCATGGGCATGAGCGGCGACTATGTCATCGCCGCTTCTCTCGGCGCGACCCAGGTTCGCATCGGAACCGGCATCTTCGGCGCCCGATGAGGCCGCATCGACTACGGCAGCTCGCGCACGACCCTGAAGCCGTTGTCGTATTCGCGCGCGTTCTGCGGCTTGCCGATGCGGTGCGCGGCGCGCAGGCGCCAGCCGCCGGTATTCCAGGCGCCGCCTTTTAAGACGTGTACTGAGCATTCGCCGCCGCGAGGAGCGCCGTCCACGGCCGACCCGGCGTGGCTCGCCGCCCAGCAGTCGAGCGTCCACTCCCAGGCGTTGCCGTGCATGTCGTAGAGGCCGAAGGCGTTCGGCTCATAGCTCGCAACGGGTTTGGGGCCGCGGAGAATGGGTCCGGGCTCGCCCCGATAGGGGAGCGACCCGTCAAAGCTCGCCTCGCTCGCGGAAATGGCGGGACCGAACGAGAATGGCGCGTCGCCGCCCGCGCGGGCTGCGTATTCCCATTCAGCTTCGCTCGGCAGGCGATAGGCATGACCGGTCTTTTTCGAAAGCCAGGCGGCGTAGCCTTGCGCGTCTCTCCAGGAAACGTTCACTGCCGGCGTCCGGCGGGCCGGGGCGCCAGGGAGCGCAGGACATGCGCCCGCCGAAACGCACAAAGCCCACTCGCCGACCGTGGTCTCGGCGCGCGCCATGGCGAAGGGCCTCGCAATCGTCACGTCGAGCGCTGGGCCTTCTCCCGGTTTTGCGATATCGACGGCGCCGGGTCCCATGCGAAAGGCGCCGGCGGGAATTCGAGAGAGTTCAGGACAATCGGCGCAGTCCTTGAATATCGCCGTCTCTGCGGCGCCGGCAGCCGGAACGGTCAGCTGATCCGGTTGACCCTGTCCTTCCGGCGCGGAGTTCTCGACGATGAGCGCGGCGATGCGATCCTCAGCCGCGCTCGGCGGGAGCGCCGTCTCGGGAGCAGCAGCGGGGGTCGGTCCTGCGGTCGGTGAGCCGCTGGCGCTATCGGCGCCCGAAGGCTCGTCCGTAACCGGAGCAATAATCGCTGCAACCGGCGCCGGCGCAGCGGCGGCTGTCGGCGGCGCGCCGTTGTCGGCCTTCGGCGCGATTGCGTTTCGAATGCTTGTTAGCGCGGCAAGGCCCAGTAAAACCACTGCGCCACCGGCGGCGGCTGTCACGACCAGGGGATTGAGGCGGCGCCTTGGCGCCTGCGCGTGGGTGAGGCGCGCCGCTGGCGCATGCGCTCTCGGCCTCGCGCCTTCAACCGTAGCTCCCTCGCGCAAGGCGTCGGCCGGCTTTCGGCCGACGTCGTCGGTGAAGGCCGCGTCAAACCAGCTTTCAAAGCCCGGTTCCGGCGCCAGCTCCGCGACTGGAACCGATGCGGGCGCTTTCAGCAGGGCGATGCGGCTCAATTCGTCCATCACGAAACGCCAGCGCGGATCTGTCGGCACGCCCGACCAGCCGGCGAGATCGACCGGCTGCAAATGCCGGAAGCCCTCGGGCGGCTCGACCCTGCCGATCGAGACCGGAATGAGTGCGCCCGCCGTCAAGGGACTGCGCGCCGCCTCGATGAGCCGCTTCGATCCGATCGAGGCGCCCGACCAGACGACAATGACCGCCGCCGCGCCGGACGCCGCATAGTCGCCGGTGACAATCTCGACGCCCTCAGCGTCAAGCGCTGCCGCAATTTTCTCGGCGAAGGGCGCGTTGGCGGTTGCGGCGTAGATCTGCGCGGCGCGCGAGTTTTGAGGTTCCATGGCCGGCGTCATAAGAACCGCTTGCGCCATCAGGGCGCTTCTCGCGCGACCCGAAAGCCGATATTCGCCGCACGCGTCTTTTCTCCCCGCTGCAGGCGCGCCGCCGAAGCGAGTTTCTCCGCTGGCGCATCATAAGCGCCGCCCTTCAGGATGCGGGCCTTGCACGTCTCGCCCTCCTGCAGCGCGCAGTCCGCGGTCCACTCCCATACATTGCCGCGCATGTCGTACAGTCCATTCGAGGAAGCGGCGAAGCTGCCCGCCGGCAAGGGCGCATTCCAGGGGCCGCCCGCGTAATTCACCGTGCCCGGAGTAACTTCGACAGGCTCCGCTGCGGCGGCGACCGCCCACTCCGCTTCCGAGGGAAGGCGGTAGCGCCAGCCCGTCTTGCTGGTGAGCCAATCGACATAGGCCCCGGCGTCTTCATACGAGATGTTGATGACCGGACGCGCGCCCCGTCCGAATCCCGCATCCGAAACGTGCCGGCACGCTTTCTCGCGCACGCAGGCGCTCCACTGGTCGAATGTGATCTCGCGACGAGAGAGAGCGACGCCCGCCGCCGAGGTCATGTCGGGGCAATCGACGCAATCCCGAAAGACGAGCCCGGCATAGGCGTCCGCCGGCGGCGTCGGGGGCGCAACGATCGACGGCGTCGGTGCGGCCGGCGTTGCGGGGATCGACGCTGCGGGTTCCGCGCCGGGGGGCCCGATTTCCTCAATCGATTGCGCCTCGGCCAACGCCGTTTCGGGCCCGCCGACCGCATCTTCCGGAGCGACCGGCTCGCCAGCTTCGTCCGTGAACGGCGCGTCCGGCGACGCGAAAGCGTCGGGCGCCGCAGACGAGACCTCCGCCTCGGCGAATACGCGCGGCGGCACAGCGGATTGCCCGCCGCCTGCTTCCACTCCGGTCTCGGCGCCGTCGGCGCGCAGCGGCGGAGCGGGAATCTCGATCGGATACTCAAGCGATGGCGTCGCCTCCGCCGGAGGAGCGATCGCCTCGACATAGGCGACCATGGGCGGGGCTTCGCGAGGGGCGGCATTCGAGTTCGACTGCTGGGCCGTCATCACGACAGCGACAGTCGCAATCGCCGCAAGACCGAACGCGCCGGGCGCAATGAGACGGAGCGGCGCGGCCGCAAGCTTCCCGCCGGTCTTCCGCCACCTCGCCTCGGCGCGCGCTGGCGCGGCGCGGCGGATCGCCGGAGGTCTTGAGATTTGCGCCGTAGACAGAGCGATTTCGCTCCGGCGCATGGCGAGCGCGATTTCATCGCGCACGAACTGCCAGCGGGGATCGGCGGTGTCCCCCGACCAGCCGTCGAGGTCGATGGGCCAAAGGTGCGCAAAGCTCGCCGGCGGCTCGGCGCCGCCGATGCGCACCGGCGCGAGAGCGCGCCGCGCCAGCGCCCGTCGCGCGGCCTGGATCATGGTCGCGTTTTCGAGCATGCCGGGTGACCAGACCACGACGACAGCGTCCGCCTTGACCGCCGGATCGACCTGGCCGGCGAGGTGGGGCGCATTGCCCTCCCGCCGCAACACGGAATGACCCTCGGCCGCGAGTTCCGAACTCATGCGGCAGGAGAACGCCCGCGCGTCGGCCGCGTGCAGGATGGCGATTTCGCCCATAACCTCGATCAGTTCCGTTGCGCTTCCGGAATGAGCACAGCGACAGGCCGCGAAACTGGGACGCGTCGGGGGGGAATTGCAACCTCGCATTTCGCCCGACAGGCTTAAAGATTGGCAGCGTGGCGTTCTTGCTATGTTCTATGGGCTGGTGCATGCTGGCGTGGCGAACTCCGGGAGGGACGAACGCCGATGGTGGCGCAGCTGACGACCTTCGCCTTTCATGGCGTCGAGGCCTGCCCGGTCACGGTCCAGGTGCAGCTCTCGGGAAGCGCCAACTCGTTCATTATCGTCGGTCTGCCGGACAAGGCGGTCTCCGAGGCCCGGGAGCGGGTCGCCGCCGCACTGACGGCGGTAGGGCTCGGGCTCCCGCCGCGGAAGGTCATTGTGAATCTGGCGCCGGCGGATCTGCCCAAAGAGGGGAGTCATTTCGATCTCGCCATTGCGCTCGGTCTGCTGATCGAGATGGGGGCGGCGCCGCGCGACGCCGCCGAAGGCTATGCGGTCATCGGCGAACTCGGTCTCGACGGCTCGATTGCGGAAGTCTCGGGCGCGCTGCCCGCGGCGGTCGCGGCAAACGCCATGGGGCTCGGCCTCATCTGCCCGCAGGCCTCTGGGCCCGAGGCCGCCTGGGCTGGCGGCGAGGCAGACATCATCGCGCCGCGAAGCCTCATTCAACTCGTCAATCACTTCAAGGGTGCGCAGGTGCTTTCGCCGCCCGTGCCCGGCGCACTGACGCCGCCGCCATCGCTCGCCGATCTCAAGGACGTCAAGGGCCAGGAGAGCGCCAAGCGCGCGCTCGAAGTCGCAGCGGCTGGCGGTCACAACCTCTTGATGATCGGGCCGCCGGGCGCCGGAAAGTCCATGCTGGCGGCGAGGCTCCCCGGCATCATGCCGCCGCTGGCCCCGGAGGAGATGCTCGAAATCTCCATGATCCAGTCCATGGCCGGGCTTCTCGAGGGAGGACGGCTGACGCGCGCGCGCCCGTTTCGCGCGCCCCATCACTCCGCTTCGATGGCCGCAATGGTCGGCGGCGGCATGCGGGCCAAGCCCGGCGAGGCCTCGCTCGCCCATAACGGCGTTCTCTTCCTCGACGAGTTGCCCGAGTTTTCCGCGCAAGTGCTCGACAGCTTGCGCCAGCCGCTCGAGACCGGCGACGTCGTTATCGCCCGCGCCAATTTTCACGTGCGCTATCGCGCCCGCTTCCAGCTGATCGCCGCCATGAATCCCTGCCGGTGCGGGTATGGGAAGGCGAGCGGTCGCGCCTGCGGCTCAGGACCGAATTGCGAGGCGAAGTACCAGTCGCGCGTCTCGGGCCCGCTCTTCGACCGGCTCGATATCGCGATCGAGCTTGCGCCGGTGACGCCGGCGGACCTCGCCGCGCCGGCGAGCGGGGAGACCTCGGCGGAGGTGGCGCTGCGCGTCGCCGCCGCCCGCGACGCGCAGCTCGCTCGCACCCGCGATCTCGGATTGCCGCCATCCCTTAACGTGTCGCTCCCCGATAGCGCACTCGAGCGCGTCGCGACGCCGGACGCCGACGGCGCCTCGCTCCTGACGCGGGCGGCGGAGAAGCTGGGCTTTTCGGCGAGGGCTTGGCATCGGACCTTGCGCCTTGCGCGCACGCTCGCCGACCTCGAAGGCGTCGACGCCGTCAAGCGCCGCCACATCGCCGAGGCCGTGAGTTACCGTCGCCGGGATGCGGCGGAGACCATTGGCCCTGCGCCGTTCAGGACAGCGGGCGCTGGCGAAGGGGCGAATAACTTAATATAGATGGGCGTGTTCAACCCTGAGGATCGAACAATGCCAAGAGAGCCGAAGCCTTTGCGACTAGAACTAAATGACAGGGAGAAGGCCATAATAGTCGCCCCGGCAGGCCGAGGCGGGCATCAGGCGCTTCATAAGAGGCTAATCGACGACCTCGCAGTTGGTAATTGCGTGTCTTTCAACGACCAACAGGTCGGCGAACTCATCCGATACATGTCACGATATGGGTCGGGCGGGTTTCAGGGGCGGCTTAGAAAGGCGTTCAAGCGCCCCCTGAAGGAGTCGCTCGGTCTCTAAAACGAGTTCGCGGATTCCAACTGGCCGCGAACAATGATTCACCTCGGTTTGAAACAACCGGGGATGCCTGTGCGCGGGGCGCCAGCAGTCGTTGCAACGGATCGTAGCGAATTTGGAAGCTCGGATTTCGTGGCAGATCTGATGAGGTTCAGATTCGCCGGCCAATCTCCTCGCAACAAATCAATCGACGGGGTCCCCTTTTTCGTCGGCGAGTTCTGGACGGCGCGGCAGCGTCAGGCGCACGCGCTCCACGAAGTCAGCTATCGCGCCTGCTTCAAGCCGCAACTGCCCGAATTCTTCATCGAGCGTCTGACGGCGCCGGGCGATGTCGTCTACGACCCCTTCATGGGCCGCGGAACGACGCCCCTTCAGGCGGCGCTGATGGGCCGCTGCGCCGTCGGCAACGACATCAATCCGTTGAGCGTCTATTTGACAAGGCCGAGGCTGGCGCCAGCGCGCCTCGGCCCGATAGCCGATCGTCTGGCCGCCATTGACTGGCGGCACGACGTCGACCCCGAAGACCCGTTGCTGGTCTTCTATCATCCCGAGACCCTCAGCCAGATCCTCGCGCTGCGCCGCTATCTTCTGGAGCGTGAGGCCGCCGGGCGCATCGACGCTGCGGATGACTGGGTTCGAATGGTCGCGCTGAACCGCCTCACGGGACACTCTCCGGGCTTCTTCTCGGTCTATTCGCTCCCGCCAAATCAGGCGGTCTCGCTCGCCGCGCAGGGCAAGATCAACGAAAAGCGGGTGCAGGTTCCGCCGCTGCGCGACGTCGCAGCGATAATCCTCAAGAAGACGCGCGCGCTGTTGAAGGACGGCGCGCTCCCTGCGGCCCTCCCGCACCTTCTTCTGTCGCGGCCAGCCTCCGGGACGCCGGAAATCGCCGACCGATCCGTAGACCTCGTCGTGACCTCGCCGCCGTTTCTCGACATCGTTCAGTATGCGTCAGACAACTGGCTGCGTTGCTGGTTCGCCGGAATAGACGCCTCTTCGGTCGCCATGGATTCGCTGCGCAAGATCGACGACTGGACGCGGTTCATTCGCCGGACCTTCGTGGAACTGACCCGCGTGACCCGGAACGGCGGGCATATCGCCTTTGAGGTCGGCGAGGTTCGGAGCGGGGCGGTTCGGCTCGAAGAGCAGGTGCTCAGCGCGATCGGCGGGCTTCCCCTGAAGCCCGTCTGCGTTCTGGTGAACAGTCAGGCGTTCACCAAGACCGCCAATTGCTGGGGCGTTGCGAATAACGCCAAAGGCACCAACACGAACCGGATCGTTGTCGCCCGGCGCGCCTGAGCCTTAAGCGCGTTCGGAAAGCGGCGTCCGGTTTTCGGAGGAAACGCGTGACAACTCGAGAGCCGTCTCATTCCGGGAATGCACCGTCAGACATGACGGCCTGCCATCAACGCCGATCCGTCAAACTTGACCGTGTCGCCTAACCGATTTTTGAGTCTCAATCCGCATAGTTACCGCCGCACATGCGGGGGACTCGGACGACAATGGCGCAACCGGAATCGCCTGGCGAGACTTTCAGCGCCTTGATCGCCTTGACCGACGGAGAGCGGCGCCTCCGCTTCGTGTCGCGGTCTTTCGCCGAATTCTTCGGGGCGCCGGTTCAGCGCTGGCATGGTCTTGAGTTCGCTCCGGGCGGATTGGGCGCCGGCGTCAACGCGCCTGCGCGGTTTACGACGGTCGTCAACAACGGCGCCGGCGAGCGGCGCGTCGATTGGGAGGAGACGCTTCTCGACACCGGCGAGCGTCTCTATGTCGGCGCCCCGGGTTCTGACGGAGGCGGACAATCGAAGAGACCGCACATGAACGGGACGCCGGCGGCGACGCCCTCCCGGACGCCGGAGACGGGACAAGCCGCGCCCCTGCGCATTCTGGCGACCATGAGCCACGAAATGAGGACGCCTCTGAACGGCATTCTCGGCATGACGGGGCTTCTTCTCGATTCGGGCCTCACCGCCAGCCAGCGCAGCTACGCGGAGGCGGTGCGCGAGTCCGGCGCCGCGCTCCTCGCCCTCATCAACGACATTCTCGATTTCTCCAAGCTCGATGCGGGCAAGCTCGAGCTTGAAGAGACCGCGTTCGATCTGAACGCCATGATCCAGAGCGTGACGGAGCTTTTGTCGCCGAAGGCCGCGGACAAGGGCATCGAGGTCTGCGCGTTCGTCGAGCCATCGACGCCGCGCCGGCTTGTGGGCGACGAGGGACGCCTGCGGCAGGTGCTGATCAACCTCGTCGGCAACGCCGTGAAGTTCACCGATCGCGGCGGCGTCGCCATAGAAGCCGCGGTCCATGACGCGCCGAACGGGGGCGTTGTTCTCGAGGTCGCCATTCGCGACACAGGCGTCGGCATCCCGCTCGCCGCCCAGCCGCACATCTTCGACGAATTCTCGCAAGCCGATGCGCAACGCGAGCGACGCTCGCAAGGAACCGGCCTCGGCCTCGCCATTTCGCGGCGGCTCGTGGGCGCCATGGGCGGAGAAATCTGGTTCGAGAGCGCTCCCGGCGCGGGCAGCGTCTTCACTTTCACGGCGAGCCTCAGAGCGGCGTCCGAACGCACGCCCGTCGTCCGGATCGACGCCGGGCCCGTCGTCGTCGCCACGCGCTCGGCGATGCTGGCGCGCCTTCTCGAACTGCATCTTCGCTCGCTCGGGGTGCGCTCGCTCTGCATCGTCGGCGACGCCGGCGCGGCCGCAGCCGGCCTTGCCGACATGCCCGATGCGACGCTGCTGTGCGATCTCTCGATCGTCGATGGCGGCGGCGAGCATTTGGCCGAGGCGGCGCGCCGGTCGCTCGTTCTTGTCGCGGCCAACGAACGCAGCGCCCTCGATCGCCTGCGCAATGCCGGCTTTGATGGCTATCTCATCAAGCCGATCCGGCAGTCGACGCTGATGCGGGAACTGGCCCGGGGACCGCATGTCGCGAGCGCGGAGGCGACGCTTGACGATGATCGCGCGCCAGCGGCGCCGAGGAGCGCCGCGCGCGCCAGCCGGCGCATGCGCATTCTTCTGGCGGAAGACAACCAGATCAACGCCGTGCTGGCGACGGCTCTCATCCGCCGCGCCGGCCATCAGGTCGATGTCGCCGTGAACGGCATCGCCGCGCTCGACGCATTGAGCCGTTCGCAATACGATCTCATCTTCATGGACATGCACATGCCCGAGATGGACGGGCTCGAGACTTCGCGACGCATCCGCTCGCTGCCGACGGCGGTCTCGCAAACGCCGATCGTCGCCCTCACCGCGAACGCCATGGCGTCCGACCGCATGAAATGCGTCGCCGCGGGCATGAACGACTTCCTGCCCAAGCCCTTCGACCCGGCGGACCTCAACGCCATGCTCGACCGATGGCTGCCACGCGCCGAGGCACGGCAAGCCGTCGGGTGAACGCCAATCGGGCGTTTGGGCTCTACGGTTGCAGTTCCTGAACCCGAGGCTCGCCGGCGCGCCGCCTTTCATCCGCCGCGAACGCGCGTAAGAGTTCCTCAACGCACAGCAGGGACCTGACGCATGGCCGCAGCGGCGCCCACGAAACTCACCTGGCGAGGCCTGTTCGCAGCGCTCGGGCGACGCAAGTCGGGCGCGATGTTCGTGCTCGGCTTCGCCGCGGGGCTCCCCTATGCGCTGATTACGGGAACTCTCACCGCCTGGTTCACCAACGACAAGATCGACGTGAAGACCATCGGCGTCTTCTCGTGGATCATCATCATCTACGGATTCAAGTTCCTGTGGTCGCCCGCGATCGATCGTCTGCCGACGCCGCGCTTCTTCAACATGGGCCAGCGGCGCGCCACCATCCTCGTTCTGCAGGCGGTCATCATCGCGGCGCTCGCCGTCATCTCGACCGCTTCGCCGCAATCGCAGATCGGTCTCATCGCCATCGCCGCCGTCGTGTGCACATTCGCCTCCTCGTCGCAGGACATCCTGATCGACGCCTGGCGGATCGAAGTTGCGGATGACGAGACGCCTCTCGACCTGCTCTCCTCCGTCTATCAGATCGGCTACCGGCTCGCGGCGATCCTTGGCGGAGCAGGCGCCCTCATCATGGCCGCGCGGATCGGCTGGAACGACACGTTCGTCGCGCTTGCCGCGCTGATGGCGATCGCCGTCGTCGGCGTTTTCATCGCCGCCGACAGTCCCGTCCGCAACCGGAGCATTGGGGTCGGGGAGGGCGCGCCGCCGCCGCGCTGGCGCAATTTCGCGTTGACGCCAGTGCTCGCCGGCTGGGGCTGGTCGTTCTTCGCCCTTTTCGGTTTCATGGCCTACGCGCTCGGCGCGCCCGAACTCGCCAACGCCCGCGCTTTCACCATGCAGACCGGGCCCTTGATCGTGCTCGCCTCGATCGTCGCGCCGGTCGTTGCCGCGGCCGTCATGCTGCGCGTCAAGGATATCGTTCCGGCGGCCGCCGCGTTTCGGCCCTGGCCCGCCCAAAAGGCCTTCGACGCCGTTTACGGTTCGGTGCTGGCGCCGATGGCCGATCTCATCTCGCGGCTCGGCTACGCGATCATCCTCGTCATCGTGCTGGTGCTTTCCTACCGCTTCGCCGATCTCGTCTGGGGCGCCTTCGCCTTTCCGTTCTACATGGGCGACCAGTTCGGCGCGCTCCATCACACCAATGATGAGGTGGCGATCGCCTCAAAGGTTTTCGGCTCGTTCATGACCTTCTGGGGCATCGCGCTCGGCGGCCTCGCCATCATGAAATTCGGCCGCCTGCCGTGCCTCTTCGCCGGGGCGGTGCTCGCCGCCGCCACCAATCTCCTGTTCGCCGATCTCGCGCAGGGCGCGCCCGCAACCGACAGATTCATGTCGGCGCTCCACCTCTATCCAGCGTTCAAGGTGCTGCAGCCGCTCGCCGATTTCTTGACGCTGCAGGTGACGGTGGACGAGCGCCTGTCGCGTCTCATGGTCGTGATCGGCGCTGAAAACCTCGCGGTCGGTTTCGCCAGCGCCGCCAATGTCGCTTACCTATCCTCGATCGTGAATGCGCGCTTTGCGGCGGTTCAGTACGCGCTTCTCGCCTCGCTCACCATGCTGATCGGCTCGCTCGGCCGGGGCGCGCTCGGCGAGATGATCGAGGCGCAAGGCTATGCGGCGGTCTTCTACCTCACAGCCGCCCTCGGCCTCGTCGCCGTCGCCGCGAGCGGCGCGGAGTGGTTCCGGCAATCCCGGGCTCCACGCAGAACGGTCATCAGCCCTTCGCCGTCATCGGCCCCCGCGCCAGGCACTGGTCAAGGTCAGGCTTAGCCTCGCCGGAAACCCGCGCGGCCGCGTCAAGCTTCTGGACGCGCGCGGCGCCCTTATCGTCCGGGTAAAGAATGACGATCAGCGTGCAGGCCGAGAACGCATAGCGCCGGAACTCGCCAGCGCCCTCGGCGCGGGTGAGAGATGGCGCGCCGAGCATGTCGTCGAGCGCCGGGATGTCTTTGCCCTGGAGGTCTTCCTGGCGCAGATAGACCTTGCCGGAGGGTTTTGACGCAGTCGTCGCAGGACCTGCCGGCCCCCCCGCCGTCGAACAGGCGGCGAGGGCCAATGCCGCGCAAAACGCTCCAAAGAACCCCGATCTCGTCATGCCGCCTCGCATTTGCCTCAACAGAAGGGCGACCTTATAAGCGCGCCCGGCCTCAGGCGGCAACGAGAAGGATCTTCGATGGTGAAG
>JBEBFW010000287.1:0-3471 GCA_040081755.1 Parvularculaceae bacterium
GTCCGCCGACCGTTCTCGCCTCGATGTCGCGGCTCAGCGCATTCCCGGAAGGGTGCAAGCTGAAGCTGGCGCGGGCAAGGCGCTACTCGGGCGCACTGGGCGCACGCTGCAAGCTCGTCGGCGGATATGTCGATAATCTGGCAGCGCTCGCCGAAGCGCGCGCCGCAGGCGCCGACGAGGCGATCATGCTCAACGAACGCGGCGACGTCGCCTGCGCGAGCGCTGCAAATATATTCCTGATTTCGCCCGCGGGCGTAGCGGCGACGCCGCGCCTTTCCGATGGCGCGCTCCCCGGCGTCGTCCGCAGCATTCTCATTGCGGGCGCGCATGACGTGCGGATCGAGGAACGATCCGTTCGCGTGGAGGAGCTGTCCGCGGCGCTGGTCCTGTTGACGAACAGCCTCAGGGGCGTCGCCCTCTGCGCCCGCGCGGGCGCGACGCCTGGACAGGCGAGAGCCGCGGCGGCGCTGAAATCGTGCTACGCCGAAGCGCTCGCCGCGGAGCTCGGCAGGGAGAAACCTTGAGTGCAGGCCTTTCAGTTATCCGCCCGGCAGATATCCAAAATCATCGTCGGCGTCGTCGTCGATGAACTGGGCGCGCGATTCAGAAGGTATACAGATTTTCTCACCGCGACTTCCTGGTCTGAAGAAACGGCGCTCGCCGCCGGCGGGATGGACCTCAAGCCGGAAGAGCGCGCGCACTGCGCGGGAGCGATCGAGAGCTTCTTCGGAGCCGAAGGGCGCCTTGAGGGCGGGGCGGCGGGCGAGACCGTCGAGGCGTGGGCCGATCTCATCGGCGCCGCGATCCGCCGCAAGTTCGGCCGGCTGCGCTTCAAGCCGGCAGGGCGGGCAGGGGACTCGCCGCTCGCCGATCACGCCGTCGCCGATGTGTTCAGGGACGCGGCAGCGGCCGCCAATCTCCTGCACGGCCGGCGGCGCATCGTCTCGCTCGTCGCGCCGCAGGGGTTTATTGGATTTGCGACGACAGTGCTCGCGCCGAACCTGTTGCGCATTGAGAGCCTCGATGCACGCGGCAAGGCCCTAGACGAGGTCGGCGCTGCGCTGAATTTCGGCGACGCACTCGTCGCGACGCCGACCATCTGGCGCTATCTGATCGGCGAGGGCTTGCGCGCACCGGACAATTCGATCGGCGTCGTCTTCGGGGAATCCCTGACCGCCGAACTCGGGGCCGAGATGCGCAAGGCCGGCTTCGGGGCCATCCGCGAGCTCTATGGCTCGACTGAATCCGGTCTCGTCGCCTGGCGCGACACGCTCTCAGAGCCGTTCACGCTGTTCGAGCACTGGAAGCGGGACGGCGACGAGCTTGCGCGCGTCACGCCCGCCGGCGAGATGCGCCGCCCCTCGATGGACACGCTCGAATGGATCAACGATCGCAGTTTCCGCCTCGGCTTGCGTCGCGATGGCGCCGTCCAGATCGGCGCGATCAACGTTTTCCCGGAGCGCATCGCCGCGATCGTCAAGCAGCATGCGAGCGTCGAAAGCTGCACGATCCGCGTTACACGACAAGCGAGCGGCGCCAACCGCCTTGTCGCGCACATCCAGTTGAAGCGGGGACAGACGCCCAATGAGCGCGCCGCCCGCGACATCGACGCCTGGTGCCGTACGCAGTTGCGGCCGCCGGAGCGGCCGCGAATCTACAATTTCGAAGAACGCATCGAGGGCGAGTGACTACTGGCCGCCCGTGGTGCCGCCGCCCGATGAAAGCTGCGACGCCTTCTGCTGGGCCTGCGCGCTGACCTCGCCGAAGGACGCCTTGTCATCGCCGACGGTGACAGTCGCTTCGCACTGGTTGGAGCAATTGTAGGTCGTGCGCATCGCGCCGCGATGCATCGTCAGCATGTCGCCGGTCGTCGATCGGACGCGGACCATCAAATTGTCGATCATCGCGCCTTCATCGTCGAAAATGTACATGTTGGTGAGGCCGGGCGTCTTGCCGTAGAGCAGCACGCGCGTCTTGTCCTGCACCGTCAGATCCGCGATCCCCGGATTGCCGATCACGATCTGGCCAGCCGGCCGGTCGATCTCGTAGGGGCGCACCTGATCGATCGTCAGCCACACTTCTTCCGCGGCGGCTTGCGTCGAGAAGGTTGCGGCGGAAAGCAGGGCGGCGATGAGCGTGCGCATGATCCAACATCCAGGTTGCGTTGGGGGCATCCTTAAGTCAGAGCGGTCAATGGACGCTTAACGTCCGCGGTCGCCTTTGATCTCTCCGTCAGCCGGCGCGCCTTTACCTGAAGTTAAAACGATCGGATCGATAAACGCGGCCGGAGACCCCCACATGTCCGCTACGCAGCTCGCCTTTCAGTCAGACAACGACAACGCCGTACTGATCCGGCGCGCGCCGATCTTCACGGAGCTGCCGCAATCGGTGCTGGACGCGCTGAGCGAGATCTCCACCCGCAAGAGCTATCGCCAGGGCGAGCCCGTATTCGCGCTCGGTCAGTTTGACGGCGCGGAGTTCTATTTTGTCGCGGCGGGCCGCCTCAAGGCGGCGGTCGCGGACGCGGCCGGGGCGATGCTTTTCGAGGATATTCTCGCCGGGCAGTTCTTCGCGCTCGCCGAGGCCGTCGCCGGTTTCGAGAACTCGCGCGCCGAAAAGACGACGCTCACCGCGGAGGAGGATTCGGAGGTCTTGTCGCTCGACGCGGCCGCGTTCGCGGCGATCGTGACGCAGCGGCCTTCGCTGACGCGAAACCTGATGCTGCACTTCGCCAGAGCGCTGGCGACCGGCGCCATGACGGCGGCGCCCGCTGAAGCGACGGCTGAACGGCGCGTCTTCGCCGCGCTCATGCGCTATGTGGAACGCGACGCGGTCAAAGGCGACTGGCGCATTCCGCGAATGCCCAAGCACCGCGAAATCGCAGAAGCGAGCGGCGTCGATGAATCGTCGGCTGCGGCTGCGATCGCGCTTTTGATCCAGGAAGGCGTCGCGCGCAGGGAGTACCCCGGTCTCGTCATCGACGACATAGCGCGGTTTGGGCGCTTCGCGGCGTAACCATTCGTTCACCATGTTCTGTAAACAGATAAAATTGATCCCGCTGCAGACTTTATTCAACGTTTCTTAATGCACGCCTGCGATAACGGCGAAATCTGATCGGGGCCAAGCGCCCCGTCAGCGGTGCGAAGACAGAGACTAAAGTAACCAGGAGTCGACTCAATGAAACTCTTCAATGCCTTCTTGAAAGACGAAGACGGCGCCACGGCCATCGAGTACGGCCTGATCGCCGCGCTCATCGGCGTCGCGATTATCGCCATGGTCCGCGCGGTCGGCGGCGAACTGTCGGCGACTTTCTCGGACATCGACAGCGACCTCGCTTCCCGCTAGGCGCCTTCGAAATCTCCAAAGAAAAAGGAGGCTCCGGCCTCCTTTTTTGTTGTCTCGCGGCCATTGTCGAACGGACCGTTAAGGATGTCCGCCTAACGTTTTTCGAGGCGATGAAAATCTCGGAGA
>JBEBFW010000288.1:0-3468 GCA_040081755.1 Parvularculaceae bacterium
CCGGCGAGCAGATCGATAGCGACGAAGTTTCCGGCCAGCACGTTATCGATGTAGAGGTCGAAATTGCCGCAAGGACCTTCGCTGCCCGGCGTCGAGCAGTCGGTGTCGTTGCCGGCGTTGAATTCGATGTTGAAGAGCGTCACGGCCTGGGTGAAGACGAACTCGATCGCTTCTTTCGAGTCGAATTGCGTCTGATCCTGCTGGCCATCGGCTTCCGAGAGGACCGCAAGGCCCGAATTGTTCGGGAAGATGTCCTGGACGAGCTGGGCGGCGACGTTGTTGGCGTAGCCTTTCGCCGTAAACGTGATGCCCTCTTTGGAGTAGGTGAAGCCCGCCGCGTCGTTGGCGGTGCAGTAGTCGGCGCCGACCGAACCGCAGTCAAATGCGATATTGCCGGTCGGAACGTCCTGGAGACCGCCATCGCCCTTGAAGACGAAGGTGGCGGCGTTGGCCGAAGCGGCGCCGAAGGCGAGAGCAGCCGCAAGGCCAGAAATCAGAAACTTTTTCATGAGCAAGAACCCCATCAGGTGACACACACAGAAGGCGCGGTGCGCGCGCCATCTCTGGTCGTTATTAAGGACGCTGCCGATAGAGTCAATTAGATGTATCTGGTTAATGTTTGATTTATCAAATTTTTCCGCGGTTTAGCGCAAGATTGCTGTCGGATTTCCGACAAGGCCCACGCATAAGTCGGACAAATGACGGCAATTCGAATTCAGGCGCGCCTTCGCGCAGCGTAAAGCTCTGTTAACCATGCGAGACGCGGCCTGCCTCAGGCGGCGGCCTTCTCGACCTGACCGAACTCGAGTTCGACGGGCGTCGCGCGTCCGAAGATCGACACCGCAACCTTGACCCGCGCCGCATCCTCATCGACGTCCTCAACGACGCCCGAGAACGAGGCGAAGGGCCCATCGGTGACCCGCACGTTCTCGCCGATTTCGAAGGTGATCGAGGGCCGCGGCCGCTCGACCGAGTCCGTCATCACGCCGCGGATCTTGTCGACTTCGCGCTGCGGCACCGGGATCGGCTTCTTGCCGGACCCGAGGAACCCCGTGACTTTCGGCGTGTCCTTGACGAGGTGGTAGGTCTGGTCGTTGAGGACCATCCTGACGAGAACGTAACCGGGATAGAACCGCCGCTCGGTGTTGATTTTCCGTCCGCGCCGGACCTCGGTCACTTCCTCGGTCGGCACGAAAACGTCCTCGAACAGAGCCTCAAGGCCCTTTTCCTTGGCGCCCTGCTTGATCGCCTCGGCGACCTTCTTTTCGAAGTTCGAGTAGGCGTGGACGATATACCACTTGTGTTCCATGGTGGAGAACCCGTCTTGGTGCGGATGATGATCTAGAGCGAGAGGATCGACTGGACGCCGAGACGCAGGACCGTATCGACGAGGAAAAAGAAGGCCGCCATCACCGCCACCATGATCAGCACCATGACGGTCGAGATGCGCGTCTCCTTCCAGGAGGTCCAGGTGACCTTGCGTCCCTCGTCGCGCACTTCCTGGAAATACTTGATGAGGTTGAAGGGCTTTTTCTTGACCTCTTCGGCCGCGCCCTCAATGGTCGTCGCGCCGCCGCCGCCGGCCGCCGGTTTCTTGTCTTTCGCCATAGAAATTCCTTCGGTCCTCGCTTTCGACCAAAGTTTCGCGGGGGCGCTGGGCGCGCGGCGAATTCGGTCGATGTCGGAGATGACCGCTCACATAGTGGATTTTCGCCCCGGGTCAAGGTGAGACCGCGCGTTGGCCTCCGGTTTGGCCGGCTCCCCGCCCCGCCCGCTACTTCCGCCGCATGGCCGCGCCGATTTCGGGCCGCGCCTCTGCGTCAGCGAGATAGAGCGGCTCCACCCGGCGCTGCGAGACCTCCTCATAGGCGTAGCCCATGGCGAGCAAGCCGGCGTCGGCGCCCTCAGGGCCGATAAAGGAGAGACCGACCGGGATGCCGTCGACCGTTCCCATGGGAACAGTGAGATGCGGATAGCCGGCGATGGCGGCGAGGTAGCCGGCGCCCGCCCAGACCGGCCACACATCCCCGTTGACGGGATCGACGCGCGACGAGACCGGCCCCGTCGGTGAGATGAGGACGTCGGCCCCGGATTCCTTCAGGAGCCGATCGACGCCCTCGGCCCCTGCGGCGCGCTGAACGGCGTCGCGGGCCGCGATGTACTCGGCGGTCGTCAGGTCGCCGAGAGGCGCAGCCTTGTCGAAAATGCTCTGGTCGAAAATCGCGAGTTCGACATCGCCATGTTCCTTGTTGAATGCGATCAGCGCGCCGAGCGAGCGCGCAGTGACGGCGGGCGCCGCCTCGGCGAGATAGGCGTTCAGCGTCGCCTTGAATTCATAGTCGAGCACCATGCGGGCCTGATCCCAGAACTTGTCTCCGGGGGCGAACTTCTCGATCTCGACGATCTCGGCGCCCGCTTTCTTGAGGTCGAGGATGGCGCGTTCGAAGAGGCTCTTGATGTCGGCGTTCGAGCCTTGCGCGAAGCGCAGCACCGCGACTCTCTTGCCGGCGAGAGCCTTCGTGTCGAGCGCGCCGACGTAATCCACGTCCGATGAGTCCATGGCCGCCAGCATCAGCGCCGCGCCCGCAACTGTCTTCGTCATGGGGCCGGCTGTGTCCTGCGACGAGGAGATCGGCACGATGTATTGCTGCGACACCAGACCGACCGTCGGCTTGAAGCCAACGACGCCGTTCACGTGCGACGGGCAGCTGATCGAGCCGTTCGTCTCGGTGCCGACGGTCGCGGCGGCGAGCGAGGCCGCCATCGCCGCTCCGGATCCGGAACTCGATCCGCACGGGCTGCGGTCGAGCATGTGCGGATTGCGAACTTGCCCACCGAGGCCGCTCCAGCCGCTCACCGAATCCTCGGAGCGAAAATTCGCCCACTCGCTCAAATTCGTCTTGCCAAGGATGATCGCCCCTTCAGCGCGCAGGCCCGCGACCAATGGCGAGTCGCGGCCCGTCACATTCTCCTTCAGCGCCAGCGAGCCTGCGGTCGTCGGCATCGGATCGAGGGTCTCGATATTGTCCTTCAAGAGGACGGGAACGCCGTGCAGCGTTCCGAGTGCGCCGCCGGCCGCGCGTTTGGCGTCCGCCGCGCGCGCATCGACGAGCGCATTCGGGTTGACCGTCAGCACGGCCTGCAAGGTCGGCCCGGCGCGGTCGACCGTCTCGATGCGATCGAGATAGGCCGTCACCAGCGCTTCGGAGGTCGTCTCGCCCGCAGCGAGCGCGGCCGCGATCTCCGGCAGGGGCCGGGCCATCAACCCCTGAGCCGCGAGAGACTTTGTCTTTGCGGCCGGCGCCGGCGGCGCCGCGGCGTCCTCGGGCGCGCGCGCGCAGGCGAATGCCGCCAGGACGGCGAGCGCTCCCGGCCTCAGAGGTACGCCGCCTTCAGCGGCAGCTTGCCGATGTTCGGGTAGCGCGTCGCGAAGGACTGCCGGTCGGCGGGCAACGGGATGATGCGCAG
>JBEBFW010000077.1:0-12942 GCA_040081755.1 Parvularculaceae bacterium
AAGGATCGCCGCGTCGAGGACGGGCGGGTCGACGCTGCCGAGAAGCGCATTGATCGAGGTCGCAGCGCCAGAGGCGCCGGATATTTTTTCGATCATGGCGAGGAGCGCCGCAAATATCACGAGAGCTGCAAGATCGATCAGCACCGCAACGACGCCCGCTTCGATCAGTCGAAACATGTCAGCGCGCTCCGTTACTGGTTATCGGGATGCGCTCTTCAACAACGCCAGCAATGCCGCAAGGATGGTGCGCGGCGCCGGCGGGCACCCCGGGACATGAATGTCGACGGGCAAGATCTTTGAGACGGCGCCGATGACCGCCGGGCTCGCGGCGTAGCATCCCCCGTCTTTCGCGCAATCGCCGTTGGCGATCACCCATTTGGGCGCCGGCATCGCCTCATAGGCCGCGACCAGGGCGTCATGCATATTTCGGGTCACGGGCCCCGTCACCAAAAGCACGTCGGCGTGCCGAGGCGAGGCGACAAAGCGAAGCCCGTATCGCTCGAGATCGTAATAGGGGTTGGTCAGCGCGTGGATTTCGAGTTCGCAGGCGTTGCAGGACCCCGCATCAACGTGCCGGATCGAAAGGCTGCGCCCAAGCCGTGCTCGCGCGCGAAAATCGACCGCCGCGCCGATCTCCTTTTCGAAGTCCGCGACGCGCTCCGGCGGCCGCTCCGTCGCGGCGTTCTTGAGCATTCCTTCCAGTATCAGCCTGCGCATTGATGAGCGCCCTTAAAGATCGTGCCCTGAATAAGAGCAGTTGAACGATTTATTGCAGAGCGGAAAATCCGCGATGATGTTGCCTTCTATGGCGGCCTCAAGAAGCGGCCATTGGAACCAGGACGGATCGCGCATGTGGCAGCGCTCGATTCGTCCGTCTGAGGAGAGCCGCGCGGACGCGAAAATGTCGCCGCGAAATCCCTCGACGATCGCCGCGCCCTCCCGCGCCTCGCCGACGGACGGCGCGTCGACATGCTGCCGGCCGCCGGGAAGCTGGAGAATGATCTGTCGAACAAGTTTCAGACTTTGCCGGATTTCGAGAATCCGGATGCGCACGCGTGCGTCGACGTCGCCGGCGGAAAGAACCGGCGTCTCGAAGTCGAGGCTGTCATAGGGGGGGAACGGGTGCGCTTTGCGGGCGTCGAAAGCGCGTCCCGACGCACGCCCGACATAACCGCCGGCGCCGAAGCGGGCGACGAGCGCTGCTGTAACTTTGCCGGTGGTCGCCGTGCGGTCCTGCAAGGACGATGTTTCTTCATAAGTTTCATTCAGCAGGTCGAGCCGGCGTTCCATTCGGTCCGCAAGTTCGCGAATCCCCTCCAGCGCGCCTGCCGTTTGCGACGCGCGCACGCCGCCGGGAATGACGACGCCTCGCATCAGGCGGCTGCCAAACGCGGCTTCGGCGGCGCGCAGCACGTCTTCGCGCAGGATCGCGCAATGTGCATGAATCAAGGAGAACGCGGCGTCATTGCAGACTGCGCCGAAATCGCCGAGGTGATTGGCGATCCGCTCCAGCTCAAGCGCGAGCGCCCGCAGCCATTCCGCGCGCGGCGGCGGCCGAACATCGAGCGCCGCTTCGACAGTGCGGCAATAGGCGATGGCATAGGCGATCGTGCTGTCGCCGCTGATCCGCTCGGCAAGCGTCAGCCCGGACTCAAGGTCAGCCCCGATCATCAGCCGCTCGACGCCTTTGTGAGCATAGCCAAGGCGTTCTTCGAGCCGGACGACCGTTTCGCCGGAGGCGGTGAAGCGAAAATGGCCGGGCTCGATAATGCCGGCGTGAACGGGGCCGACCGCGACCTGATGCAGGTTCTCTCCTTCCGCCGATAGGAAAGCATAACCGCCGACGCCAGTCTTGTTCTTGCTTTCCCATTTCCCGTGATCGAGCCAGGGCCGCGCATCTGGCGCATTTTCGGCCGTCAGTCCCCAAAGATCGCGCATAGCGCGTTCGAGACGGATCGCCGGCGCGTGCATCCGACCGACTGACGGGAAGCGATTGTCGGGACATGGCAGCGTAAAAATGCCTAGTTCCTGCGAGGTCTCATCGCGAAGCGCCATATGCGCGGCGCCCGGCTCGCCCCACAGGGCGCAAAGCGACCATCGTCCCGACGCCAGTTCGCCCGCTGCGAAACTCCACGCGTCGCGGTCAATGACGGCGCGCGGCCACGGCCGCGCCTTCCCGGTCATGCCGCCGCCCGAGTAGGCAAGATCGATCAACGACGGCATGACAATTCCTTTCGGGGCTTATCCAAGAATTTGCGCGACATGCTGAAACCACGCGACCACGGGACCAGGCAGATAGATCCCCGCGGCGAACACCAGCCCAAGATGAATGAGGAACGGAAAATAGGATGCGTCCGCCTTGGCGACGCTGAGACTCGGTTCGCCGAACGACATTTCGATGACGCGCAGCATAAGTGCGCCGAACGCGACGATGAGCCCGAAAACGAACAGCAGCGCAAGCAGCGGCGCGCGGGCAAACGTCGATGTGGTGATCAGGAACTCGCTCATGAAGATGCCGAAGGGCGGCAGGCCAGCGATCGCGGCGACTCCGATAAGAAGTCCCCAGCCAAGCAGCGGATGACTTTGCGTCAGGCCGCGAATGTCGGCGATGCGTTGCGACCCTTTGATCTGGGAGATCAGCCCGACCATGTAGAAAATGCCGGATTTGGTCAGGCTGTGCATGGCCATGTGAAGAAGGCCGGCGAAATTCGCGATCGGCCCGCCCATGCCGAAGGCGAAGACGATGATTCCCATGTGTTCGATCGAGGAATAGGCGAACAATCGCTTGATGTCGCGGCGCCGGTACAACATGAACGCCGCGAAAATGAGCGACAAAAGCCCGAGGCTGACCATGAGAGGCCCCGGGGAAATCGCCGCCGGATTGGCCGCCATCAGCATCTTGAAGCGCAGCACCGCATAGAGCGCAACATTAAGCAAAAGACCTGACAGCACGGCGGAGATCGGCGTCGGCCCTTCAGCGTGCGCATCAGGCAGCCAGGCGTGCATCGGCGCAAGACCGACTTTTGTCCCGTAACCGAGCATCAGGAAGACGAACGCGACGTTGAGGAGAGCTGGATCGAACTCCGCCGCGCGCTCCATCAGCTTCGTGATGACCATCGCGTCATAGCCTTCGCCGACGACCGGCTGAGCGGCGAGATAGACGAGAATCGTGCCGAACAGCGCAAAGGCGATGCCGACGCTTCCAAGGATGAAATATTTCCAGGCGGCTTCAAGCGCTTCAGGCGTCAGATAAAGGCCGACCATCACGACGGTCGACAGGGTCGCCAGTTCGACCGCGACCCACATCAGGCCGATACTGCTCGAAATGAGCGCGAGATTCATGCCGAACATCATCAGCTGGTACATGCCGTGATAGAAACGCAGTCGCAGCGGCGACAGGCGGCCGGTTTCGAGTTCATGCGTGATGTAGCCGGCGCTGAATACGCTGGTCGTCAGTCCGACAAACGTATTGAGCACGATGAAGACGATATTGAGATCATCGATGAAGAGATAGCGTCCCGGCTCCGGCCGATCACCGAGCAGGATGGCGAGCGCTGCGCCGAACGTCGCGAGCGAGGCGACGATGTTCACGAAAGCCGCGACGCGGTTTCCGGGGAGAAGGGCGAGCAGCGCAGCCGCGACAAGCGGACATGCGAGGACAGCGGCGAGCGGGTCTATTCCTTCAATCATCGCCGGTCGCCCCTGAATTCGTCGAGCGCGCCGACATCAACCGAGTCAAAGCGCTCGCGGATGCGGAACAGGAACGCGCCGATGACGATGAAGGCGACGAGCACCGAAAAGGCGACGCTGATTTCGACGACCAGCGGCATCCCCTTGGCGCCGGTCGCGGCGAGCACAAGACCGTTTTCGAGCGACATGAAGCCGACGATCTGGCTGACAGCGTTCCGGCGCGTCACCATGACGAGGAGCCCTAGGAGTACGACCGAAAGCGAAAAGGCGAGATCCTCGCGGACGAGCGGATCGGCCTCGCTCGTCACGTTGAACATGAGCGCCATTGAGAGCGCGACGAGCCCCATGCCGGCGACCATCGTCTGCCCGACGCCGATCGCCGTCTCGATGTCGCGGTGAACGCCGAGCCTGACGATCATGCGATGCAGCGCCACAGGAATGATAATCGCCTTGAACAGCAGCGCGATGGCGGCGGTCACGTAGAGATGCTCAGCACCTTGAATATAGGCCTGCCATGCGACGGATGCGGCGAGCACCAGCGCATGCAGCGCAAACATGTTGAGAAGCGCGAACAGGCGATCCTGATAGAGCATCATGAAACTGACGAGCACGAGGCCGCCGGCGAGAAGGTGCGCGATGTCGAGGGCGAGCGTCGATTGCATCAGAAGCGGCCTCCGGCGAACAGGAGAAGCGCCCCGAGAAAACCGAGCATCAAGGCCGCGCCGAGAAAATCAGGAACGCGGAAGACGCGCATCTTCGCCGTCGCCGTTTCGAAAAGCGCGAGGAGGATGGCCGCGCCGAGGAGCTTGCCAAGATAGACCATCACGCCGAGCGCGTTTCGCGCCACGCCGGCTCCATCTTCTGCAAGGCCCCAAGGAGCAAAGACGGCGCCGATCATCGAAGCATAAAGCAGCAATTTGAGGAAAGACGCGAATTCAATCATTGCGAGGTGGCGTCCTGAATATTCGAGCACCATCGCCTCGTGCACCATGGTGAGTTCAAGATGCGTTGCGGGATTGTCGACCGGAATGCGGGCGTTTTCAGCGATCGCCACCATGATCAGCGCGAACAGCGCAAGCGCCAGCGAGACCCTGAGGCCGACCGCATCGGACGTCATGAAGGCGGCGATGCTTGAAAGTTCTGTCGAGCCTGCAACGAGCGCAACGGTGAAGACGGCGAGCAGCATCGCAGGTTCGGCGAAAGCGGCGATCATCATTTCACGGCTGGAGCCGATGCCGCCGAACGCTGTCCCGACATCCATCCCCGCGAGTGCGAGAATGAATCGCGCGCTGCCAAGCAGCGCCACGATGACGATAAGATCGGCGCTCCAGCTGAACATGAGCCCGGTGCGAAAAGTCGGCGTCAGCGCGGCGGCGACCCAGGTCGCCGCAAAAATCAGATAGGGAGCCGACCGGAATATCCAGGATGCGTTGTCGGCGATGACCGCTTCCTTGCGCATCAAACGGAAGAGGTCCCGATAGGGCTGGAAGATCGACGCGCCGCGCCGTCGCGTCAGGCGCGCCTTCACCTTGCGGACGACGCCGGTCAGCAACGGCGCCAGCGCGAGCACGAGCAGCATCTGGAACGCCTGGAACATCAATTGGGTGGTCAGGACCATGCAGCGAGCCCCAGGAGCAGGAGGACCAGCGTTGCAAAAACGAGGCTCAGATAGCGGCGAATGGTCAAAAACTGCAGACCGTTGAGCTTCTCCGAAATCGCGTTGATGACCGTTGCGATCCGGCCATAGATTGCATCCCAAACAAGATCGCGGACGCGCACCTTCATGGTCGCCGGACGCTGGTCGCCGGGCGACGGCATATCGACGCTTTCCGCGGCGTCAAACGCAATGCGCCCCAGCGTGTTGCGGATCGGCTGCGAAAAGCTTGCGCCTGAATATTGCGTTTGCGGGCCGGTCGGCTCGAAGCCGCAGCCCCAGGCTGGCGACCGCCGATAAGCGTGCGACGCCGAAAGCCGGCTGACAAAGGCCGCGAGGATCGCTGAAAACGCGATGAAGGCGAACAAGAGGAGCGGATTGTAGGAGCTTTGCGCCGCATCGATCGGAATGATGGAGAGCCATTGATTGCCGCTTTGCGGCGCAAGCGGGGCACCGAGGGCCAAAGTCGCGACCGGCGCGACGGCGTCGACAACGACCCCGGGAAAGAGGCCGAACAAAACGCAGAGCGCCGCCATCATTGCGATCGCGCCCAGCGACCAGCCATCGGGATCGCGCGCCTCGACGGCGCTTGCGCCGCGCGGACGTCCAAGAAAGGCGACGCCGTAGAGACGGACAAAACAGGCCGCGGCGAGCGCTGCAGCGAGGGCGAGCAAGGCGCCGATCATCGGTGCCAGTATTTTAAGGCCGAGCTGCGGCAGCTCGGGACTTTGCAGCACCGCCTGGAAAGCAAGCCATTCGGACGCAAAGCCATTGAGCGGCGGCAGCGCCGAGATCGCCACGCACCCGATGAGGAACAACGGCGCCAGTTTGCGCATGCGATGGATGAGGCCGCCCATCTGCTCGATATCGCGGACGCCCGTCGCGTTCAGCATCGAGCCGGCGCTGAAAAAGAGAAGTCCCTTGAAAATCGAATGATTGGCGACGTGAAACAGCGCGGCGACGAAGGCGAGCGCCGCAGGCGTGGCCATTCCGTTCGCCTGAAACGCCATCGCGAAGCCGAGCATCGCGAAAATGACGCCGATATTCTCGATCGTCGAATAAGCGAGCAGACGCTTGATGTCGCGCTCCATCAGCGCATGGAGAATCCCAAGGACGGCGGTCGCGCCGCCGATCAGCATCACCGGCGCGGCGATCGACCAGTCGCTGACGCCGACGAGATCGAAGGCGATGCGGATGAAGGCGTAGACGGCGACTTTGGTCATGACGCCGCTCATCAGCGCCGAGACGTGACTGGGCGCCGCCGGATGCGCGAGCGGCAGCCAGACGTGAACCGGCGCAAGCCCCGCTTTCGAACCGGCGCCAAGCAGCGCCAGCAGAATGACGGCGCCGCCGAGGCCGGCTTCAAACTCACGCGACCGGATGTCGGCGAAGAGATAACCGCCGCTCGGTCCCGCGAGCAGACCGAAAACGAACAGCAATGCGAGCGTTCCAAAGCTCGCCATGGTCAAATAGACATAGGCGGCGCGCCGGTTTTCCGGGTCATGGTGGTGCGCAAGGACGAGCGCGAAAGAGGCCAGCGACATGAATTCCCAGGACAAGAGGAAGGTGAACGCGTCGTCGGCAAGCAAGACGAGGTTCATGGCGGCGAGAAAGGCCGGATAGAACGGCAAAATCCGATGCGGCTCGCGTTCCTGGCGACCATAGCCGACGGCGAAGAGACTCGCCGCCACGGCGCCGAAATTGATCACGGCGAGGAAAAAGTATGACAGCGCATCCGCCCGGAAATGCGCGCCGATCCAGGGAATCCCGATCGGCAGATCGAAAAGAACCGGACCTCGACCGCCGATGAGAGCGGCGACCGAAACGGCGAACGCGGTCGCGGCGATCGCCGCGTTCGCGAGATAGAGCGGCGCGGAGGCGTGCGGCCGCCTCCCGGCGGCAAGGCTCGCCGCCGCCAATGCGAGAAACGCGGCGACGCACATGAGCTGCAACGCCGCTTCATTCATGGCGCGCGCGCCTTGTCAGGGCCCGGCCCAGTTCCCGACCCGGGGCTCAGCGGCGCCCCTTCCGCCGTCGCCTTGAGCCGAACGCCCCGTCCCCCTCGCTGGCTCGCCGCCCCATCGGCGATCAGGTCGATGCCGGCCAGATCGAGCGCGCCGATGAGTTTCATCAGCGAATCGACATTGCCCCGGATCATGTCTTCGCTTGCTTCCATCCGCTGCACGGTCGGAACCGAGAGCCCGGCGAGTTCCGCGAGCTTTTTCTGCTCAAGGCCAAGAAGGGCCCGGGCGGCGCGCAATTGGGCAGACGTGATCACGGAAGCGGCTCTTTCCGCCAAGCGTTAAATGTTGCATTTGAAATATGCTAACTTAATGCCTATTGTCAATAAATGATATCTGAAACATCATACTCGGCCAGCGATCGTAGGCAGCCGCCGGACCGCGCCGGCGCGATCGAGGACAATAAAGGGCCATGATTTCGCTCGTCGCACTGGAACATGAATTCGGCGCGATCCGAGTCTGCCGGGACAAAGCAACCGGCGAGCTCACCTTTTTGCAGGGCGGTTGTTTTCAAACCAAGACCGACGTCAATGGGGTCAGTCTTGTCACCTATGTTCACGCGCTTTTTGGGCTTGTGATGCAGGCGCAGGCGCAAACAGTTCTGGTGATCGGTTGCGGCGGCGGCAGCCTTGCCTCGATGCTCGCAAAGGCGGGAAAGCGCGTTGTCGTCGTGGACGTCAATCCCGCCGCGATCGAGATCGCACAGCGCCATTTCAATCTGCCGGAAAGCGTCGACTGTCACGTCGCGGACGGCGCCGAATTTCTAAGAGAGGATCACCGCGACTTCGACGCGATCATCATGGATGCCTATTGCGGCGATCGAATCCCCGATCATATGCGGTCGGTGGAATTTTTCAGATCATCGAAATTGCGCCTCGCCCGCCCGCACGGGTGTTTTCTCGCGAATATCCATGTGATCGACGACGCCGATCCGGCGGCGCATGATTACGCGCAGGCCGTAGGCGAGATCTGGGCGCGCGTTCGCATTCTCGACGCCCCCCGCGGCATGTACCGAAACGCCATCGTCGCCGCCGGCGCGGTCGGCAAATTGCGCCCGCCGGCGCTGATGGTGTCCCCCGCAAGGGAAGCCGACGCGATCGCGCAAGAGCTCGCCCGGGCGCGGTTCAATGAAATCCTTGAGCACAGCGCGCGGTATCCTGCGTCCAAATCGACGAAGGCCGACGACGATGTCGGCGAAAGAGAAGCATAGAGGATCGCGGCCAGCAAAAATCCATCGCCAATGATCAGGCGGGAGTTAACTGTCGGAATATCAGCAATGCGACACCTCGACGACGCGACGAGCGCGCCAGAAACGGAACCCTCTCAGATGAGCGCGTCGTCCGGCGTCTCGGCAAATCGTCCCAACCGGCGAACGGCTTATGGTCGTGCGCTCCGTCTGAGCTGCCCCAATTGCGGCCGGGGAAAAATCCTTCATTCCTATCTGAAACCGGTGGCGGCTTGTGGGATTTGCGGGGAGCCATACGGACATATTCGGTCCGATGATGCCGCGCCGTGGCTGACAATTCTTCTGGTCGGGCACATACTGGTTCCGGTCATGGTGGCGGTTGAAAGCACCGATCGCTGGCCGCAGGGATTTTCGGTGGCGTTTTGGCCCATTGCAGCCGCCGCGCTGATGGCGTTCATATTGCCGCGCGCAAAATCGCTGATCATGGCGGTCATCTGGTTTGAACGGGCGCCTGGATCGGAAGTGTCGGGATAGGCTTGGGCTGACGTTCGTGCTGCTGTCGACAATTTGAGTTCGGATTGGATGTGGTTTGACTGCCCGGCCCCCGAGTGCGCAGCCGGCTTCTTTGTAACAGAAAGACCTGCTGGAGCTGCCCCTAAAACTGGCCGCCGCCTCACTTCGGCAGCGCAGGCCGATAGGCGAGCAAACGCAACGCATTGGCGACGACAAGCAGGGTCGAGCCTTCGTGAACGACGATCGCGGCGCCGATATTGAGGCCGAAAAGCGTTGCGGGGATGAGAAGTGCGACGACGCCGAGGCTCGCCCAGAGATTCTGCCGGATGATCGCGCTGGTCTGCCGGCTGAGGCCAAGGGCGAAGGGCAGATGGCGCAGATCGTCCGCCATCAGCGCGACGTCGGCGGTTTCAAGCGCGACATCGGAGCCCGCTGCCCCCATGGCGATGCCGACGGTCGCTTCGGCGAGCGCCGGGGCATCGTTGACGCCGTCTCCCACCATGGCGATGGCGCCATCGCCGCGCAGTTTGCGAATGTAAGCGACCTTGTCCTCCGGCATCAGCGCGCCGCGCGCCTCGTCAAGCCCGACTTTCATGGCGATGGCGTCGGCGACTTTCTGGTTGTCGCCGGTCAGCATGATCATGCGCGTAACGCCGAGCTTGCGAAGATCCGTGATGACGGCGGCTGCAAAGCTGCGCTCGACATCGATAAGACCGAGCGCGCCGAGCGATCGTTGCTCGCGCTGGACGATCATCACCGTGCGGCCTTCCTGCTCCAGGCGACGCGCCGCTTCCCGAACATCGTCGGACATCACCAGCCCGTCTTCACCGTCGAACATCGCCGGCTTGCCGATGTGAACGATGGCGCCGTCGATATGGCCCTTGACGCCATTGCCGGTGATGCTTTCGACGTCCTTCGCGATCAGCCGCGGTGCGGACCCGAGTTTCGGCGACGCATCGCGGACGACGGCGGCGGCGAGCGGATGATCGCTCTGTTCCTCAATGGCGA
Source organism: Parvularculaceae bacterium (assembly GCA_040081755.1). Classification (GTDB taxonomy): domain Bacteria; phylum Pseudomonadota; class Alphaproteobacteria; order Caulobacterales; family Parvularculaceae; genus Amphiplicatus. The sequence continues at coordinate 10,073 of JBEBFW010000077.1, forward strand.
CCGCGACGGCGAGGAGTTCGGCTTCCGCGACGCCGCTGGCTGGAACAATATCGACAAGCCGCGGCTTTCCTTCCGTCAGCGTCCCGGTCTTGTCGAACGCGACGACGCTCAGCGTCCCGAGATTTTCAAGCGCGGCGCCGCCTTTGACAAGGACGCCGCCGCGTCCCGCGCGGGCGATGCCGCTGAGGATCGCGCTCGGAACGGAGATCGCCAGCGCGCAGGGGCTCGCTGCGACCAGCACGGCCATGGCGCGGTAGAAGCTCTTCGAGAACGGTTCGTCGATGACGACCCAGGCGAACAGCAGCAGGACGACCAACGTCAGCACAGCGGGCACAAAGAAGCGTTCAAATCGCTCAGTGAAATTCTCGGTCGGCGAGCGCTGCATCTGCGCTTCGGCGACCATCCGGGCGACGCGCGCGAGCGTCGATTCGCCGGCGCGTCTGGCAACATAGACGTCGATCGCCCCGGCGCCGTTGATCGTGCCGGCGAAGACGCGGTGTTCGGACGAAATTCTTCCGAACTCGGCGACGCCGGGGTCGCCCGTAATCGGGCGCTTGTCGACGGGCGCGCTTTCACCGGTGACCGGCGCCTGATTGACGCTTGTTTCTCCGGCGATGACGACGCCGTCGGCCGGCAGGCGCTCATTCGGCTTGACGACGATAATGTCACCGACGTTCAACTCTTCGATCGGCACATGCTTGATCGCGCCCCCGCTGCGGACATTGGCGCGGTCCGGCGCGAGCTTTGCGAGGGCCTCAATCTCGCGCCGGGCGCGGCCCATCGCGAACTCTTCGAGCGCATGGCCGAGACTGAACAGAAACAGAAGAAGCGCGCCTTCAGCCCAGCTGCCGAGCGCAGCGGCCCCGGCGGCGGCGACCAGCATCAGTGTGTCGATTTTGAAGCGCTTTGCGGCAATGTTCTCGATCGCTTCTCGCAGCGTGAAGGCGCCGCCAAAGATATAGGCCGCGACGAAAAGCGGCAGTGCGCTGCTCCGTTCGATCATCCATCCGACGAGAAGCGCCACGCCGGAAAGCAAAGAGAATAGGAGTTCGCCGTGGCGGCCAAACCATCCGCCGCGCTCATGGCTGCCGGCGTGCGCGCCGTGCGCATGACCGTCGTCGGGCCGGTGCGGCGGCTGGACCTTACGTCCGGAGCTGCCGTCAAATGCGTTATCGTGCGCGCTTGGTGGCGGGGTTTCCTCCGTATCAAGATCGCCCGTAGCAGCGGCGTTGTCGCGGTTCATGGCATGACTTTCTTGCGATCATGGAAGCGCCCGCTCACTCCGCCGGGGCCGGTTGCGGCACAAATTGAGGCTGTTCCTGCTCGCGGTTCGCGCGCGCAGGCCTCAAGAGCAGGCGGCAGATCGCGGGCAGGACGAAGAGGGTGAGGACCGTCGCGGTGATGAGGCCGCCGATGACGACGGTCGCGAGCGGCTTTTGCACTTCGGCGCCGACACCATGCGCGATCGCCATCGGCACGAAGCCGATCGCCGGCACGATGCCGGTCATGAGGACGGCGCGGAAGCGTTCAGCCATGCCGTCATGGATCGCGGCGTCAACCGCCATACCGCCAGCGATACGGGCGTTGATCGCTGTCATGACGACGAGACCGTTCAAGACGGCGACGCCGGCAAGGCAGATGAAGCCGACCGCCGCCGAGATTGAGAACGGCATGCCGGTCAGCGCGAGCGTGAAGACACCGCCGGCGAGCGCGAGCGGCACGGCGGAGAAGACGGCGCCGGCGGCGCGCATGGTCCCGAGCGCCATGTAAAGGAGCGCGAAGATGAGCGCGAAGGCGGCGGGAACGACCAGCGTGATCCGCTGGGAGGCGCTTTTCAGATTTTCGAACTGGCCGCCCCAGACGAGCCAGGTCCCCGCTGGCAGGGCCACATCGCGTTCGACGAGGGTTTGCGCTTCGGTGACGAAAGAACCGAGGTCGCGGCCGCGGACGTTCGCCTGCACGACGACGCGGCGCTTGCCGTTTTCGCGGCTGACTTGATTGAGGCCTTCGGAGAACGAAAAACGCGCGACCTCGCGAAGCGGGATCGACGCGCGGGGCTCGCCTTCCGTCTCGGGAAGCATGACCGGCAAAGCGCCGACGGCCGATAGATTGTCGCGCAACGCGTTCGGCAGGCGCACGACGATATCGAACCGGCGGTCGCCCTCAAAGACGAGACCCGCCTCGCGCCCGCCCATGGCGGTCGCGACGGCGTCGGTCACTTCCTCGACGGAAAGGCCGTAGCGGGAGATGGCGTCTCGATCGAAGGCGACGTCGAGCGTCGGAAAGCCGCCTGTCTGTTCGACCTTGATATCGGCGGCGCCGCTGATCGTCTGCAGGACGCCGGCGATCTCGGCGGCGGTCGCTGACATCTGGTCGAGATCGTCGCCGTAAAGCTTGATCGCGACATCGCCGCGAACACCTGCGATCAATTCGTTGAAGCGCATCTGGATCGGCTGCGAAAATTCGTAATTGCTCCCGATGACGGCGTCGAGGCGTTTGTCCATCTTCTCGATCAGCGCGGTTTTCGTCAGCGTCTTGTCGGGCCATTCCGCGCGGGGCTTGAGGATGATGAAGCCGTCGGAGGCGTTGGGCGGCATCGGATCGGAAGCGACTTCCGCGGTGCCGGTTTTCGAGTACATGAAGGCGACCTCGGGGAATTCCTCGACCGCCTTCTCGATCTTCCGTTGAATATCGACCGACTGCGTGAGCGAGGTCGACGGTATGCGCAGCGCCTGCACGGCCATGTCTTGCTCGTCGAGCGTCGGGATGAATTCCTGGCCGAGGCGCGTGAACAGAAAACCGGAAAGCACGAACACCGCCACGGCGGCGCCGATCACCGCGAAGGGATTGCGGATCGACCAGCGCAGACT
>JBEBFW010000078.1:0-12903 GCA_040081755.1 Parvularculaceae bacterium
CGGCGACCGTCAGGTACGCGCCGAGCCCGACCTCGATCATCCCCCGATCCCCTCTCCGGATTTCACTTTGATGAGCGCCACGGAATCCGCCCGGCGCCGGGCGACCTGCGCCGCCGGGTCCTGTTTCTTGATCCCCTCGCGCATGCGGAAGGTGAGCACGATCGCACCGATCATGGCGACGAGCAGGATGACGCCCGCGATCTGAAAGAGATGGACGTAGTCCGTGTAGAGGATGAGGCCAAGCGCCTCGACATTGTTCGGTCCCACGGGATTGGAGACGGTCTCGCCCGCCCTCATGAACGGGTGGGCGCGGGCGAAGTCCGCGTCGGACGGGAGCGCACGCGCCGCAACAACGAGGATGAGCTCGACCGCCACAACCGCCGCCAGCGCCCCGCCGATTGGCAGGTATTGAAGGAAGCCCTGCTTCAGCTCGACGAAATCGACGTCGAGCATCATGACCACGAAAAGAAAGAGGACCGCGACCGCGCCCACATAGACGACGACCAGAACCATTGCGAGATATTCGGCGCCCATGAGGACGAAAAGCCCGGCAGCCGAGATGAAAGTCGTGATCAGGAACAGGACCGAATGCACCGGATTGCGCGAGGCGACGACCATCAGCGCCGACAGGATCGCTGCGGCGGAAAAGACCAGGAAAGCGAGGGTTCCGATCGTCATGGGTTCTGGCGTCGCGGAAAAACGGGTCCTTGGGGCGGCGTCGGCCTTCTGGATCGACCGTGGAATCGTTCAGTGGCGGGAGTCGCCCGGTTTCCGCAATGCGGCCCGCAGCGCTGGAATTTCGCGGGCTTTTATCCCGGCTTGCCCGGACTTGCAAAGGCCGCACGCCGCCTGTCATCGCGGAATGCTCCCTATTCCCAAAGGATCGAATAGGGCGCGGCATAGAGGTTGTCGCCGAACGGTTTCACCTGGTCGCCGTCATAGAGAACGAGGCCGGTCTTGAATCTGACGCCGACGGCCTCGCGCACTCGTTTCAGGCCCTTGAAGTCGTCCGCGCGAACTGTGGCGCCCGCTTTCACTTCTATCCCGACAATGTCCTCATAGCGCTCAAGCACGAAATCCACTTCGGCGAGCGATTTGTCGCGATAATGACTGATGAAGAAAAACCCGGTTTCAAGCGCGATCAGCTTGGAGATCTCGGAAAACACGAAAGTCTCGAGAAGGGGCCCCAGATCGGCGCGGTCGCGCGACAATTGCTCGGCGTTGACGCCGCGCAGCGCGGCGAGCAGGCCGCTGTCATAGAAGTGGAGTTTCGGCGTTTTGGATGCGCGTTTGAGCCTGTTGTTGAACCAGGGCGGAACGCGCTCGACGAGATAAACCTGTTCCAGCAGGACCATCCAGCGTTCAACCGTTTTCGCGTCGAGACCCGCCTGTGCGCCCACGCCGGATAGATTGATGAGTTGCCCGGCATGGTGGGCGCATTTGTTGATCAGGCTTGGCATGACGCCGATCTTGTCCAGCGCGGCGAGATCGGGAATGTCCCGGCGCGCGAGCGACTGGGCATAGGATGCAAACCACTCATGACGGCTCCCGGCTTCACGCGCGAGCGCTTCCGGGAAGCCGCCTGCCGTCACAATTTCGGTGATGGGCCGCCCCGGCGCCGCGTCGCTGAACGGTGCGAAGGCGTTGGCGAAGGCCCGTTCGAGAAACCTGGGCCGAGGCCGAAGCAGCAGCTCGGCTTGCGACAGCGGGAGAAGCTTCACAACTTCAACCCGTCCGGCGAGTGAATCAGGGGAGATAGAAGCGGCGAAAAGATCGACCGAACCGGTGATCAGAAACCGGCCGGGCCTGGGGTCCTCATCGACCGATTTTTTCAGCGACAGCAGCAGCTCCGGAGCACGCTGGATTTCGTCAATCGCCGCACGGCCGACGCGTCGCACGAAGCCCTCGGGATCCGACCGCGCAAACTCTCGGGTTTGGGCGTCGTCAAGGGTAAGAAAAGGTCGAGATTCGTCGCCTAACTCCTTGACCAGGGTCGTTTTTCCAGATTGTCGCGGTCCCAGGACGGCCACAATGCGCGCGTCCGCCAAGGCGTCGCGAACGCGCTCGGCGGCGAATCTCGGATAGGGCCTTGATTTTGTTTCAGTATTATCCATTTTGTCCAAATCCGGAGTCGAAGCGTGTCCAATCCGGAATATAACGCCGTCCGATCCGGAATCAATGAACGCCGCATCGGGCCTATCAGCCTCCGGGGTCCGCAACTTTCGGATTGAAGAGGCGTCAACGGCGGTCCAAGTCCGTGGCAACCGATGGGAGCGTCGATGTCGCAGGAACGCAGCTACTATCTCGGCACTCATGACGTGGAGGCTTGGCGGCTCGGGGTCCAGCACCGCGTGTGGCGGGCGCGAACCCTCGACGTCTGGCGCCGCGCCGGGATCACCGACGGCTCGACGGTGATCGATGCGGGCTCGGGGCCCGGCCATGCGAGCCTCGATCTTGCTGAAATCGTCGGTCCGCGCGGCAAGGTCTATGCGCTGGACCGCTCGGACAATTTCCGGACCGCCATCGAGGCCGGCGCGAAGGCTCGCGGGCTCGACAATGTCGCGCTCCACAATGTCGATCTGATGCTGGACCGCGTTCCCGTTTCGGGCGTCGATGCGGTGTTCATCCGCTGGGTGTTCATCTTCATCGCCGATCCGGTGCAGGTGCTGAAGAAGCTCGCCGGCGCCTTGAGGCCGGGCGGCAAGTTCATCTGCCACGACTATTTCGACTGGGGGACGATGGCGTGGACGCCGCACCAGCCTGTGCTGGCGGAATTCGTCGAGACGGCGGTTCGCGACTGGCACGCCAGCGCCGGCAATATCGACGTCGCCCGCACGCTCCTGCCGGCGCTGCCCGAGGCTGGCCTCAAGCTCATCGAGGCCAATCCGATCGTCTTCACCACGACGCCGAAGGATTTCACCTGGCAATGGCCGAAGACGTTCGTGCCGCCCCATGCACGCCGCCTCGCCGAGCGCGGGGTGGTCACGACGGAATGGGCCGAGAAAGTCGCCAAGGCGTGGGATGCGGCTGAGACCGACCCCCGGACCGTCATGACGACGCCGCTTCTGATGGAAATCGTGGCGGAGCGCGTTTGAGTGGCCGGACGCGGCAAAAGCGACATTCTCGACCGGATCGGCCGTGGACGGACCGATCTCGTCTTTGACCTGCTCGCCCTCCCCGACTGGCGCGCCGCGCTGACGGAAGGCCAAGTGCGCGCGCTGCAGTGGTTCGTCTATTATGGCGACGTGACGGCGCTCAAAGCCGTGCTCGCGGCCGGAGGGGATCTCTCCAGCATCGACCTCGATGCGGAACTCGGCAACGCCGCTTTCTGCGGCTGGTGGAAGGTCTGCGATTTTCTCATCGCACATGGGGCCGACGTGCGGTTTGGCGACGCCGCGACCGGAGAGACGGCGCTTCACAGCGCGCTCTCCAAGGCCGGCCGGCCCGCCTATTTCCATATCGTGCGGCTGCTCGTCGAGCGCGGCGCCGAGGTGAATGCGCGCACGAAGGCCGGCGCCGAGACGGGCGCCTTCATGCGCGATGTCCGCAACCGGGGGGAGACGCCGCTCCATCGCGCGGCCGCCTTTGCAGATGCGGGGACGATCGCATTTCTGATCGAGCGCGGCGCTGACCGCACCATCAAGGATGCGCAAGGCGACACGCCGCTCTCGTGGGCGAGTTGGCATCTACGCCCCGGCGCCGTTTTGCGTCTGCTGGCCCACGGCCCGCATCAGGTGAGCGAGAGCAGCGCCGCCGCCATCACCAGCGATCACGGACAGGGCTGGGGCTACGGCATGGAGCGCAAAGCGCTCGGAGATTTTCTGCCGGAAAGCCTCCCGGTCGGGAAATAGGCCGGCGCCGGTTCGCGCGCCGGGCGAAAATCGCTCCGATTCGACCGGGAAATGAGCAGATATCGTTTTCCTAGTGGCGCGCCCTGCCGCTAGCATCGGTCGCGAAACGAAGGCAGCCGCGTTGATGAGCGCCGAACCCCCGAAGACCGCGTTCGACACGCTGCTCGAGCGCATGAAGAAGGACGTGACGGAGCTCGACGAGCGCGCGGTCGCCGCCCCGGTCGAGAGCCGCGCCGCGGCGGCCAGCCGGCTCCAGGGCATACTCGATGCCGCGATCCGCGAGGCGCGCGACAAGAGCGAGGTCATTCGCACCAACATCGCCGACGGCGCCGAACAGCTTCGCGAGGAGATGCGCCGCCACCCCACCGTAACGGTGAGCGCGGCTTTCGCCGCCGGCTACATGATCGGAAAATCGGTCGCCGGGAGAACGCGGCGGTGATCGATCTCCTGCATTCCGCGCGCGCCCGCGGCGAGGCTGCGGTGAGGCGCGCCGTGTGGGCCCTCGCCGGCGCCGGGCTCCTCGTGACCGCCGCCGCTTTCGTCGCCGCGGGGCTCGTCGCGGCGCTGAACCTCGTCATTCCGCTCTGGGCCGCTTTCGCTGCGGCCGCGTCGCTTCTCCTCTTCACCGCCGCGATTTGCGTCGCGAGATCGCGCGCGCCGAACACTAGCCAGAACTCTGGCTACAACGTCGGCGAGAACGCGGGCGTCGAAGGCTCGCCATCCGGCGCGGGCGCCCCAAACGGCGCCGCGCATGGCGACTGGCAAAGCCTCCTCAACGACGCGCTCATCCGCGAGTCGCGCGACAAGCCGGCGCGCGCCGCCGCCATCGCCGCGATCGCCGGCCTCATTCTCGGCGCGATCGAGGGCCTCGACGACCATCGCCCTGCTCCTTGAGTCGCGGCTCCTTTGGTCATGGCGCCGGCCTTTTATGCAGCACGCCTCCGCAGAGCGGGCGCGGCGCGCGCGTTGTCTTCGGAAAGGTGATCGGCCGCTTGTTCAGTGTGCGCACCGCGAGATAGGCGAAACATTCCGCCTCAAGATCGTCGCCGCGCCAGCCGACCTCCTCGGCGGGAACGACAGACCCCGACAGCGCCTTCGACAGCGCCTCCATCAGCGCCGGATTGCGGCGCCCGCCGCCGCACACGATCCACAACGGCGGCGGCGCCGGCAAAAAGCGCTCGCTGGCGCGCACGCAGGCCGCCGTGAACGCCGTCAGCGTCGCGGCGCCATCGGCGGCTGACAGGGATAGCGCCGAATCGAGCTTGTAGTCATAGCGGTCGAGCGATTTCGGCGGGGTGCGCGAGAGATAAGGGGTTTGGAGCATGGCCCGCAAAATTTCCGGATGCACTTTCCCGCTGCGCGCGAGGGCGCCGTCTTCATCCATGGGCTTGGCCGCGCGCAGCTCCATCCATTCATCGATGAGCCCGTTGCCCGGCCCGCAATCGAAGGCGAGGATGTCGGTCTCCTGCGCCCCGGCGGGGAACCAGGTGATGTTGGCGACGCCGCCGAGATTTAGGACCGCGAGCGCGCCGTCGCGCTTCAGCCCGCGCGCCAGCGCCAGGTGATAGATCGGCGCCAGCGGGGCGCCCTCTCCGCCCGCCGCGATGTCGGCGGCGCGAAAGTCGCCGACGACGTCGATGCCGGTCTCGCGCGCCAGAACCGGCGCGTCGCCGATCTGCCGGGTGCGGCCTGCGGTTTCGCGGTTGCGCTGGGGCCGATGCAGGATCGTCTGACCGTGGAAGCCGATGACATCGATATCGTTCCGTTTCAGGCCGGCGGCGGCGAGAAGGTTCTCAACGGCGTTGACATGGGCGAGCGTCACCTCGCCCGAGGCCTTGCCGATATCGGCCGCCGCCTCGCGCCCCTCGATCGCCGCCTTGACCGCGCGCCGGATGAAGACCTTCCGTTCGCGGCTATAGGGCGTGAAAAGGACGGGGCCTCGCTCGATCGCGCTTTCGCCGTCAGTCTTCAGAATGGCGGCGTCGATGCCGTCGAGCGAGGTTCCGCTCATGAGGCCGATGGCGGTGAAGATGCTGGACATGATCTACCTGGGATTGCAGAATGTAGCGAAATCAGCTACACAGCCTGGCCAAATTTGAGATCGCGAATGTCCCGTAACCCCACCGTTCATTTGACCGACCATCAGCAAGCGGTTGTGGAAAACCTTATCGCAGGCGGTCGCTTCAAAAATGTAAGCGAGGCGGTTAGGGCTGGCTTGCGCCTTCTTGAGGATGCAGAGGCCGAGCGATTGGCGGCCATGAAACGTCTTGAAATGTTGGCGCGGGAGGGGCTTGCCAGCGAATTGCTGGCCGACTTCGATCCGAGGGCGTTCATCGCACAAAAGCGCGCCGATTACGAAAAGAAGAGACAAGAATAGCGGATGGGCAGGGTCGTTTGGCGTAGCAAAGCGAAGAGCGACCTTGGCGCGATCTTTGACTACATCGCCACCGATTCGCCGACGCGTGCGGGAGCTTTTCTGACGCGGCTGGTCGAATTTGCTGAACTCTTGAGCGACAACCCGCTTCTTGGACCGGCAAGGATTTCCACCTTGCCGCAACTGCGCATTTATCCGTTTAGAGACTATATCTTCATCTATAAGCCGATGGCGGACGGTGTTGAGGTTGTGCGATTGATCCATGGAGCTCGCGACTATCACGCGATTGCCCATGACATGCAGGATGACGACGAATGACCGCCTCGTTCAAATCCGACTTTCTGCGCATCCTCGCCGAGCGCGGGTTCATCCATCAGGGCACGAATCTTGAGGAGCTCGACCGGCGCGCGGTGAGCGAAACGCTCACCGCCTATATCGGGTTCGACGCGACGGCGAAATCGCTGCACGCCGGCAGCCTCATCCAGATCATGCTGCTCTATTGGCTGCAGCAGACGGGACATCGCCCGGTCGCGCTGATGGGCGGGGGCACCACCAAGGTCGGCGATCCGACCGGCAAGGATACGCAGCGGGCGCTGCTCACCGACAGCGAAATCCAGGCGAACATCGCCTCCATCAAGGGCGTCTTCGAGAAATTCCTGCGCTTCGGCGCCGGTCCGAAAGACGCAATCATGGCGGATAACGACGTCTGGCTGTCGAAACTCGGCTATGTCGAGTTCCTGCGCGACTACGGCGTCCATTTCACCATCAACCGCATGCTGACCTTCGACAGCGTCAAGCTCCGGCTCGAGCGCGAGAGCCCGATGACGTTTCTCGAGTTCAACTACATGCTCATGCAGGCCTACGACTTCCATGAGCTCTACCGCCGGCAAGGGTGTTCGCTCCAGATGGGCGGATCCGACCAGTGGGGCAACATCGTCAACGGCGTCGAACTCGTGCGCCGGAAGGACGGCGCGGAAGTCTTCGGGCTGACGACGCCGCTCCTCACCACCGCGTCGGGCCGCAAGATGGGCAAGACCGAGGGCGGGGCCGTGTGGCTCAACGCCGATCTCTACAGCCCCTACGACTACTGGCAGTACTGGCGGAACGCCGAGGACGCCGACGTCGCGACGCTGCTCGCGCGTTTCACCGTATTGCCCATGTCTGAAGTCAATCGCCTCGGCGCGCTCGCCGGGGCCGAAATCAACGAAGGGAAGAAAATCCTCGCCAACGAGGCGACGGCGCTTCTTCATGGCCGCAAGGCCGCAGACGCGGCGGCTGAAACGGCGCGCAAGACCTTCGAAGAAGGGGCCTTCGCCGAGGGCCTTCCCTCGACGACCGCGCCGCGGGCGCTCATTGCTGCTGGCGCGCCGCTTCTCGAGCAGTTCATCGCCGCCGGACTGATCGCGTCCAAGGGCGAAGGCCGGCGCCACATCGCCGCCGGCGCCCTCAAAGTGAACGATGCGCCGCTTGGCGAGGAACGCGCGCTCGTTGCGGGCGACGTTATCGACGGCGTCATCAAGCTCTCGATCGGGCGCAAGAAGCACGCTCTTGTGCGCGTGGAGGGCTGAGGCCGGAGGCCGACGGCGGCGGCAAGACGCGCAAGACGCGCTAAACGTGCAACGCGCGTCCATAGGCGTCGAGCGACGCCTCGTGCATCATCTCCGAGAGCGTCGGGTGCGGGAAGACCGCGTGCATCAGGTCTTCTTCGGTGCCTTCCATCGACCGCACCAGGCCGAAGCCCTGGATGAGCTCCGTCACCTCGGCGCCGATCATGTGCGCGCCCAGAAGCTCGCCGGTTTTTTCGTCGAACACGCATTTGACGAGGCCTTCCGGCTCGCCCAGCGCGATCGCCTTGCCGTTGGCGTTGAAGGGAAAGCGGCCGATTTTCACCTTGTAGCCTTTTTCCGTTGCGCGCGCCTCAGTGAGGCCGACCGACGCGACTTGCGGCTGCGAATAGGTGCAGCCCGGAATTTTGGTGACGTCGAGCGGATGAACGCCGGCGAGCCCGGCGAGCTTCTCGACGCAGATGACGCCCTCATGCGAGGCCTTGTGCGCGAGCCAGGGCGCGCCGGTGACATCGCCGATGGCGCAAAGGCCGGGGATGTTTGTGCGGAGGTATTCATCGACCGCGATCTGGCCGCGCTCGATGCGCACGCCGAGCGCCTCGAGACCGAGATTTTCCGTATTGCCCATAATGCCGATGGCGAGAATGACGCGGTCGGCCTCGATGATCTCGGACTTGCCGTCCTTGAATTTGACCGACGCCTTGACGCTCGACTTGCCCTTTTCGAGGCCGGCGACCGTGGCGCCGGTCAGGATCTTCATGCCCTGCTTCCTGAACTGCTTCTCGGCGAGGCGCGAGATTTCCTCATCTTCCGCGGGGAGAATGCGGTCCAGCATTTCGACGACTGTCGCGTCGGCCCCGAGCGCGCGATAGAAACTCGCGAACTCGATGCCGATGGCGCCCGAGCCGATGACCAGAAGCCTTTGCGGCATGATGTCGGGGATCATGGCTTCCCTGGCGGTCCACACGAACTTGCCGTCCGGCTCAAGACCGGCCGCGGGGATCGTGCGGGCCCGCGCGCCGGTCGCGAGAATGACGTGTCTGGCGCGGATGGTCTCCTCGCCTTCCTTCGTCTTGACACGGACGAGCGGCGCCCCCGCGCCTTTCTCCAGCCGCGCCGCGCCCATCGCGACCTCGATCTTGTTCTTCTTCATGAGAAACGAGACGCCGCCCGAGAGCTTGCCGGCGACATTGCGCGAGCGCTTCACCACCGCTTCGAGATCGAAGCCGACATTCTCGGCCTTCAGACCGAAATCGGCGGCGTGCTTCATGTTGGTGTAGACTTCGGCCGTGCGCAAAAGCGCCTTGGTCGGGATGCAGCCCCAGTTGAGGCAGACGCCGCCCAGGGCCTCGCGCTCGACGATGATCGTCTTCATCTTCAGCTGCGCCGCCCGGATCGCCGCCACATAGCCGCCGGGACCGGAGCCGATGACGACGAGATCGCAGGTTTTTTCGCTCATGATCCGTCCTTTTTATCAGGCTGCCCGCCGTCGCCCATGATCGACCCGCTGTCGCTGAGGGGACTTACATGAAGCTTCGCGCCGCCGCCTAAAACCAGTACGACTTGCCGAGGCGCTGGATGGCGAGCGGCGTCTTCGACGGGCGCATGACGACGGTCCAGGCGAGGGACTTGCCGAGCGTCGCTTTCGCCGACTGCATCTCGATCGCGCTGCCTTCGGCTTCGATCCGCACCCAGAGCGTCGCCTCTTTCGCTTTCGCCGGCACGCCCGCCCGGATGACGATCGTATCCCCCTTGGTCTCGACCGAGCCGCCCGCGCTCTGGAAGAGATTGAAGGTCTCCTTCGTCGCCTCGTTAAGGAGACGCCCGCGCAACTGGTCGCGCTTGACCATGTCCTGAATATTCCTCGGCGCGCCGTTCGGAAACTTGATCGTCAGCAGCACTTCGTAGCGCGCGCCCGGACGCACCGCCTGAACCGCGAAAGCGCGCACCTCGCCCTCGCGATAGACGGTCTGCGTCGCGCCGACCGCCTCGCCTTCAGGGTTGAGGCTCGTTTCCTCGATATAGGCCGCCGGCTGCAGGGGCTGCAGAAGCTGCGAGGCGCCCTGGATGCCGCTCACGAGATCGGTTGGCGTCGCGGTCATGGCGGCCGCCAGAAGTCCGAAACCACGCGCAAAAGCGCCGAGGCGCGTCAGCGGCTGGAAATAAAAGATCGAAACGGCGCCGAAGCCGACGAGCCCCAAGGCGACGCCCCATAACGGCATATCGCCCGCGCCGAAATTGCGCCCCGCCGCGACCACCCATTCGTTGATCTTGTAGAGCGCCGAATTCTCGCCCTTTTGACTGAAATCGGTGGCGAGCGCCGCGAAGATGCCGCCCGCGCTCGACAGGCCGAGCGCCGCGAGATCGCCGAAACCATACTCGCCAGGCGCCTTGATGCCCCGACGCACGCCGTAAGGCATGGCACGTTTCTCCCCGGAACCCCGTCCCCTGTTTAACCAAAAAAGAGAGCGCGGGCTATTCCTGTCCGTCGGGTCTGGGCCTCAGTTGCGTCGCGGCCGCGACCTCCCGAAATCGACATCGAACAGGTGCTCGAGGCTCGTGCGGGGCAGACCGGCCTTCGAATAGTCGTAAGGCGTCAGGTTCATGGCCTTGATCACCGCCCGTTCGATGATCGTTTCGCCCGGCGCCTCTCCCGGCACGACATCGATATCGACGACGTTGACGCAAGCGAGGTCCTGCTCGAACGAGGCGATCGAGGCGAGGCCGCCGCGCGAGGCCCAGCCGAGCACGATCCGGTTGACGCCCTCATGCGCCACGACGAGCGCGGTTTTCCAGTCGGGCCGCGTCAAAAGCCGCTGAACCGCCGCGACGATCCGCGTTTGGGCCGAAACGAAGGTCTCTCCGTCGGGCAGGAAGGCCGCGCCCGGCTCGGCCGCTTCGTCGAAACAGAAGGCAAGCCGCCCGGCCAGCTCCTCCCGGCTCGCGGCCTTCACGAAGCCGCTCTTCAGCTCTTCAAAGCCCGCCTCATCGACCAGCGCGGCTTCGCCATGCGCCGAGAGAACAATCTCCGCTGTCTCGCGCGTGCGGGGCAGACCGGAGCACACGGCGAGGTCGAACGAAACGTGCCGGAGGGCGTCCCGGCAGGCCTGCGCCTGGCGGCGTCCCTCTTCGGTCAGGAGGACGAGGCGCGGATCCGTCACGGCTTGCGCGAAGTAGTCAACATGGCCATGGCGCATGAGATAGATCCGTCGTCGCCCCGTCGCCACCACGCTCGCCGCCCCTGTTGGAAGAGCCGGGGGCATAGCAACGGCGGAGGCCTGCGCCAAGGCGGACCCGGCCCACGTCGGGGTTCTTCCCGCCACCCGCCCTTGGCGGCGGGAGTTTTTGGCCGTCGAACGGCCGTCGCCTGTCTCGATTCGGCCAGCGCTTGGTGCTAGCCTTGCATGATTGGGGATCTGAGTTCGGGGTGCGAGGGGAAATCGGGCGGCGATGAGTTTGCGTTCGCCATTCATGTTTTCGGCCGCTTTTCTGGCGCTGGCGACAAGTTATTCGGCTTGGTTCAACTGGGAGGTCCGGACGGATCCGGCCGCCGTTGAGAGCCGTTTTACCGAGTTGATCGCGCAAGGGTCGGGCGGACGCGCTGCGCCTTACGGCGAGCGCCTCCTTGTCATGCGCAAGGCGGACGGGGCGGACGACGAATCGCTCGCGCCCTTGAAGGCTGAAGTCGCCCGCTCGCAGCTCAAGGCCCGCAACTACTCGCGGGGCGCAGCGCTAACGGCCGAGGCCCTCGCCTCCGAGTGGTCGAAATCGCTGACCCGGCGCGAGAAAGTCGACATGGAGAACGGGCTCGCGCACTCGCACGTCATGGCCGGAGAACTCGACAAGGCCGTCGCGATCTTCGCGGAGTTTCTCGACCTTGCGGGCGACGAAGCCGCGCGCGGCGAGTTCGAGAACAGAGAGTCGCCGGAAGCCTACTACGCCTCGCTCCACCTCGACGCCGCCGATCTTTTCGCTGAAACGCTGAAGCCCGGCTCGACGGGCGAGGAAGTGCCCGGCACGCGCGAGAGCCGCCTCGCCGCCGCGGGCCAGATGGCCGAACTCGGCGCGTTCTACGCCATGCGCGAAGAGGGCCGTTACGCCGCGGCGGGCCTGCTGTCGGCCGCCTATTCGATCCGCAAGGAACTTCTGGGTCCGGATAATCAGGCGACGGTGCAAATCGCCCTTGTGCTCGGTCCCACCTATGTGGACATGGGCCGGCTCAAGGACGCGGAAGAACTCTACCTTGAAGCCTTCCACGCGCAAGAGCGAGTCAAGGGCTCGAACAGCCCCGATCTCAGCCTCTACATCAAGCTTCTCGCCTCGCTTTATGAGAAACAGGGCCGCGCCACCGAGGCGCAGGCGCTTTACGAGCATATGCGCCGGCTGTTCCGCGACGCCTTCGGCGACCAGCGCTACGCCATCAACCGGGCGCGCGACCGGCGCTCCGATTTCGACCGCCCCGTCTCCCAGCAATTCCTCCTGCCGGCCGAGTATGCGCCGAAGGATCTCGTCGTCGCCTCGAATTATTCGGTGCCGCTGACCAAGAGCGAGGGCTCGGAGGAGATGCATGTGCGCCTGGCCGCCGACGAAGGGCTCGATCCGCGCGAATACAATCTCCCGGCGCGCCTCGCCCAGCTCATTTCAATGTGCCGCGCCGAATCGGGCGAGCGCATCACCCTGCGCTCCGGCTATCGCTCCTATGGCACGCAGAAGGAGCTCTACGCGCGCATCGGCTACAAAGGCACAGTGACGCCGCCGGGCATGAGCGAGCATCAGCTTGGCCTGGCGACCGACATCGACGTCGATGGCCGCTTCATGCGCCGCAGCGACGGCGCCTATCAGTGCTTCGAGGAGCACGCTTTCCGTTTCGGCTTCATTCTCTCCTACCCGCAAGGGAACAACTATCTTCCGACCGCGGACAGCTACGAGCCGTGGCACTGGCGTTATGTCGGCGTCGCCACGGCGCATCTCTATCGGGAGGCGGGCCCCGTCGATAAGCCGCAGGAATTCCTCGCCGCCCTCCCCTGCTATCGCGAGCGCGCGGCGGCGGGCGGATTCCCGACCGCGGGCGAGGCGGACATTTGCCTCGCCGAGGCTGGCGTCTTCGCCGCCT
>JBEBFW010000289.1:0-3436 GCA_040081755.1 Parvularculaceae bacterium
TGGATGTTCATTCGGTCCTCCGGGATTGCCGAGGCTTCGACACCTTCAGCTTCTCCCGGCTCGGGCCGGATGGACAACCTATTGAAAGCTCACAGCTAGCACTCGCTTTGCGAAGTGAGTGAGTGAGGTCGTTCCGCCCTTCGTGACGCGCCTTCGGCGCTCTTCAGGGCGAAGCAACCTTGAACCTCTTCATCCTTAAGGAGCGATGCGAAGCATACGCGTCACCAAGGACGACCAGTCGCGAGCGTGTCAGCCAATTGTCGAGTCCGGGCACTATCTTGGATCGAGCCAGAGCTTTCCCTCGACGTAATCGACCGTGATGCGGAACGCCCTGAGCAGGCGCGCGCCGACATTGGCGTCGTCCGCAGTCTCGGTCTCGTCGATTCCAGCTTCAACATTCCTGAACGTCACGCCGGCGACCTCGACCGTCTTCAGACGAACCAGTTTGCGCGTCACCTCTCCGCCGACGCCCCCGCCAGCCTTCGCGCCAACAATGCGATCCGGCCCGTCGAGGCCGGCGGACGCGGCGAAGGGCGCGCCGATCAGCATCTCCGATCCATTACCGAGGTCGAACACGGCGACGGCCGCCGCGCCCTCGACGCGGATCGGCAGCGATTCCAGACCGTGCCCGGAGGTCAGCGACACCTCTTCGCCCGCTGGAATCGCGTCTCTGGAAACCGCGCGGATGGACCCGCCTTCAATATCGATTTCAAGACGCGCCGCGTCGAAGACTTCGCGCCCCAGCACCACGGTCAGCGGCGCGCCGATCAGCCTTTGCGAGATGCTGGAGAAATCGAAAACGGCGACGCCGACGTCATCGAGCGCGATGCCGGCCGCCTTGATGGCGACGCCCTCCGCAAAGGTCACTTCTTCGGCCCCGCCCGTGCCGCGCGCGATGCGGCGCCCGCCGTGGCGAGGCTGATTTCCCGCGCGAAGGCCGCATCGACAAACGTCGCCTCAGCGGCGGAGTCGAGCAGCGCCTCGGTCGCGATGCCGTTGATCTCTATCGGGACAAACAGGCGGTCGCCGCGCACGATCAGCGATGGGTCTCCGGGAGCGCTCGCACAGGCGACGAGCAGGAGCGGCAGAACCGCGGCAAGAATTTGAACACTCAACCTCGCCTCCCCTAACCCGCGATCGCATCGGCGACGAGCGCCAGCGCCGACAGCAGAATATAGGCCCCGAAAAGCTTCGACAAGAAATCGCCATTCAGTTTGTGCGCGAGAACGGCGCCGGCGTGCGCCGTCACCGCCGTCATCGCCGCCATGGCGATGAACGCCGGAACATTCACGAAGCCGAGCGAGAATGGCGGCAGGCCATTATGGCCGAGGCCGGAAACGATGAACGCGACCGATCCCGGAACGGCGACCGCGATGCCGAACCCGGACGCCGTCGCGATCGCCTGGTGCATGGAGCGCCCGGACCAGGTCATGATCATGACGCCGACCGCGCCGCCGCCAAGACCCATCAGAGCGGAGAAGAAGCCTGTGGCAAGGCCGATCGGGATGTGGATGCGCTGGTCGGTCAGGTCCCTCGGGTGTTCCAGCGCGGCTTTGTGTTTGGGGCGCAGGCGCCGCCAGCCGATAAACCCCGCGCCCGCGGCGAAGACGAGCGTCAACGCGATCGCCGGCACATGGCGGGCGAGAAGCCCGCCCGCGACCGAGCCGATCGCAATCCAAGGGGCCCACGCCCTCAAGATGCGGCCATCGACATGGCCGCTCCTGCGATGGGTGATCAGCGAGCGGATCGACGAGACGATGATGACCGCGAGCGATGTGCCGATGGCCGATTTGAGACTGGCGTCGTCGGCGACGCCGATTGATCGGAACGCAGCGTAGAGCGCCGGCACCGTGACGACGCCGCCGCCAATGCCGAACAAGCCGCTCGCAAATCCGGCGGCAAGGCCTGCGGCGAGCACGCCGGCGATCAGCGGCGCGTGGCTGGCTAGGTTTTCCAAATCCATGACGTCAGGCGCCCACGAGCGCCGCAGCGCCGGCCGCCTGCGCTTCCTCAAGCGCGCGTTCGATGACGTCGGCGCCGGCGCGCGTTCCAAGGCGGCTCAAGGCGCGTCGCCAGGCGCGCGCGCCGCGCGTTCCGTGGAACAGCCCCAGCATATGGCGCGCAGCGCAGTGCGGATTGCGTCCCCTTTGCACAAGACTGCGGACATAGGCGGTCATGGCGCGCGCCGCCGCCTCGCGCGAAAGCGGTTCACCGTCGCCGCCGAAAATCCTGCGATCGACATCGGCGAGGATATAGGGCTCGCCGTACGCGGCGCGTCCCAGCATGACGCCGTCAAACTCCCGCAGGTGCGCCGCCGCCTGATCGAGGCTCGCGATCCCGCCGTTGAGGACGATGGTCAAATCGGGCCGCGCCTCTTTCAGTCTTCGGACGAGCCCGTAGTCGAGCGGCGGGATCTCGCGATTTTCCTTCGGCGACAGGCCATGGAGCCAGGCCTTGCGCGCATGCACCATGAAGACGGCGCAGCCAGCCGTTGACGCCGCCTCCACCAGCGCGAACAGGCTGTCTTCCGGATCCTGATCGTCGACGCCGATGCGGCACTTCACCGTGACCGGGATGCGTACGGCCGCGCGCATGGCGGCGACGCCGTCGGCGACCAGCGCCGGCGCCTTCATCAAACAGGCGCCGAAGGTTCCGGATTTCACCCGATCGGACGGACAGCCGACATTCAGGTTGACTTCATCATAACCGAACTCTTCGGCGAGGCGCGCCGCAGCGGCGAGCTTGGCCGGCTCGCTCCCGCCGACCTGCAGCGCCACCGGATGTTCGGCCGGATCGAAGGCGAGATGGCGCTCGGCGCCCCCGCGGAGGATTGCGTCGGCGACGATCATCTCCGTGTAGAGGCGCGCGCGCTTGCTGAGGATCCGATGAAAATACCGGCAGTGACGGTCGGTGCCGTCCATCATGGGGGCGACGCAGAAACGGTAGGGGCTGAACTCCATGGCCCCTACCTACCGCGTCGGCCAGGCCTTCGCCATGCGGCCGGGATCGCCGACGGTCAATCTGACGCGGGGGTATGCGGAGCATCAAGGGTGAGGCGCTCGAGGTCCTCATGGCTGTTGATATTGGCGAACGCGGCTGCATTCGGCCAAACGACACGGACGGCGCCCGTCAATTCGGCGAGCCGCAGGAGCGAGGGCGATCCCGATGCGCGGAACGCGGGCTCCGTCGCCTGCAAGGCCGCAATCGTCCAATAGGCGAAAGTCGGGTGAACGTGTTCGCCGTCTGCGGCGACCGCGCACCCTCCGCCGCGCAAGAGACGCTCGACAAGGTCATCAGGCAGGTTCGGTCCGTCAACCGGCGCCGTCACGAATCCGTCGGGTCCATCCCGTTTCAGCGACAATCTGCGTGCAACGGTGAACACGCCCGCCGCGGGTCCCGGCGGAGCATCGGCCGCGTCGGGCGCGCACTCGATATC
>JBEBFW010000290.1:0-3436 GCA_040081755.1 Parvularculaceae bacterium
ATCGCGATCGCCGGGACTTCCTTTTCGGCGACCTTGCCGCGAATGAGAATTGCGACCATCGCCGGCACGAAGGTGAGCGAAAGGATAAAGGCGGCGGCCAGCGCCAGCATCAGCGTGATCGCCATCGGCGAGAACATCTTGCCTTCAACGCCGCTGAAGGTGAGGAGCGGCGCAAAGACAAGGAAGATGATCGCCTGGCCGAAAATCGTCGGGCGGATCATTTCGCGGGTGGCGGCGCTCGTTTCTTCAAGGCGCTCCGCCAGGGTCAGCACGCGACCCTCATGGTGCTGGCGTTCGGCGAGCCGTCTGATGCAGTTCTCGATGATGATGACGGAGCCATCGACAATGAGTCCGAAATCGAGAGCGCCGAGCGACATCAGGTTTCCGGAGACGCCGAAATAATTCATGCCTACCGCCGTCATCAGCATCGAGAACGGGATGATGAGCGTCGCGATGAGCGCGGCGCGCAGATTGCCCAGGATGAGGAACAGCGCGACGGCGACGAGAATAGCGCCTTCGGTGAGGTTGCGCTCGACCGTCGCGATGGTCGAATTGACGAGCTTTGAGCGGTCATAGACGACGGTCGCCTCGACGCCGGCCGGCAGGGTCTTGGCGACTTCGCCCAGCTGCTCCGCGGCGGCGGCGGCCACGGTGCGGCTGTTGCCGCCGGTCAGCATCAACACCGTGCCGATGACGACTTCCTCGCCGTTCATGCTGGCGGCGCCGGTGCGAAGTTCGCCGCCGATCCGCACATGCGCGACATTGCGGACGGTGACCGGCACGCCTTCGCGCGTTGCGATGACGGCGTCGCTGATCTCTTCAATGGTGCGAATGCGCGCATCGGCGCGGACCAGGAACGCCTCGCCCGCGCGCTCGACGAAATTCGCGCCGACGGAAAGATTGGCGCGCTCGAGAGCGTCGGCGAGTTCGGAAAACGAAATGCCATAGGCGGCGAGGCGCGCGGGGTCAGGTTCGACTACGAGCTGTTTCTCATAGCCGCCGATCGAATCGATGCCGGCGACACCGCCGACCGAGCGCATTTGGGGGCGCACGATCCAGTCCTGCACGGTCCGGAGGTATGCGGCGCGCGACACCTCATCGGTCAGACGATCGCCTTCGATCGTCAGAAACGATCCGTCGCGCTGCCAGCCCGGTGCGCCGTCGGCGGCGATCGTCGATGGATCGCCATACCGGATCGCCCACATCAAGACCTCGCCAAGACCGGTCGAGATCGGGCCCATCTGCGGCTCGGCGCCGGCGGGCAGGGTTTCGCGCGCTTGCGCGAGCCGCTCGGCGACCTGCTGGCGCGCGAAATAGACATCGACGTTCGGCTTGAAGACGGCGGTGACCTGGCTGAAGCCGTTGCGGGAGATCGACCGCGTCGTCTCCAAGCCGACGATGCCGGAAAGCGCGGTTTCAACGGGGTAGGTCACAAGCCGTTCGATGTCGAGCGGCCCGAACTGCGGCGCGACGGTGTTGATCTGCACTTGTTTGTTGGTGATGTCAGGCACCGCATCGATCGGCAGGCGGATAATGTTCCATACGCCGACGGCGGCGACGATGAGTGTGACGATGAGAACGGCCCAGCGCGAGCGGACGGCGGTCTCGGAAATGCCTTGAACCATGATTGACTGTACCTTGCGCTTAATGGCCGTGCTCGGCCGAGCCCTTGCCGAGTTCGGCTTTGACGAGGAACGCATTTTCGGCAACGAGGACCTCGCCGTCCTTGAGGCCTGCCGTTACCTCGACTGTCCCCGCCCCGCTGCGCCCGAGCGTGACGGCGCGCGCCTCTAACGCCTCGCCTTCCTGCACGAAGATGACCTGCTGGCCTTCGAGGGTTTGCACCGCGTCCGCGGGCGCGACGATCATCGCAGTCGTTTCGCCGACGACGACTTCAGCCCGGATCGCCATGCCGGGGCGGAGACCTTGCGCGGCGCTGACTTCGATCGGCACGCGCGCGATCAGGGTCTGGCTGTGCGCGTCGGTGACCGGCAGCACGGAGGCGACGACGCCTTCATATTTCGCTTCGCCGTCGAGCCCGAGTATCGAGACGGTCTGGCCGGCCGCGACGCGGTCCGTGTCGTGGGTGACGACATTGAGTTCGGCCTGCAGCTGGGAGAGGTCGCCGATCAGGAACAAGGACGCGCCGTCGGTGACGGCGCCAATGTTGGTCGTTCGCTCGAGGATGGTGCCGGCGATCGGCGCCTTCAGCGAATAGGTTTGCAAACTCTCGGCGCTTTCGATGCGCGCCAGCATATCCCCGCGCTCCACCTGATCGCCGATGTTTCTATCGACGCTGCGGACGACACCCGGATAGGGCGCGCGGACTTCGGCGCGCGCTGAAGGCTGCAGCATGATGCGCCCTGTCAGCGTCAACGTCTCGCGGATGATCCCCGGGCCGGCCTTGGCGAACGTGACGCCGGCGGCGTCGAGCGCGGCGGCGGCGATTTCAACGCGGGGCATGTCCGCGTCATGATCCTCCCCGCCTTCGGCATGGTCTTCGACCTTGGCGGCGGGCTCGGAGGCGGCTTGCGCCTCCCCGTCGCTGCTCTTGCCGCAAGCGGCGAGCAGCGATGCGGCCGCGAGAGCGGCGATTGAAGCGACGATGGCGCGATTATTCATGGGACTACTCCTTTACGTCGGCGGGCGCGGCGAGGCGCGCGGTCAGGCGATCAAATTCGGCTCTGGCAAGATGGGCGCGGCGCAGCGCATCGACTTCGCGGGCGCGAAAATCGAAGAGCGCGGTCTGCGCGCTGAAGACTTCGAGATAGGTGAAGGCGCCGCGCGCGTAGCCCGCGCGTGCGCCCGCGAGCGCTGTCTCCGCGCGCGGAATAACGTCGCGGCGAAGCGTATCGGCTTCGGCGCGCGCCGTGTCGAGAACGCTGCGGGCGCGGACGATCTCGCGCGAGAGCGCAAGCGCGCCGGCTTCGCGCTCAAAAGCCGCTTGGCGGCGCTCGGTCTCGGCGCGCGCGATCGCGCCCTTGTTGCGATTGAAGATCGCGAGCGGCATCGACACCGAGAGGATCGCCGCCGTATCGCGCGTCTCGCGAAGATTGCGGGCGCCGAGTGAAATGGTCGGGTCCTGCTTCGCGGCGGCGCGCTCGAGCGCGACGGCGGCTTCGGCCCGGTCTTCGGCCGCTTTGAAGATGGCGAGATCGGGCGAGGTGGAAGGATCGGGCGGCGCATCGCCAATGAGAGGCGGCGGCGCGGCGAACCATGGCGCAACGAGTGCGATGTCGGGCGCCCCAATTCCCGTGAGGAGCGCGAGTTGCTGACGCGCGAGATCGCGCTCGCGTTCCGCGCGGGCAAAGTCTGACGCCGCCGCTGCTGCGGCTGCGGCGGCGCTGTCGCCTGCGCCCCTCGGATCGCGCGCCGCGTCGACGCGGCGGGCGGCGGCGCGGCACGTCTCCGCCGCGCTCGTCGCGCGCGCGCGGGC
>JBEBFW010000079.1:0-12847 GCA_040081755.1 Parvularculaceae bacterium
ATGGCGACGACCGCATTGGCCGCGGCGGGCGAGAGCGCACGCCGGATCGGCCGCCAATATTGCCGGAACGACTGGCGCCGGCGATTCTCGTCCGCCGCTAGCATCTCGCTCGTCCGGCGCAGCGACAGCGCGGCGGCGGTGACGACAAGGCTCGCTGAAGACGCCAACAGAACGCCGGCGCCGGCAAGGCCTGCGGCGGCGAGACCTTCATTGGCCGTCGCCCCGGAGAGAAGCCCGAAGGCCGAGGCGGCGAGCACCGCGACGAACGCCGCCGGACCGACGCCCTCTTGCGCCGCCCGGCCCGCCGCGTTTCGCCGGTCGGCGCCTCTCGCGAATTCCGCAACAAAGTCGGCGACGGCCGCAAATCCCGTGACCGCGCCAAGCGTCAGGGCAAGGCCCGCGGCAGGGCCGAGAGCCGTCGCAGCGGACTGACCCTGCACAGCGGCGAAGCCGATGGCGCCCGCCGTTCCAAGAAGCGCCGCCGCCAGTGGCAGGAATCCGAGCCGCGTGAGTGCGCCGAACGCGGGATAGGCGGCGATCAGAATCACCGCAAGCGCCGTGGACGCGGCGATCGCGGCGGCGAACGCGGCCGGCGCGGCGAGCCACTGGACCGGCTGCACGAGAATGACCGCAGCGGCGAGCGCCGCCACGCCCAGCGCGAATCCGAGCCGGCCCCACACTCCGCTCGGCGCGAAACTTGCGGCGATCAGGGGGACACCCGCGATAGCGCCGCCAGCCAGCAGAAAGTCGATCATGATGGCGCGCAGACCTGCCCCGCCGGCGGCGTCTGCGCCGATGGCGGCGAGCGCCGTGAGACCGAACGCCAGCACGAGGGTGGAGACGATCGGCCGATCCGCCGTCAATCCGCCGACGAGGCCAAGTCCTTCTTGATTCAAGCGGCCGCCTCTTCGCCAGAGATTGACGTAAGTCGTTTCGGGTCGTCCCGGCGATTAGTCCCGTTCGGGGAGATCTTCTTCGAGGATCGCCATGTTGAAATCGTAGGAGACGCCGCCATCCTCGTCGTCCCTGAAGATGACCCCCAGAAACTCATCGCCGATATAGACTTCGGCCGAGTCGGCCTTTTTGGAACGGGGGCGAACCGAAACGCTGGGCATGCCGAACTTGGTGCGGAAATATTTCTGCAGCCGGGCGACTTCGATCGGGTCCATTGGGCGACAGCTCCTGAAGCGGCTCGGCGAATCTATTAGCCGGTTCCGGGGTCGGCGCAAGGTTGAGCCGCGTCCAGCGGAGTTGGCGCCGGGCGCAAACGCGGCCTAAGGCGAGAGGACATCACAGGAGAACCTCATGCGGATCGCGCTGATACTTGCAGTTCTCGGCTCGCTGCTCGCCGCTTGCGCTCGGGAGAGCGCCCCCGCGAAGGCCGCCGACCCTTGCGCCGATGCGCCTGACGGTCAGGTGACAGTCAAGGACGTCTGGCTGCGTCCGGCGACGGCCGGTCAGCCGACCAGCGCTCTCTATGCGCTCGTGTGCAACCGGACCGGTTCGGCGGATGCGCTGATCGCCGTCAGGACGGACGCCGCCTCGGCGGTCGAGCTCCACGCGACGCAGCGGCAGCCGGACGGCGCGGTCAGCATGTCGAAACTGGAGCGCATCGATGTGCCGGCCGGGGGCGCTGCCGCCCTCGAGCCCGGCGGCGCCCATGTGATGCTGATCGGCCTCGCCGCGGCTCTTGAAGAAGGCTCGACGCGCGACGTGGTTTTCGAGTTTGAGAACGCGCGCGCCGTAGCGGCCGTAGCGAGCGTCATGCGCGACGACGAGTCGCTTCACGAACACTCGCACTGACGTCAAGTGTGGCGGATTTGAAATTCGCTCGGAAACTCCGGCGAATCCGGAGTTCGCCCGGGACTCGCGACAAATGATGCGAACTTCGGATTCGGGCCTGTCAGGCCGCGCGCTCGCGAAGGCGGCCCCTTGACCGGCGTTCTGCCCGATTCCACATTCCGACGCATCGACGCCAGCGGCGTTCGCCTTTTGCAGCGCCGCGGAACTTAAGGAGCGACGGCATGCCGAGCGGCACGGTGAAATGGTTCAATGCGACGAAGGGTTTCGGCTTCATTGCGCCTGATGAAGGCGGTAACGACGTCTTCGTGCATATCACCGCGGTGAAATCCGCGGGTTTGCAAACCTTGAACGACGGCCAGCGCGTGTCGTTCGAGGTCGCGATGGAGCGCGGCAAGGCCTCGGCGACGGATTTGAAGGCGTCCTGAGCCCGCGATCTGCGTTAAGCGTCCTTCGCCCGCTTCTTCCTCAGATGCGGCAGAAGCGCTTTCTTCCGTAAGCGGACGGACTTCGGCGTCACTTCGACAAGCTCGTCGTCGTCGATGTAGCTGATCGCCTGCTCGAGGCTCATGCGGCGCGGCGGCGTCAGACGCATCGCCTCGTCCTTGCCCGATGCGCGCACGTTGGTGAGCTTTTTTTCCTTCAGCGGATTGACGTCGAGATCGTCGTCCTTGGCGTTCTCGCCGATGATCATGCCCTGATAGACGTTCTCGCCGGGGCCGATGAAGAGAAGGCCGCGCTCTTCGATATACCAGAGCGCATACATGATCGACTGACCCTGGTCGGTCGAAATGAGGACGCCGTTGCGCCGGCCCTCAATCGCGCCCTTGTGCGGCGCGTACTCGAGGAACGAGCGGTTCATGACGCCGGTGCCGCGCGTGTCGGTCAAAAACTCGCCGTGATAGCCGATGAGCGCGCGCGCGGGCGCGTGCATGATGAGGCGCGTCTTGCCGCCGCCCGACGGCTTCATCTCGGCGAGTTCGGCCTTTCTCTGCGAGAGCTTGTCAATGACGATCCCCGAGAACTCGTCATCGACATCGATGACGATCTCCTCGATCGGCTCGAGAAGCCTCCCCTTGTCGTCGGTGCGCGTGACAACGCGCGGGCGCGAGACGGCAAGTTCGAACCCCTCGCGGCGCATGTTCTCGATGAGGACGCCGAGCTGCAATTCGCCGCGCCCGGCGACTTCGTAGGCGTCGCCTCCTGCCGTGTCGCTGACCCGGATCGCGACATCGCCTTCCGCCTGGCGGAAGAGACGCTCGCGGATAACGCGCGTCTGCACTTTGTCGCCTTCGCGCCCGGCGAGCGGCGAGTCATTGGCGGCGATGGTGATCGCCAATGTCGGCGGATCGATCGGCTGGGCCGGCAAGGCCTCGTTCACGGAAAGGTCGCACAGGGTGTCTGCGACCGAGGCATTGGAGAAACCCGCGATCGCCACAATGTCGCCGGGGAAAGCTTCATCGACGGCGGTGCGCTTGAAGCCACGGAACGCCAGCACCTTGGTGATGCGCGCCTTCTCTATTTCCGGGCCCGCGCGGGCGAGCGCTTTCAACGTGACGCCGGGCTTGGCTGTGCCCGAAAGAATGCGACCGGTCAGGATGCGCCCGAGATATGGGTCGGCCTCTAGCGTCGTCGCCAGCATCTGGAACGGCGCATCGGCGGCGCCGACCGCCTCAGGCGCCGGCACATGCTCGATAATCGTCTCGAACAGCGGCGTCAGGTCTTCCTGCTTGCCGTCGAGCGACTTCGACGCCCAGCCGTCGCGCCCGGAAGCGTAGATGGTCGGAAAATCGAGCTGGCGATCATTGGCGCCGAGCGCGACAAAGAGATCGAACGTCTCATTCAGCGCTGCATCCGGATTGGCGTTCGGCCGGTCGATCTTGTTCAGCACCAGGATGGGTTTCAACCCAAGGCGCAGCGCCTTCGAAAGAACGAATTTCGTTTGGGGCATAGGCCCTTCGGCGGCGTCGACAAGCAGGAGGCAGCCATCGACCATCGACAGGATGCGCTCGACCTCGCCGCCGAAATCGGCGTGGCCCGGCGTATCGACGATGTTGAGGCGCACCGGCGAGGCGCCCTTCTCCCACAGCACCGAGGTGCATTTGGCGAGAATGGTGATGCCCCGTTCCTGTTCGATGGCGTTTGAGTCCATCGACTTGCCGGCCTGCTCGGAGCCGGCGCGCACCGCTCCCGACTGGCGCAGCATTTCATCGACCAGCGTCGTCTTGCCGTGATCGACATGGGCGATGATCGCGATGTTGCGGAGGGGCGTGGTCATTTGCGGGGGTTTGCTGCGCTGCAAAAACGGCCGCTTCCCTGCCCGGTTTTATGGTCGAGCGCAAGGGCCGAGACGTGATGGGCCGCGCCGCGACAGTTTGGCTGATGAAGCCCGCCCTACTTTACCAGCTTCACTCTCTCGCCGGCAGTCACGGAATTGCAGGCGTCGAGGCCGTTGAGGACGCAGAAGCGCTCGCGTTCATGGTCTTCGAATGCGCTGCGTTGGGAGAGGCTCGCGACGGTGTCGCTGCTGCCGACGATCACGATATCGATGCGCTGTGTCGGCGGGGCATTCACTGTCGCAGGATTGATCTCGCGCAAGGACGAGACGGATTGCTCGATAGCGTTCTGCAGCCCTTGAGTGGAGCCTGCAGCGCTCACCCACAAGAACAGGTAATTGCTGTTCCCCTCCCATTTGATGACGAAGGGTTGCACGTCGATCGTCTGGCCGTTCTGGGTCTGCGCCTGGCCGTATCCTGAGGCGCCCTGCCTGCCGCCTACGGAGAATTGGCGGATGTTTGAGAATTGCACGCCAAGCTGCTGCGCCAGCGGCCCCTGAATAATCGCCGACGGCGCCTCGGCGCTGCTCGCCCCGGTGAACTGCATCTGGGCGTTCTGACCCGCCGCAACGACCGCTTGAGACGAGTTCTGCAGCTTGAAGCCGCTCGGGACCGAGAAAGCGATGCGCATTTCCGGATGGATGAAGTCGTTTCCGCGAATGAACCCTTGCTTGACGGGATCGTCTCCGTAAAGAACGCCATCGATCTTCGCGAGATACTGCGCACGGCTGTTTTCAGCTGTCAGACCGCCCGCCTTTGTGACCACTTGCGCTTCCGCCGCAGCGCGCCGCACGCGTTCTGCGGTGTTCGGATGAGTCGAGAGAAACTCGGGCGGCGCGGTTTCCTGCCCGGCTATTTGGGCCTCAAGCTTGGAATACCTGTCCAGCGAATCGAGAAACTCCGCCGCGCCGATCGGGTCGTAGCCCGAGCTCGCCAGAAGGCGGACGCCGACCTGATCGGCCTCGTATTCCTGTTCGCGCGAAAACTGCATCAGATAGAGCTGCGCGGCCTGGCCCGCCGTCTGCATCAATCCTGGATTGCGGGTGATGATCCCGACCAGCACTGAACCCAGTGTCGCCATGTTTCCGCGGCTGATGCGCCGGGCGGTGTGGCGCTTGTAAATATGGCCGAGTTCGTGGCCGAGGACGCCCGCGAGTTCCGCTTCGGAGTTGCCGAGGGCCAGAAGGCCGCGAGTTGCGTAGACATGGCCCGGCAAGGCCATCGCGTTGATGACCGGGCTGTCGAGCAGCGTCACCTTGACGGGCTCGGCGGGATTTTCGGAGCTGGCGATCAGTTTGCGGACGATCCCGTCCACGTAGGACTGCAATTCCGGGTCGGCCATTTCTCCGCCGAACGCGGCGACGATCTTCGGGTGCTCCTGCTCGCCGAGCGCCTCGCCCTGCTCGTCAGAAATACCAAACGGCCCGCCCGTCGAGGCGCAACCCGCGATCGCAAAGGCGGATGCGGCGACAAGTATGGACGTGAGTTTCTTACGAAGGGTCATGGGTTTCTCCGGGCAGTAGGCAATGGGCAGTAGGCAGTGGCAGCAGCAATCAATGACGAACCGACATCGGCAGGCAGGCGCTAATGCCTGTTGCCTATTGCCTACCTCATTACCGTACCAGCTTGACCTTCGCGCCGACCGTCACTGAATTGCAGGCGCGCATGTGATTGAGGACGCAGAAACGTTCGAGCTTGTAATCGGCGAAGCTCGTTCTATTGGCGAGGCTGGAAAGCGTGTCGCCGCTCCCCACCGTCACAACTTCGATCGTCTGGGTCGGCGGCACGTTCACCATGGCGGGATCGATGTCGCGCAGCGAAGCGACGGACTGCTCGATGGAGCTCTGAAGTCCTTGCGTCGCGCTTTGCGCGCTGACCCACAAGAAGAGGTAATTGGTGTTCCCCGCCCATTTGATGACGAAAGGCTGCACGTCGAGCGCCTGCCCGCCCTGCGCCTGCGCTCTGCCATACCCGGTCGCGCCCTGCCGGCCGCTGGAGGTGAACCCACGAACGTTCGTAAATTGCAGGCCGAGCTGCTGGGCGAGCGGACCCTGAATGATGGCGGTGGGCGTGTCGGCGCTGTTGGCGGCGGCGAACTGCATCTGCGCATTCTGGCTGGAGGCGACAACGGCCTGCGAGGAATTCTGCAGCTTGAAGCCGCTCGGTACGGAGAAGGCGATTTTCAGCGCCGGATGGATGAACTCGTTGCCGCGGATGAATCCCTGCGTCCTCGGATCGTCGCCGTAGAGGAGACGATCGATCCGCGCGAAATAAGGCGTGCGGCTCTCGGCCGCCGTCACGCCGCTGCCGGCCGCCAGTTTGGCCTCGGCCGCGGCTTTTTTCACGCGATCGGCGGTATTCGGATGAGTTGAAAGGAATTCCGGCGGGCGTTGCTGACCCGAGAGCTGCATCTCGAAATTCGAGTAGAGGTCGAGCGCATCCAGAAACTCCGCCTGCGCGACGGGATCGTATCCGGAAGCTGCAAGCAGACGGACGCCAACAAGATCGGACTCGTATTCCTGCTTGCGCGAGAACTGCAGGAGATAGAGTTGAGCCGCCTGGCCGGCCTGCTGCATGAGACCCTGGTTCTTGGTGGCGACCCCCACCAGCACGGCGCCGATCGTCGCCAGGTTCCCGCGCTTGATTCGCTTGGCCGTGTGACGCTTGTAGATATGGCCGAGCTCGTGACCGATGACGCCGGCGAGCTCAGCCTCGGAATTGGCGAGCGAGAGCAGCCCCCGCGTCACGTAGACATGCCCGGGGAGCGCCATCGCGTTGATGACGGGGCTGTCGAGTAGGGTCACCTGAACGGCCTCGTTCGGCTTCGGCCACACAGCCATCAGCTTTTTCGTGATGCCTTCGACGTAGGCCTTGAGCGCGGGATCGGTCATTTCCCCGCCGAAGGCGGCGACGATTTTCGGATGCTCCTGATCCCCAAGCGCCCGCGCCTGCTCGTCCGACGGACCCAGAATCCCTATGGCGAAAGAAGGCGTGGCCGTCAGGGCGGCAGCGGCCACAGCGGCGAGCGCCGCCATCATCAATTGGCGAAGCGACTTCATGCGATACCCCTCAACTTCCGTTCCCCGGGAGAACAATAGGCGGTTGCGGCGATTGGGTAAACTGACGGCGGGGGCCGCGTCTGCTATAGAAATTGTCGGCGGCGCTACAAGGAAGGGGCGAGCATGGCCCGGAAGTTCTCCCGCGTTCCCGAACTGAGCCTCAAGGCATTCACGCATGGCGGCCCGAAGGAGCGGACCGACTTCATCGACTCCCTCATGGAGGGCTTCCAGTATTTCGGCTTCATCATTCTCAAGGAGCACGCCGTCAACCGGGATCTCCTGAAACGCGCCTATCAACTGTCGGCTGAGTTCTTCGCGCTCTCCGAACCGGAAAAGCGCCGGCTCGTCGCGGGCGCCGATGGCCAGCGCGGCTATACGCCGTTCGGCAAAGAACACGCCAAGGACGCCAAGATCGCCGACCTCAAGGAGTTCTGGCATGTGGGCCGCGAATTCGCGCCATCCTCGCCGCTGGCGAAAATCTACCCGCCGAATGTGTGGCCCGCAGCCCCGGCGGGCTTTCGCGACACGTTCCTCAATCTCTACACCGCCCTCGAAGACGCCGGCTTTTCCATGCTGGAGGCGCTTGCGCCCTCGCTCGGTGTGTCCGCGGACTATTTCGGCAAGATGGCGACGGACGGCAATTCGATCCTGCGCCTCCTCCACTATCCGCCGGTGCCCAAAGACGCCACGCCGGGGGCGCTCCGCGCCGCCGCGCATGAAGACATCAACCTGATCACCATCCTCGTCGCGGCGAACGGCGGCGGGCTCGAACTTCTCGACCGCGACGGCACGTGGCTCCCCGTCGATACGGACACGGACAATTTGATCGTCGACGCCGGCGACATGCTCGCGCGGGCGACCAACGACGTGATCCCGGCGACGACCCACCGCGTCGTCAACGCGCCGGGCTCGGGCACGACCTCTCGCTACTCAATGCCCTTCTTCATGCACCCGCATTCGGACGCGGTCCTGACCTGCATCCCCTCCTGCAAGGGCTCCGGCGCGAAATACCCCGACATCACCGCGGACGCCTTTTTGAAGCAGCGGCTGAAGGAAATTGGGCTGACGGCGTGAAATTCCGCGCACGAGTTCAATCGCGAGTTCAATGCGAGCGAGTGCTACCTTGCGCGCAGTGCGTTGAGACAGAAGCTTTGCGGCCGTAGCGTCATATGTCTCAGACCCTTCCTGACATCCTCATCATCGGCGCCGGCCATAACGGGCTCGTGTGCGCCGCCTATCTCGCGGCGGCGGGGCTCAAGGTCAGAATGATCGAGCGCCGGCATATCGTCGGCGGGGCGGCGGTGACCGAGGAGTTTCATCCCGGCTTCCGCAATTCGACCGCGAGCTACACCGTCAGTCTCTTGAATCCGAAGGTCATCAAGGACCTTGATCTTTATGCGAACGGATTGAAGGTCGTCGAGCGCGACATCTCGAATTTCTGGCCGCTTGGAACGAAGCCCGGCGAGTATCTGAAGCTCACCTTCGATCCGGCGCGCAACGCCGAGGAATTCGCGCGCCATTCGAAAAAAGACGCCGACGCCCTCCCCCGCTATTACGAGGCGATCGACAAGGCGGCTGACGTGCTCCGCGGCCTCGTCCTCGACATTCCGCCCAATCTCGGCGGCGGCTTTTCCGATTTGATCCGCGCGGCCAAGACGGGCGCGCCGCTCGCGCGCCTGAAGCTTCCCGAGCAACGCCTCATCCTCGACCTCTTCACCAAATCGGCGGCGGAGTTCCTCAAGGGCTATTTCGAGCATCCGGCGATCATCGGCGCCTTCGCCTTCGACGGCATCGTCGGCGCCTATGCCAGCCCCGAAACGCCGGGCACGGCCTATGTGCTGCTCCATCACGCCTTCGGCGAGGTCAACGGCAAGAAGGGCCGCTGGGGTCACGCCGTCGGCGGCATGGGCGCGATCACGGAAGCGATGAAACGCGTCGCCGAGGCGCGCGGCGTCCTGATCACGACGCAAATCGGCGTCGCCGAGGTGATCGTCGAGAACGGCCGCGCCGCCGGGGTGAAACTGGAGAACGGCGAGATCGTCCGCGCGCGCGCCGTGGCGGGCAACGTCAACCCAAAACTCCTCCTGACACGGATGCTTGCGAACGGCGCCATAGGGGACGACATGCGCCGCCGCATGGAGAACTACGCTTGCGGCTCCGGGACCTTTCGCATCAACGTGGCGCTTTCGGAGCTTCCGGACTTCGACTGCTTGGCCGGCAAGGACGCCGCCGAGCATCACCGCTCCGGCATCGTCATCGGCCCATCGGTCAACTATCTCGACCGCGCATGGCTGGACGCGAGGAGCTATGGCTGGTCGCGCGAGCCGATCGTCGAGATGCTGCTGCCGTCCACCATGGACGACAGCCTCGCGCCGGCGGGCAAGCACGTCGCCAGCCTCTTCTGCCAGCAATTCGCCCCCGAACTTTCTGACGGCCGCACCTGGGATTCCTGCCGCGACCTCGCGGCCGAGACGATCATCGACACGGTGACCAAATACGCGCCGAATTTCCGCCGCTCGATTATCGCCAAGCAGATACACTCGCCGCTCGATCTCGAACGCAAGTTCGGCCTCCTCGGCGGCGACATCATGCACGGGCGGCTCTCGCTCGATCAGATGTTCTCGATGCGCCCGCAAGCGGGGCACGCGGACTACCGCATGCCGGTCAAGGGGCTCTATCTCTGCGGAGCCGGCGCCCACCCCGGCGGCGGCGTCACCGGCGCGCCGGGGCACAACGCCGCGAAGGTCATTATCGAGGACTTCCGGAGACGTAAAATTCCCGCGAGGACCTAATGACTATTCGCCGGACTACGGTGAGTTGAAAACATACTTTGAGGACCTGAAAGAAGAACCGCGTCTTGATCCCGAAGACTCACGGAAAATCGGTCAAACGCTACAAAAAGAATATTATAAAATACTCGGAAAGTCGAATGTGCTGTATGATGACGACGCGCTCTGCTATGTATTGAGATTTTATACTGGAGACGCGCCGCTAAACTCTACTATAATCCCTCTTCAAAAGATTAAAACGCTACAATCTAAAGATGACAATTCGTTAAAGTATCAGTTCGTTTTGTTTACATTAGGTCTTGTTGTGTTGGCGACGATGAGCTTGTTCACAGTCGAATTGCACAGTATTGCAACTAATGCGATATGTGGCAAAGGCGCATGCGCGCTTTGGCGATCATATACGTGACAAAGCAAAATGGCGACGCTACAGGAAAATCGACAGGCCGGCGCCTTTGACGCTCTTGGGGCCTCATCAGGCGATTTTCTCCAGCGCCTCAAGAGCGCCAAAGACATTATCGCGAAGTGTGTTGAGCGTTCTGAGGATGCTTTCGTTTTCGAGAGGTCCTGGGCCGAACAGTATGTCAAAGACCGACTGCGGATTGTCGTAAAGCTGCGCGGCCGCGCCTTGGACCGAGAGTGCGGTAATATCTTGGCCGTGTGGCGTTACGATCGCGACGTTGCGCATGACATTGCCCGGCCCACCATTCGGATCGAGCAGGTCAAGACGTTGGACGCGCATGACGCGAGGGGTCGGCAGGATGGTTGCATGCTTGTCGGTGATGTCGAGTCTATGCAGGTCGTAAAAACTGAGCTGCCCTCCCGCGTAAGGCTGTATGTTATTGACGATGAAATCGACGATGTCCTGCCGGGGTTTGCTGGTTTGTCCGTTGATGGAACCTACCAGCGATGGCCGATCCTTGCTGAAGGGGAACATCGTGCGGTGGTCGGGGCTGACCGTGAGAAGGAAATAGGCGTGGTCAAGGGTGACGCGGAGATTGTGTATGGCGTCGCCCAAGATCGTCGGCATGTCTTCGGGGAAGTCTTGGCCGAATTGGCGGGTTTGCGAGGGGTTATTTCGATTGGCTCGAAATCCCTCTCGGTTTTTATCGACGTAGCGGCTGAAGATCGTTTCGAGGTCTCCGATGTGATGATCGGCCCTTTTCAACTTGAGGCGCGGTCCCTTAAAATCGACGGCCATGGCAACAAATTCCGATGAGAAGAAATTCAACGAAACGCTTAGGGCGATGTTGAAAACGCCGCCAAAGCCGCACGTGACTAAGGCAAAAAGGCCGCCCGCGAAGGCGGCCCGGAAGCGCAAGGTTAAGCGCGGCTAGCGCTTGGAGTCTAGGCGCAGTTTTCGCCATTTCCGGAAATGGCGCGCTCTTTGTTTAGGCGTGCGCGCTTTGGTTAGGACTCCTATAGGTCAGCCGCTTGCCGGAGATGCCTTTAAGCGCCTTGTTGGCGCGCTCCGCATCGTCAACGCCAAGACCAGCGCGCTCATTGTGGCGGAAATCGAACTCGGCGAGGTAGCGCTTCAAGTGCGCTTCCGAGACGTGGTGGTAAGTGCCGACGATCCCGCGCTTGAAAATAGAAAAGTAGTTTTCCACCGTATTTGTGTGGTGGAAACCGCCCGTGCGGACGTATTCCTTGATCGAATGGTTGACGGTGCCGTGCCCGCCGAACTGGCGGCCGATCTTGCCGTAGACCGGTGCTTCGTCGGTCATGAGATATGATGCGCGGTCGATTTGCGTGTAGAGGATCGGCTTCAACGTCTTGGACGTGACGTTCGCGACATGGAACGAGCGGACCTTGCCTTCGCGCTCCACTAGCGAGACGACGGCTTCCTTCTTGGCGGGCTTGCGAAAGGCGCGATTCTTGGCCTTGCCGCCGACAAAAGTTTCGTCCGCCTCGACGACCTTGTTCTTGCCACCCAAGCCGCCTTTCGGGGAAGCCTTGTAGCCGTCGGTTCCCTCGCGCATGGCCTCGCGGATGCGGTGTTCCATGAACCAAGCGGTCTTGTAAGTGACGCCCAACATGCGGTGCAGTTGGTGCGCCGACATGCCTTTTTTCGAGGATGCCAAAAGGTAGGTCGCGAGGAGCCACTGGTTGAGCGGGATTTTCGAGCGCTCGAACACCGTCCCGACCGTGACCGAGAATTGCTTGCGGCATTCGCGGCAGTTGTAGAGGCCGGGGCGATGCGCGGTGCCTTCCATCTTGGCGATGCGGCGTTGATCGACGTTGCCGCAGTGAGGGCAATAGGGGCCGTCCGGCCAGCGCTGCGCTTCAAGATGCTCGCGCGCTTTGTCGGCGTCCGTGAAAATCGGGTCTGTGAGATTGAATGTCATGCGGGATCATGTGGGGCCGGACGATTGCTTTGTCAAGTATACAAATGCCACTCCATTGACAAAATGTTTGTAGCGGACGTGAAGAGTAAAATCATGGCCTTCCGCACATGCATGTTGACATCTAGGCAGTTTATTAAGTGGCGTCGGTTTTCGCGCTTCTACACTCGGTTTTTCTTCGTCTCTTCGCCGCTAGTAATTATTGGCGGCGGATACCTCGCACATAGATATGACGGGATAGCACCTGGAGAGATAGTCCCCGCGATCGTGCTTCTGGCGGGACTAGTGTTGGCTTTTAGATGGTTTCTCGATCAACGCGCTGAGCAAACGGAGTGCCGAGATCCCACGGTGCAAGTCGCGGTAATGCTAGCTCAAATGCACAACCGCCTCATTGATCGGACCATCCGCGGCGGCACATAGCTTCGCCGGTCCACTCGCCGCTCGATCTCGAACGCAAGTTCGGCCTCCTCGGCGGCGACATCATGCACGGACGCCTGTCGCTCGATCAGTTGTTCTCGATG
>JBEBFW010000291.1:0-3414 GCA_040081755.1 Parvularculaceae bacterium
GCGTCATGCGGTCGGATTCGCCGATCGCCTCCATCTGCGCCTTCAACTCCGGATTGGCCCCGCTCGTCGCCAGCGTCGGCGGCAGACGCCAGACGAAATCATTCTCCGTCGGCTGATCCTTCGGATTGGCGTTGATTTCGCTCGCTTCCACGAACTCAAAGCCCGCCGCGGTGAAGGCGGCGATGACGGCGTCCTGTTTGAGGTACCCGTTCTCGCCGCCCGCCCAGGCATCGAGCAGGCGGCGATCGCCAAAACGGCAGCGGCCAAATAGAACGTCTTGCGCATATTCATCCCCTCGGGCTGGTTCGCAATCCTCATAGCCACGTTGGGCGCCGAACGCCAAGCACCTGCGCGCCCAACGCCGTTGCCTCGGCTCGCATGCTGCGCCGCCATCACCGCCCGCAAGCGCATCAATGCATCGCTTTCACGATGCCCTCGGTCATTTTCTTGGCGTCGCCGAAGAGCATCATGGTGTTGGGACGGAAGAATAACTCGTTCTCGACGCCGGCGTATCCCGACGCCATCGAGCGCTTGATGAAGAGCACGGTCTGCGAGTTCTCGACGTCGAGGATGGGCATGCCGTAGATCGGCGAGGCCTTGTCGGTCTTCGCCGCGGGGTTGGTCACGTCATTGGCGCCGATGACGAAGGCGACGTCCGCCGTGCGGAACTCGTTGTTGATGTCCTCGAGTTCAAAGACTTCGTCATACGGAACCTGCGCCTCGGCGAGGAGCACGTTCATGTGGCCGGGCATGCGTCCGGCGACGGGATGAATGGCGTATTTCACTTCGACGCCGTTCTTCTTCAGGACGTCAGCCATCTCCTTCAGCGCGTGTTGCGCCTGCGCGACCGCCATGCCGTAGCCTGGAACGATGATGACCTTGCCGGCGTTCTTCATGATGAAGGCGGCGTCGTCGGCCGAGCCCTGCTTGACGGGGCGCTGTTCGCCGGCGCCCGCGCTCGCCGCAACCTCGCCGCCGAAGCCGCCGAGAATGACCGAGATGAACGAGCGGTTCATCCCCTTGCACATGATGTAGGAGAGAATGGCGCCAGACGAGCCGACGAGCGCGCCGGTGATGATCAGCGCCATGTTCTCGAGCGTGAAGCCGATGCCTGCGGCCGCCCAGCCCGAATAGGAATTCAGCATCGAGATGACGACCGGCATGTCGGCGCCGCCGATCGGCACGATCAGCAGGAAACCGAGCGCCAGCGCCGTCAATGTCAGCAGGAAGAATACATAAGGCTTCTGCTCGCCGGTCATCAGCATACCGACGAATAGCAGAAGCAGCAGCCCGAGACCGAGATTGATGGCGTGCCGGGCCGGCAGGATGATCGGCTTGCCGGACATCCGCCCCGAGAGTTTCAGAAAGGCGATGATCGACCCGGTGAACGTCACGGCGCCGATGGCGACGCCGAGGGACATTTCGAGCGCCGACCCGATGTGGATCTTGCCCGGCTCGCCGATGTGGAAAGCCTGCGGCGCCAGAAACGCCGCCCAGGCGATCAGCACTGCGGCGAGGCCGACAAGCGAATGAAACGCCGCCACCAGCTCGGGCATCTGGGTCATCTGCACGCGGCGGGCGATGTAGGCGCCGGGCACGGCGCCCAGGGCGATTCCTCCCAGAACCATCGCCCAGACGCCGAAGTGGTGCCGTTGCAGAATGAAGAGCGTCGTCAGGACCGCGACGCCCATGCCGATGACGGCGAAGCGGTTCCCTGCACGCGCCGTTTCGGGCGACGACAAACCCCTCAGCGCCAGGATGAACAAAATGCCAGCGGCCACATAAAGCAGCGCCGGGAGATCATGAGCCATTCGTCGGCCTTTCGCTGAGGATTTTCTCAAGTTCGACGATGAGGGGCGGAAACTTGTCGCGCACCGTGTCGTAAATCACTTCAGCGCGAACCGTCTGATAACCGTGAATGAGGCGATTGCGTATGTCGATCATGTTCCGCCAGGGAATGGCGCCGATCATCGCCCTTCGCTCCGGCGCGATGCAAGTCGCAGCCTCGCCCACAATTTCTATGGCGCGAACCACGGCGTAAATTCGCAGCTTGTCGCCGATGAACTGCTCTTTTGTCAGGGAGCCGATGAATCCCTGCGCGAGCCTCGCGTTCGCGAGAATGTCCTCCAGTCGAATGATCTCGGCCGCATCCATCACGCAACGACCAAATCTTTTTCTATGAATGCGCGTGCGTTGGGTCGCATTGATTTTGGATCGACGAGATCGACCTCTCGTTCGAACTCGTCTTCGAGCTCGAATGCCGCCTCCGAAAGATCGAACAGCGTCGGCCTGCCAGAAATGTCGTAGACGATATCAACGTCGCTGTCGGCCCGCTCCTCGCCGCGCGCGACCGAGCCGACGACGCCGATCAGGCGCACGCCGAAGCGCTCTTCGAACTCTTGTCTCCGGGTTCGGATCGTCTCAAGCGCGAGGTCGAGCAGCTTGGACACGGCTCAGACTCTCTCTTTCTTCTTGTACATTTCGAGCATTCTCTGCGTGACCATGAATCCCCCGAAAATGTTCACCGAGGCGAGCGCGACCGCGAGAACGCCGAGCAATTTGGGCCACATGCCGGCGGTCGAGCCCGCGAGATCGGCGCCGACGGCGATCAGGGCGCCGACGATGACGACGGAGGAGATGGCGTTGGTGACCGACATCAGCGGCGTGTGCAGCGCTGGGGTCACCGACCAGACGACGTAGTAGCCGACAAAAATCGCGAGCAGGAAAATGGCGAAGAGGTAGACGAACTCGGAAGGGCCCGCGCCCGCGACCGCGATGATCTGGTCGATGAGGCCCTCGGCCTGTTCCGAGGCGTTGGCGAGGGATTCCGAGGATTCCGCGGCGCGGTCCGCCGCTTCCTTGAGCGCCTTGGAGGCGGCTTCGACATCTTCAGCGGGCGTTGCTTCTTCTGCCATCGTTCAACCTCCTCAAGCCGGCGCAGCGGCGCCTGCGCCGCCGCCGCTGTCCCCGCCGTCGATCGCCGGCGACGGCGCCGCTTCGGCCGCGGCGACCGGCGCGCCGCCGAAAGCTTGATGCACGAGCCTGCCCTCGCGGCTGAGGCACACGCCCTTGATGATGTCGTCGTTCCAGTCGATCGCGAGCGCTCTCGCGTCCTTGTTCCAGAAGGCGGAGACAAAGTTGAGAACGTTCCGCGCATAAAGGCTCGAGGCGTCAGCGGCGAGCCGGCCCGGCACGTTGGCGAACCCAAGAATGATGACGCCGCCCGCATCCACCGCCTCGCCGGCCTGGCTCAAGGCGACATTGCCGCCCTGCTCGACCGCGAGATCGACGATCACCGAGCCCGGTTTCATCGTCGCGATCTGCGCGTCGCTGATCAGCCGCGAATCGCCCCACGCGCCGCGCTTCAGCAGGAAGCGCACCCACTGCGCCATGTCGACCACGTCGCCGTAGATG
>JBEBFW010000292.1:0-3401 GCA_040081755.1 Parvularculaceae bacterium
GATATAAGCGGCAAAGATTGACGGAGCGAGTCGCTGGAACGTCGCATTTCGCCGGTTGTTGCTGCAATTCCTCACCTTGCGCGCCGTCAAGGAAGGCCTCGACAGGAAATCCGCTCGCAGCGATAAGGCCTTGGGGCGAGAACAACTCTTGAGGGAGCCGGCGATGGTCAAATGGCGGGGACGCGAGGGCAGCAAGAATGTCGAGGATCGGCGCGGCCTCGGCGCCGCCGCCGGCATATCGGGGCTCGCCATCTTGATCTTGCGCTTCGTGATGAGCCGCTGGGGCCTTGGCGGCGTCGCCGTTCTGGTCGCCGGATTCTTCGCGCTCCAGGCGGTCGGCGTCGATCCGCTGGCGCTCCTCTCGGGGCAGCCGGCGTCCGGCAAGACCGAACTCACGGAAGCCGATCAGGAGGCCGGACAGTTCGTCAGCGTCGTGCTCGCCGAGACCGAAGCGGTGTGGTCGGACTATTTCGCTCGTTCAGGTCAGGACTATCCCGAGCCGAAACTCGTGATGTTCTCGGGCCAGGTCCAGTCGGCCTGCGGCACGGCCTCGGCGGCGGCCGGGCCTTTCTACTGTCCGATGGACCGGCAGGTTTATCTCGATACGAACTTTTTCGACGAACTCGCCCGCCGTTTCGGCGCGCCGGGCGATTTCGCCGCCGCTTACGTGGTCGCCCATGAGGTCGGTCACCACGTGCAGACAATCACCGGCGTCGCCGATCAGGTGCGCCAGGCGCAATCGCGCGCCTCGCAGGAAGAAGGCAACGCCCTCCAGGTGAAGATGGAGTTGCAGGCGGACTGCTACGCCGGCGTTTGGGCGAAATCGGCGCAGCAGAAGCGCGACTTCCTCGAACCCGGCGACATCGAGGAGGGCTTAAAGGCCGCCGCCGCCATCGGCGACGACACGCTCCAGAAGAACGCCGGCCGGCGCGTCACGCCCGAAAGCTTCACCCATGGATCGTCCGAGCAGCGACAGCAATGGTTCTATCGAGGCTATGAGTCCGGCGAGCCGGACGACTGCGACACGTTTGGCAGGTAGCGGATGTCGCTTTCTCGTTCATGCCGGCAGCGATAGTTGGGACGCCGCTGGCGGCATCGCGGTTGTTCCGGCCAGCGGCATCGGCTCGGTGACGCCGACCCTCACCTGAAGGGGGCGAGGGACTCTATCCTGTCAGTGCAGCTGCCGGCGCTCGTACGGGCTGTCGAGGGAGAAGGGCGGGATCTCCGCCTCGAAGCGCTCGCCCGCGGCGGTCTCCATCAGATAGCGCCCGAGCATGAGGCCAGAAGGGGTCGGCAGGGGCGTGCCCGAGGTGTATTCGAACCCCTCGCCCGGCTTGATCGTGGGCTGCTCGCCGACGACGCCGACGCCTTGCACTTCTTCAACGAGGCCGGCGCTGTCTATGATGCGCCAGTAGCGCGTTCGGAGGCGCACCGTTTCGGGAGAATCATTGTGAATGCAGACGGTGTAGGACCACACGAAGCGGCCGTCGCCGGGATCGGATTCTTTCTCGAGGTAATTCGGCCGCACATTGATGCGGATTCCCCGGGTGATACGCTCGTACATATGGCCGCGCCTGATGCAACGCCTCGAACCATATCCCATGTCGCCCGGCGCATGGAAGATGCGTCGGTGATCGGCGCACAAACTCGATGAGCGTTTCTGCTGAACCGGCGGGTGTCCTGCCAGCGGAGGAAATCGCCGGGCTGATTTCGCAAGGCGCGGTGCAACTTGCCGGCGAACTTCAGCCCCGCCAGCTCCAGCCGGCGAGCCTCGATCTCACCGTCGGGCGCCGCGGCTGGCGGGTGCGCGCCTCCTTCCTGCCGTCGCGCGCACGCACGGTCCGCCAGCGCCTCGATGACGGACTTTTGATGCACGAGATCGACCTTGCCGGCGCAGTCGTGCTCGAGCGCGGCTGCGTCTACGTCGTCGAACTGGCGGAGCGCATGAAGCTCCCGCTCGGCGTTTGCGGCGCGGCCAATCCGAAAAGCTCGACCGGGCGCATCGACGTCTTCGTGCGCCTCGTCGCCGACGGCGGCGCGGCGTTCGATGAGATTCCAGCGGGGTATGAGGGTCCGCTCTACGCGGAGATCAGCCCACGCACGTTTTCGATCGTCATTCGCCCCGGGTCGAGCCTCAATCAGCTTCGTCTGAAGCGCGGCGACTGCCGGTTGGCCGACAGCGAGCTGGAACTCCTGCATGCGCGCACGCCGCTGATCGACGCCACGGCAAACATCCATGGCGGCATCGGACTTTCCGTGCGCCTCGCCGGCGGGGCCGGCGAGATTGTGGGCTGGCGCGGGCGCCGGCACGCTGCGCTCATCGATGTCGATCGGCCGGGCGCGCTGCCGGCGGAGGACTATTTCGAGCCGATCGCCGCGCCGAAGTCCGGGTTCATCATTCTCGATCCGGACGAATTCTACATTCTCGCCTCGCAGGAGGCGCTCGTCGTGCCGCCCGACTACGCCGCCGAAATGACGCCGATCGATCCCGGCCTTGGGGAATT
The DNA here is from genome assembly GCA_040081755.1 of Parvularculaceae bacterium. Taxonomy (GTDB): domain Bacteria; phylum Pseudomonadota; class Alphaproteobacteria; order Caulobacterales; family Parvularculaceae; genus Amphiplicatus. Next base: position 2,505 of record JBEBFW010000292.1, read on the forward strand.
CCGCGTGCACTACGCCGGTTTCTTCGATCCGGGATTTGGCTGGAGCGGGCGCCCGAGCGGCAGTCGCGCGGTGCTCGAAGTGAGGAGCCACGACGCGCCATTCGTTCTCGAGAACGGCCAACTCGTCGCCCGCCTTGTATATGAGCGCATGGCGGCGCGCCCGAAGCGTCTTTACGGGGAGGATCTTCGCTCCCATTATCAGGGCCAGGGCCTCAAGCTCTCCAAGCACTTCCGGTAGGAGTTCGCGCCGACCATGCTCGCCCTGGTTATTTCAATAATGCTCGCATCCGCGCCGGATGCGCCGTTCCTGTGCACTTGCGCGAACAATGCGACGCCCGCCGATATCGAGTTCCGGGGCGTCGCTGTCGATGCGGTGCTGGTCGCCGCGGAAGGCGGGACAAAGGTCGAGTCGAGACAGGCGACGGTCTTCCGCGTGACGAGGGTGATCAAGGGTGAGGCGGCGAGCCCGATGAAGGTTTGGCATCTCACCAATCCGGGGCGCTGCGGCGTCACTTTCAATTATGCGTCCACGTATCGTGTGAAGGCGCGTCTCAAAAACGGCCGGGCCGAGACCGATCTTTGCCTCATGCCCGAGCTGAAGCCGAAATCCGAATAGACCGAATGGACCTTTTAGACCTCATAGACCTTCGGCCCCCCCCTCCGTTGGGGCGGGCTCGTGCGGGGGATTTTGGTCAATTCTCCGCCTCGTGCCCGAGCTGAAGCCGAAATCCGAATAGCCGAATAGACCCTTTAGACCTCATAGACCTCATGGACCTTCGGCCCCCGCCTCCCCGGCCCGGAACGAGCGGGGATTTTGGTCAATCCTCCGGCGGCCGGCCCGGAACGCCCGGAACGAGCGGGCCCTGGCGGTCATTTTGGTTCGGATCGGCGCAAGGA
>JBEBFW010000293.1:0-3359 GCA_040081755.1 Parvularculaceae bacterium
GGGTCTTGGGGCAGCGCTGCGGGATCGTCGGTCCAGAAGGTTTCGAGGCGCGCACGCCGAAAGGCCTCCACCGGCTCGACGCGCCCTTTCTTCGGCGGCTCTCCGCCAATTTCCGTCAGTTCCCCGTTTCGGTAGTCATTCAGAATTTGCTTGAAGGCGACGCGGGCGTGATCGGGGACGAACAGAGCGACGGTGCGCTTATTGTCATCCTCCAATTTTACGGCCGCAGGACGAATGCCCTCTCGCTTATGCGTCAGCGTGTCATCGACCTTTGCGCCAGCCCTCAGCTCGACCTCAAGAAAACTGCCCTCTATCGGCGGCAAGCGCTGGTCTTGAGGACGCGCTTGATCCATCGCGGCGAAAGCCGCATCGAGTTCATTGGCCAAGCGCCGCCCATGCTCCTCCCGCACGCGGCGGTTGGCCGGATTCACGACCGAACCCGATCCCATGTACGCGGAGTCACTTTTGAAAACGGAAATGTCTAGGTGAGGAAGTTCAAACCGGCTCGGCATCGCCTAGTCGCCGGTCGAAAGAAAAGCGATCCTCATTTCTTCGCGCTCCTTGAGGCGGGCCAACAAATCTTCGGTGCCGACAACACGACGCTGCGCCAAGATGGCGGTCTTCACGGCGTCATCGACAGCACGCGTTATCTCAGACTGACTTAGATTCTCAGCCGCCTCGATGATCTTCACCCACGCAAGGCGAGGTGCCTTCATCGGCTTGAGATTGGATGTGATGATCGTCTTGATGTCGTGGGACGAGGGAACATCGAATTCGAGGACTTGATCGTAGCGGCGCAGAAGCGCGCGATCCAAAAGAGAAGGGTGGTTGGTCGCGCAAACGATTACGCTATCGGTCGCGTTTTCCTCCTCCATGAACTGGAGGAAGGAATTCAAGACGCGCCGCATCTCGGCGACATCGTTTATCGCCGTGCGCTGAGCGCCGACCGCATCGAACTCGTCAAACAGATAGACACCGCGCTTCTTGGCTGTTTCCTCGAAGATTAGACGAAGCTTTGCCGCCGTCTCACCCATGAAACGCGTGATCATGGCTTCAAGCCGGATCACGTAAAGAGGAATGCTTAACTCTCCAGCCAAAGCCTCGGCAGTCATGGTCTTGCCGGAGCCAGGCGGGCCAACGAACAAAAGCCGTCGGCTTGGCCTTTTCCCGTGCTCTCTGAGCCAATCACGTTTGCGCTGCTGAGTGAGCACATCGGCAATGCGGGTGGTCAGGCGGTTGCTGAGCACCACGTCGCGAAGCTTGAATCTCGGAGTCCTGAGTTCGAGAAGCCCCTCAAGGCTTCCGCGCGGCTGCGAAAAAGAGATCGCGACACCGGCACCCGCCGATTTGGTCGCACGTGCGCGATTCACCTCGGCGCGCATCTCGTCCGCCGTGTCCTTGCGGCCTTGACGCGCCTCGGCAGCCGCGACTTGAAGGGCGATGGAGTAAAAACCCTCATCGTCTCCTTCTGCGCGCCTTTTCAGCAGCGCCAACATCTGTTTTGCGTTTGACAAATCGCACCTGTTCCCATTGAAAATCCTACTACAGGAATGGCCAAAACCAGAACAAAAATCGCTAGGACACGCTCGGGATTTTCGAGCCTAGCGGATGTCTAAGGCTTTGGTGTGCCTCGCAGTTCAACGCAATCCGCGCCGAATATGCCCCTTGGGGATTATTCAACCGTTATCCCAAGGGCGCCGGAGAAGAGGCTTTGTTTCCATTGCCACAGCCTCGGCAGTGCCTTCTTGAAGCGGCTCGCGACCGATCCGCCGCATGCGCGGAACCGGCAAGGGTAGCTCCGCCCTTTTGAGCCATAGGTACTTGTCGGGCTTCAAGCGAACATCGCGGAGAATGCCCGCCATTTCCGGACGCTCCCAGAAATTCGGAACGTCCACGACGAAATACCCAAGGTCGCGGGATCCGAGCAAAGCCGTCTCGATCACCATGACCCCCGAATTGTCTTCAGATTTGGACGACATGACTTCTCCATCCTTGGCGACCGATCGAGCCGAATACGCAAAGCGGAATCGCGCGCGGGCCGGAGGCTCGCTGCCGCGCGTGAACCGAAGGAAGCGCCCGATGTCTTGTCGCAGATCGAGAAGCTGCTTCGCCTGTGCAGATCGAAGCTGCTTGAATTCCTTTTGAAGAACCGCGCGTTGATCGAGTTGGCGTTCGAAGAGCGATTGCCGTTCGCTCGACTGGCGATTGAAGCTGGACGCCGCTTCTGCCTCGATCTGAGAGCGAATTTCCTGATAGCCCCCTGTGATCCTGTGCCAGAGTCCGCGAAGGCCCTTCGGCAGCCGAGCGGCGCGATCGCGCGTTTCGGTATGGCGCTCCATTTTCTGGCGCGCTTCCAACGCGGCACGCTCTTGGCGGTGGATCGCCGTCATGCGCGACTTGAACTCACCAAGTTCCGCCGAGCGCTTTTCGAATTGCTTTCGGGAATCCGTCACATGGCGACGGATCGCCGGAGTCATCCGCTGGCCGATGAGTTGGCGCGTGGCTTCGACCGTCCCGAGGCGTTCGCCTTCGCCAAGACGCGCGCGCACGTCCTTGGTTTTCAGATCGAGCATGCGAGGGAGCGAAAAGACTTCGCCTTAATGGTCGAGAACGACGAAGCCGCGCCGGTCGCCCTCGGCGAGAAAAAGGTCTTGCTCCTGAAGGCTTCCCGCGAAGGCGCGGGCGCTATCCGATCGCTTCCAGCAGCTTTCAGCGTACGTGGATCGGTGCCGAGACACTTGAAGTGCTGCCACTCGGCGAGAGAAAAGTTCGTCGGGTTCCGATCTCCCGCATGAACGATCCCGCGCGGCATTTTCCAGCCGTTCTCCAGATAAAGATCGCGAGAAACGCCCATTTGCTTGGTCTTGAAGAATGAAAGCTGGCGGGCTGTCATTGTCTGCGCGTCGATCCGCGACCAGACGCAATGCGCGTGGCGACGGCCTTCCTTTTCGTGGAAGACGATCGCGCGGGGCTAACATTCAAGGCCGAGCCTTGTTTCAATCCTGTCGATTGCGTCGGTGAAAGTCTCGGGGCTTACCCGCTCGCTCGCCGGAGGGCTGAGGCTGAGCGATAAGAGATACTGTTTGCACTTCGTCCCAAGGCTAATCGCCTCGGCTTCCTTGAATGCGCCCGCAAGTTCGTCCGACGCAATGCCCGGCAGTTCGTGCAGGCTCATATGCTCGTTGTCGTCGGTCCGCATTAAGTGCGCGGCGAGTTTCTGACCGCCGCCGCGTTGGCACAACTTCCTGCCCCGAAAGATGTTCTCGGCTTTACGCCCGGAGACGACCGTAAGCTCGCTAGTTGGGCAAGTATTGTCGATTACTTCAAAAAACTCGACGCAGCATCGGATCGCGTGATGT
>JBEBFW010000080.1:0-12554 GCA_040081755.1 Parvularculaceae bacterium
GTCAAGGAGCGCCCGCTGCTCATCGGCCCGGCGCTCGAACGCTTTGGTGATGGACGAGAGCTTTTCCATCAGCACTGCGCTCGCGCCTCGCATAAGGCCCCGATCCGCCGCGATGGCCCGGATCGATTGGGCGTAGGCGGCGGCGAGGCGGGACTTGTCTTCTTGCAACGGCGCGATATCGCTTGGGCGGCGCGTCTTCAGGGCCTCGTTCTCACGCTCGAAGATCGAAGAGAGCTCTTCAGTGAGCGCGATGAGGGTCTTCACCCGCTGCGCGGCGTCAAGTTGCATGGCTGTCATGGCTCACTCCCCGGAGATGTCCGCGACGTGCTTTGCGCGGCTTGCAGTTTGATCAGTTCGGCTTTGACCTGCTCGGCAATTCCGAAGCCGCCATGCGCGGCCATCGACCTGGCGAATTCCTCGTGCAGGAGGCTGGTGAACGCCTTCTCGCCCTCGCCGCCGCCGAACGGCGCCGGCGTCTCAACCGAGTTGAGCAGCGGCGCCAGCATCTGGGCGACGACGAGAGCCTCGAACTCCTGCGCTGCGCGCTCGGCGCGGCGCAGAACGGCGGCGCTTGTCTGGAGATGGCTTGGTGCAGATGCCGCGATTTCCATCACATCACCTCAATGTCGGCCTGCAGCGCGCCGGCCGCTTTCACGGCCTGAAGAATGGCGATCATGTCGCGCGGCGTCGCGCCGAGCGCGTTAAGGCCATCGACAAGATCGGCAAGGCGCACGCCCGACGCGACGATCTTCAGCTCGGCGTTCTGATTTTCGGCTTCCACGCTGGTTCGCGGCAGCACGACCGTATCGCCGCGCCGCGCGAAGGGGGCCGGCCGCGACGCCTGCGGCGTCTCGCTGACGGAGATGGTGAGCGAGCCCTGGGCGATCGCGATCGTCGATACGCGCACGTCGTCTCCCATGACGATCACGCCCGACGCCTCGTCAATGACGACGCGGGCGGTCTGGTCCGGATTGACCGCGAGCCTCTCGATGGCGCCGATCAGCGCAACCATGTCGCCCGGAAACGCATCGGGCCTCTCGAGGCGAACCGTGCCCGGATCGACGACCCGCGCGACGCCGGGACCGACCGCACCGTTCACGGCTTCAGCGACCCGTTGCGCTGTCGTGAAATCTGGGTTGCGCAAGGCGAGCCTGACCGAGCGCTGCTCGCCCAGCCTGAAGGCGATCTCGCGTTCAACGACCGCCCCGTTTGCGATACGCCCATTGGTCGGGACGCCTCGCGTGAGGGACGCGGCCTCGCCGCGCACGGAAAAGCCGCTCACCGCCACGGGGCCCTGCGCAATCGCGTAGACTTCGCCGTCTGCGCCATGAAGAGGCGTCACAAGGAGGACGCCGCCGCGCAGGCTCTCCGCATCGCCGAGCGCGCTGACCGAAACGTCGATGTGGGCGCCCTGCGTGGAGAAAGACGGCAGACTGGCAGTCACCATCACCGCAGCGATGTTGTCCGTATCGAGAAGTTCAGATCGGATGTTGACGCCGAGCCGCTCAAGCATCGAGACGAGACTCTCGCGTGTAAACGGCGTGTTGCGAATGCGGTCTCCCGTGCCGTCAAGACCCACGACGAGGCCATAGCCAATCAGCATGTTTTCGCGAACGCCCTCAACATCGGCGAGATCCTTGATGCGTGAGGCGGCCGCCGCCGTCTGCGCAAGGAGCGAAAAGACCGCAACCGGGACAAGAGACCTGACGAATGGCGGCACGAAACACCTGTAAGAGCGGTTTGCCTCAGCGAGGCTTGTGCCAGATACGATGCACAGCAGCGAAGCCTCGTGTTTTCAAGCGCTTGCCGCCTGCCACGCAATTTTCTCTGCTTGTTGGAGCCGCTCGTCGCGGTCATTGCTGCCGGGCGGTTTTTGCCGACTTAACGAAGGATTTATGACGGCGCCTCATCGTCGGAGCATGATCCGACCGACCAGCATCGATCGAATGGGACCCGCCACGGGGACGCGCAAGGCCGCGACAACCGCTGGAAACTTTCGAGCGGACCTGACCGGCGGCGTTCAGGGCAACGCGTCAGCGGCCCCGGCGGCGCCCAGCGACATTCTCGGCGCTCTCATCGAACTTCAAGGCGTCGCAGCCCGCGACCAGGATCGCAGGCAGAAAATTGCTGCAGCGCAATGGGCTCTTTCCTTGCTTGACCGCCTTCGCGTCAGCCTATTAGACGGGACCCAATCCGACGCGGACCTCGAAGCGCTCGCGGCGGCGGCGGCGCCTCGGGGGCCGTGCGACAGCGATGTTGCAGTTCAGTCGGCGCTCGACGAAATCGCCGTGCGTGCGCGTGTGGAGCTTGCCAAGCGAGGGCGCTGATGCGCGCGCCGAATACCAATCGTCAACCATAGCCGCTTATCTAGGCCCCGATCGCGCGGCGCCTAGTTCGCGCGATCCTTCGTAAATCTTGAGGCGGAAAGGGCGCGCCGCTATAAGGCGCCAGCCATCGCCGGCAATGAGGGAGCGGGGAGTGCGAAAGGCGCGTCGTAACGGGAGTGAGTCAGTGTCGGCAATCGATTTAGCGGAATACCGTCCGTCTGAAGACGAGCCTTACATGAGCGAGCGTCAGCTCGAGTATTTCAGGCGCAAGCTGTTCGACTGGAAGAGCGACATTCTGCGTGACAGTCAGGATACGCTCGATCAGCTTCAGGAAGACAGCTTTCACCTGCCGGACCTTACCGACCGGGCGACAAGTGAAACCGAGAAAGCGCTTGAACTGCGCACCCGCGACAGACAGCGCAAACTTATATCCAAAATCGACGCGGCGGTTCGGCGCATCGAAACCGGCGAGTACGGCTTTTGCGAGGAGAGCGGCGAGCCGATCGGCATTCGCCGCCTCGAAGCGCGCCCCATCGCAACCTTGAGCCTTGAAGCGCAGGAGCGTCACGAGCGCGCCGAAAAGGTTCATCGCGACGAATGATCGACAGCGGGTAATTTAGGCGTCGGTGCACGATTGAAGCGCGGCTAGAAGCGCCCTTGCGCCCGATAGGACTCGACAAAGGGCGCATAGTCCTTCGGCTGACCTTCGCTTGTGAGAGCGCCGAAGCGAACCCAGGGCTGCGCGCTTTTCGTCCAGATGTCGCCGACCGGCTCCACCCACGACGTGTCGTCAAAGGTTCCGGCGCGCAGCGACAGGACGCCGACCGAGGGAGTTTGGCCGTTTGCGATCCGGCTGCCGCAGGCGCCGCAAAAGAGACCGAAGCGCACATTGCCGGAATCGGCCTTCCACTCCACGCGCGCCGGCGCGCCAGCGGTGAAGGCCAGCGCCGTTTCCATGACGGTCGCCGCGATGGTGAACGCGCTCCCGGTGATCTTCTGGCAGTTCGCGCAATGACAATTATAGATCATCAGCGGCGGCGCGCTGAGCGCATAGCGAAGCGATCCGCAATGGCAGCCACCCAGCAGAGGCAGTTTCACTTTTTCCATCATGTTCCTCCAAAAGCTGGAAGCCCGACTTCGGCGGCCCGAAGTTGGCGCCGCCTACAGATCAATACCAAGGCCGTGTAGAGCGCCGAGTATTGCGCCGGCGGCGCTGAGATAAGCCTGTACCGCCGCTCTCTTGATCGTATTCTCGTTCGACCGCAATCGCCCGATCTCAACGACGAGCGCGCGCCAGTTCGACCAGTTCGCGAAGCTTGAACTCACTGAGATGCAGGTCGATTCGGTAAAAGAGGAATGCCACCAGCCGGCTGGGACGAAGAGGGTGTCGCCCTTGCCGATAACAACGCTCAGCGGTCTCGCTCTATCGAACAGCGGATGCGCCTTAAAGTCCGGCCGCCAGGGATCGACGGCCGACAGGATGTAATCGCCCCCGCTTCGCTCGTCGCCGCGTCGATAGAGAAACTCCGACTGCGTTGGATCGAACAGAACGAAGCGCTTTTCACCATAAACGTTGGACACGGTGTTGTGCGTCTTCCAGTCGTCATAATGGAGCGTGATCCGCGCGCCGCGCCCGCTGATGAAGAGCTGATTGAGATGATTGGGTCGCAACCAGTCTCTCGGCATCAGGCGGCTCGACAGCCAGTCCGGCGCAGCAAGCCGCAACTTCGGTTCAATGTCCGGTACGAGATCCGGGTAGTCTGGCTGGATGTTCAGGTTGCGGAGATAGCCGAGCGGTCTTTCCGGCGTCGACGATCGAAGGGCCGCGACATAAGAATCCATGGTCCAGTCAGTCGGATCGTTGCGGCACGACACCTTGCGACCCTGATACTTCCGGGCGAAAAAATCCGGCGTCCACCGCTCCAGCGCGGGCCAGGAATCGACGGCCCCGGCGACCACCACCGGACGATTGGGCCGAAGATAATTCCTCTCAAACTCTGGGAATGAGAGATTTTCCTTCCGTTCGACAACATTCGTGTTGGTCACGTTTCCGCCTTGCCCGCCGAGCCCGCTATCCTCAATCCGACAAACGGCGAGGGTTTGCCACGATCAGCCTCGCCCACGCAAAGGGTCTTGTCGGCTTCGCCGGCTGGAGTCGGCAGCGGAATGCACTATATGAAGGGCGAAACGGTCGGGCAAATCGGCCGGGAACGATTGTAGCAGAGGGCGCCATGCAGAGATTTATTTTAGCGGTTGCTGCGCTGGCGGCGCTGCTGATCGGGATCGTGGTGATCGCCCCCGGTCTGGTCCCCGTTGGGGCTTATAAGGGCCGGATTGAGGAAGCAGCATCGACAGCGCTCGGCCGGCAGGTCAAGGTTGGCGACAATCTTCACTTCAAACTCGTTCCGCAGACGGCGTTTCACGTCACCGAGCTGATGATCGCGAACGCTGAGGGCTTCGACGCCCCCCACCTTGCGTACGTCAAGGCCGCCGATATCGGCGTGAAACTGCTGCCGTTGTTGAAGGGATCTGTCCAGATCGATCGCTTCGTTCTGACTGAACCGGACATCAATCTGGCTCGGGCCAAGGATGGCCGCGTCAACTGGAATCTCGCTGGAGGGCCTTCATCCGATCCACAGCAGCGTTCCGAGCCTCGGGATGTGCAACTGGGCGACGTGCGGATTGTCGACGGCAAGGTCGCCTTCGTCGATGGCGCCGCGAAGAAGACTTACAATTTCGATGACATCGACGCCGCTGTCACGTTGAAGAGTCTCTCGGAGCCATTGGAAATCGATGGCGCGTTCAAATTCGAAGGAACGCCGAGCAAGGCGAAGGTCGTGTTGACCAGTCTGACGAAGGTCATGGCGAAAGAACCTGCTGGCTTGAAGCTGGATCTGACGCTCGGCGACGCATCGGCCAGCGCCGACCTGATCGTCGAGTCCGCAGAGGCGCTCTCCTATGCGGGTCTCGTGTCGCTCAACGCCCCCAACTTGCCGGCGTTCGCGAAAATGATGGGAACGCCGCTTGCCGATGCGCCGGGATTCGACAACCTCGCCATCAAGGGGCAGGCCAAGGGCGGCCCTAATTCGTTGCGCCTCACGGCCGCGGATATAGATTTCGATCAGATCGACGCAACAGGAGATATCGGCCTCGTCTGGAGCGGCGCACGACCCAAAGCGACCGGACGTCTCGCCGTGGGGGCTCTCGACCTTCGGCCCTACCTCCCGCCGCCGGCGGCGGGCGCCCAAGGGTTCCCGGCCTGGTCCGAAGCCAAGCTCGACTTCGCGAGCCTCCGGAACATCGACGCCGATCTCGATGTCACTGCGGAACAAGTGTTCCTGAACGACCTCAAGTTTGGCGAAAGCCGGATGAAGCTCAAGATCGAAAACGGCCGCATGGTCGCCGACATCCCGGAACTGGGCATGTACGGCGGAGCCGGATCGGGCCAACTCGTTGTAAACGCGCGCCAGAGCGCACCTGCGATCACCGGCAAATTTGACGTCGGCTCAGTGCAGGCCGAGCCCTTCACCAAAGATCTCATGAAGATCGACAAGCTCCTGGGCCTCGGCGGCTTCAACATGGAGTTCTCGGCCTCCGGCTCAAGCCAGGCCGCCATTATGAACTCGATGGACGGCAAAGGCGGATTCGATATCGCCGACGGCTCGCTCAAGGGTATCAATCTGGGCAAGCTGGCCGCGGGCATCGCGGACCTTTTGAACGGCGACATTCTGAAAGGCGGCGTCAGTCCGGCGGCCGTGCAGAAGGTTCTCGCAATCGCGCAACGTCCAGACGAGACCACGGATTTTTCTGAGTTCCTCTCGGACTTCACTATCGAAAACGGATACGTGACCGCGCCTTCGATTTCGCTCAAGGGCCCGCTTGTCATCGTCACGGGAAAAGGCGCCGTCAATCTACCGGCCCAGACGCTGGACCTGCGCCTCGCGCCGGTCGCCATCGTCAAGGTCGGCAACCAGGAGAAGCGCTCCGTGGCGATCCCTCTCAAAATTACCGGCACATTCTCAAACCCCAAGCCCTGGGTGGACGAGGAAGCGCTCTTAAAAGCTGTGCTGACCGGCGGTCTCGGCGACTTTCTGCGAAAGCCTTTCGCGAAACCTCAGCCTGCAGACGGTTCTGACGCTTCGACGGAGGAAGAGGAGCCGAACCCCGTGCGCGATATCCTCGACGGCGTCATCGGTCCGAAATCTTCGCCGCCGTCCGACGGCTCGACGACGTCCGGATCGGGCGAAGCGGCTGAAACCGGTGAGAGCTCGGCGGTCAAAGACGGTTTTGACCGGATATTCGGCCGCACTCCGGTGAAATCCCCGGGCGATGCCGCCCCGCCCGCGGGGGCGCCCGCCTCATCCGCTCAAGAACCACAGCCGCCGCAGATCGAAACACAGGTTCCGGCGCCTGGCGAAGAAACTCCCTCCGCCGAGGCGCCGCCAGCATCGGAGCCCGAGCCAACCGCAGCCGAGACGCCGGCCCCTCCTCTTCAGGAGACGCAGGGCGCGCCTCCGCCTGAACCTGACGCGCAACCTCAGTAGGCGGACGACGCTTAGCGCGTTTCAAACGGCCCTTCCGGCTCCGGGTGCGCCAGGCGCTTGTCGAGGTAGACCTCGGACTGCACGATCATGGGCTCCAGATGCTGCTCGAAGAAGTGATCCGCGCCCGGCACGACCTGAAACTCGATCTTGCGGCCTTTTTGGGTGCGCGTCCGCTCGACCATCGTCTTCGTCTCCTCAGGTGGACACACTTTGTCGATTTCGCCGTGCAGAACGACGCCGGATGACGGACAAGGCGCAAGAAATGAGAAGTCGTAGAGGTTCGCCGGCGCCGACACCGAAATGAATCCGGCGATCTCGGGCCTGCGCATAAGCAACTGCATGCCGATCCAGGCGCCGAAGGAAAATCCGGCGACCCAAGCGAAAGGCGCATTCGGATTGAGCTGCTGAAGATAATCGAGCGCCGTCGCCGCGTCGGCCAGTTCGCCTTGGCCGTGATCGTACTCGCCCTGGCTGCGCCCAATTCCGCGGAAATTGAATCGCAGCACAGCAAAGCCCTTGCGACCGAACAGGTTGTAAAGCTCGAAGCAGGCGCGATTGTTCATCGTGCCGCCGAAGAGAGGGTGCGGATGGAGGATGAGGGCGACGGGCGGACTGTCGCCCTTGCCGCGCTGGTAACGCCCTTCGAGGCGCCCCCCTGGGCCTGCGAATATTACTTCCGGCATAAGAACCTTCCGTTGCGTTGTAAGACCCGGAGGGGAACTAGGCGTTCAGCGCCGGAATATGGCGCAAGGCGAAACGCGCTCCGCGTCAAATGTTGACTGATTTCCTTGGGTTTACTAAATGAACTGGGCCGGGCCGTTGATCCGGCGGGCGCGCCTATACCACGGGCCGAAACCGGCGCCGCTTGTTCTTCAGCGAATGTGACAATTTTGCCGCTCCGAGGTCAAAGATGAAGCTAACGACGAAGGGCCGCTATGCAGTCCAGGCCATGGCCGACCTCGCCGCGCAAGGTCCGCGCGAGCCGGTCGCCCTTCCGGACATTGCGCTGCGTCAGGGAATTTCCCTCGGATATCTCGAGCAGCTCTTTGCAAAGCTGAAGCGCGCCGGGCTCGTCGAGAGCAATCGCGGCGTCTCTGGCGGTTACAACCTTGCGCGCGCCGCTTGCGATATTCGCGTATCCGAGGTCGTTGCTGCGGTCGATGAGGAAATCAGGACGACGGCCTGCGAACCGGGGTCCGGCAAGAGCTGCAATGGAACTTCAGCGCGGTGCTTGACCCACGACCTCTGGGACGAACTTGGCCGGCAGATAGACATCTTTCTCAATGCAGTGTCTCTCGAAGACGTCCTCGAGCGGCGTGTGCTCGGACTGGCCGCCGTAAACTCGCCGCAGCGCCAGAGGCAGCAGTACGTTGGGGCTGCGGAATGAGCGAAAAAAGACGGCGCTATCTTGACTACAATGCGACCTGTCCTGTGCGGCCCGAGGTGATCGAAACGGTGTGCGCTGCGATGCGCACAATCGGAAACTCCTCTTCGGTACACGCTGAAGGCCGGGCCGCCAGGGCTATCGTCGAGGATGCGCGCGAGAAACTGCGCAGCCTCGTCAATGCGCCCGTAAGCGGCGTCATCTTCACTGGCGGCGGCACTGAAGCGATCCACTATGCGCTCAACGGCACGGTCAGGAACGGCGCCGTCAAACGTATACTCGTGAGTGCGATCGAGCACGCGGCCGTGCCGGCGAACGCGGCGACCACGGGCGTTCCTGTCGAAACGATTCCGGCGACCGGCGGCGGCGTCGCCGACCTTGGCTGGCTCCGGACGCGCCTCAAGGACTACGACGCGAAACGCGATGGCGGCTTTCTCCTTTGCCTCATGTTCGCCAACAACGAGACAGGGGTCATTCAGCCAGTACGCGAGGCGGCGGAGATTGCGCATGAAAAGGGCGGTCTCCTCTTTATCGACGCGGTGCAGGCGGTCGGCAAAACGCCGGTCAACTTCGTCATGAGCGGCGCGGACCTATTGGCCCTGAGCGCGCATAAATTCGGCGGGCCGATCGGCATCGGCGCGCTCATCGCCGGCCCCAACCTGCCGCTCGATCCCGTGATGCGCGGCGGCGGCCACGAGAATAATCGCCGCGCGGGCACACATAACGTTCCGGCGATCGCGGGGCTCGGCAAGGCGTGCGACCTCGCCGCCGACTACATCGCGAAGGGAGCGAAGATCGCCGCGATGCGCGACCTTATGCAGGAAGCGGCCGAGGCGGCCGGCGCAAGCGTCTGGGGCAAGTGCGAAGCGCGCCTCCCCGGCACGCTCTCATTGTCCGCGCCCGGATTTTCCTCGCCGACGCAATTGATGGCGATGGACCTCGCCGGCATCGCGATTTCGTCCGGCTCCGCCTGCTCGTCGGGCAAGACGAAGCCGTCGCATGTCCTCGCTGCGATGGGGGTCTCCGAGGAGCTTGCGTCGTGCGGCATTCGCGTTTCGCTCGGCTGGGGCTCGACGGATGAAGACGCGGACGCGTTTTGCACCGAATGGCCCGCCGCCTATGCGCGCGTCAAAGCGAGGGCGGCATGAACGAGCCGCTGACCAGAATCGACAAGGCCACCGTCGAGACGGCGAAGTCGCTCGAAACCTACAAGCACGGCTTCGTCACCGACATTGAATCGGAGCGCGCCCCGAAGGGCCTTTCCGAGGATACCGTTCGCTACATTTCTGCGAAGAAAGAAGAACCCCAGTGGATGCTCGACTGGCGATTGAAGGCCTTCGCGCGCTGGAAGGAGATGGAGGAGCCCAAATGGGCGATGGTCCATTATCCGCCCATAGACTTTCAAGACCATTATTACTACGCGGCGCCGAAGACGGGATCGAAATACAAGTCGATCGAAGATGTCCCGCCGGAGATCCTGCGTGACTTCGAGAAGCTCGGCATTTCGCTCAAAGAGACCGGAACTCTGCTCGGCGTCGAGGGCGCGCCGAGGGTCGCGGTCGACGCCGTGTTCGATTCGGTTTCGGTCGCGACGACGTTCCGCGCGGAATTGGCGAAAGCCGGCGTCATCTTCATGTCGATTTCGGAGGCGATCCGCGAGCATGGCGATCTCGTGCGGAAATACCTCGGCACCGTCGTTCCGGTTTCGGACAATTTCTTCGCGACGCTGAACTCCGCAGTCTTCTCCGACGGCACCTTTGTCTATGTGCCGCCGGGCGTTCGCTGCCCCATGGAGCTTTCGACCTATTTCCGCATCAACGAGGAAAAGACCGGCCAGTTCGAGCGGACGCTGATCGTCGCCGCGCCGGGCTCCTACGTCTCCTATCTCGAAGGCTGCACCGCGCCGATGCGCGACGAGCACCAGTTGCACGCGGCGGTCGTCGAGCTCGTCGCGGAGGACGATTCCGAGATCAAATACTCGACCGTGCAGAACTGGTATCCCGGCGACAAGGACGGGCGCGGCGGCATCTACAATTTCGTGACCAAGCGCGCCGACTGCCGCGGGCGAAACTCGAAGGTTTCGTGGACGCAGGTCGAGACGGGCTCCGCCATCACCTGGAAATATCCCTCCTGCATCCTGAAGGGCGAGAACTCGCAGGGCGAGTTCCATTCAATCGCCATCACCAATAATCATCAGCAGGCGGACACTGGCACGAAGATGATCCATCTCGGGCGCAATACGCGCTCGCGCATCGTCGCCAAGGGCGTCTCGGCCGGCAAGTCGAACTCCACCTATCGCGGGCTTGTGTCGATCCACCGGAACGCGACCGGCGCGCGCAATTTCACGCAATGCGACTCGCTCCTCATCGGCCATGAGTGCGGCGCGCACACCATACCTCACGTCGAATCGAAGAACCCCTCGGCGATCCTCGAACACGAAGCGACGACGTCGCGCCTCGCCGAGGACCAGCTTTTCTATTGCCAGCAACGAGGACTGTCCGGGGAGGAGTCCGTCGCGCTGCTGGTCAACGGATTCTGCAAGGAGGTTTTGCAAACGCTGCCGATGGAGTTCGCAGTCGAGGCGCAGAAGCTTTTGTCGGTGAGTTTGGAAGGGAGCGTCGGGTGAGCGGACCGGTCACCACGCTATACCACCCAGTCGGCGCAAGCGAATTGAGGCTTATCGAGGCGCTTCAATTCCGAGCGTTTCCGCCCCGATTGCCCGAGCAGCCGATCTTCTATCCAGTACTGAATGAGGAATATGCGATTCAGATCGCGCGCGACTGGAATACACGTTTCAACAACGACGGCGTTGGTTATGTGACGCGTTTTGCCGTGGGCGCAGCCTATCTCGCGCGGTCCGAGCGCCGGATCGTCGGCGCCAATATGCACGAAGAACTATGGATTCCGGCGGAGCGGCTTGCCGAGTTCAATTTGATGATTGTCGGGAAGATTGAAGTCATCCACACATACACGAAAAACGATGTCCTCTCGGAGACCGTCGGATGACCCTCTGGACCGACATCGACGCCAAGCGCGACCATCTCGTCGAGTTGCGCCGGACGCGGCCGCGGGGCGCGGCGGCGCTCGAACGTTGGTATGGGGTCGAACTCACCTACACGTCGAACGCCATCGAGGGAAACACGCTGACGCGGGCCGAGACCGCGCTTGTCCTAGAAAAAGGCATCACGGCGACCGGCAAGCCGGTGCGCGATCATCTGGAAGCGGAGGATCATGCGGCGGCTCTCGAATGGGCTAAGATCGTCGCGGCCTCGGATAGGCGCCTTGACGACAATCTCGTGCTCGAGCTGCACCGCGCGATCCTGAAGCGCTCGCTGCCCGACGAGGCGGGATTTCTGTCGCGGCATCAGCGGCGCGTCGCCGGATCGCTCGGCGTGTTTCCCTCGCCGGCAAAGCTCCCCGGACTGATGTCGGAATTCGGCGAATGGCTCGGCGGCGCCGCGGCGACCGCGCGCGACGCGATCGAAGCCCATTGGCGCCTCGTCGCCCTGCATCCCTTCAGCGACGGCAACGGCCGCACCGCGCGCCTATTGATGAATCTCACTCTGTTTCGCGGCGGCTACGCGCCAATCGTCATCGGACCCGAGCAGCGCGCCGCCTATCTCGACGTTCTGGAGGAGCGCCAAAGCGGCGCGGTCGCGTTGTATGAGGCGTTCATGGCGGAGCGGCTTCTCGCAAGCCTGGACGACCATATGCGCGCGCTTGAGGAGAGCGCAGAGTAATGCTCAACATCGACAATCTCCACGTCACCGTCGCCGGAAGCGAGATCATACGGGGGCTGACGCTCACCGTACCGGCGGGCGAAGTGCACGCCATGATGGGGCCGAACGGCTCGGGGAAATCGACGCTCTCCTTCGCGCTCGCCGGCCGCGACGGCTACGAGGTCACGGGCGGGACGGCGACGCTCGATGGCGAGAATGTTCTCGCGCTAAAGCCCGATGAGAGGGCCGCGCGGGGGCTCTTCCTTTCGTTCCAGCATCCGGTCGAGATTCCCGGCGTCGCCGTCATGAATTTCATCCGCACCGCCCTCAACGCGCAGAAGCGCGCGCGAGGAGAAGGTGAAGTCTCGGCGGCGGACTTTCTGAAGGTATTCCGCGAAAAGGCGCGCCTTGTCGGCCTCGCCGAGGACAAGGTGAAGCGCGCTTTTAATGTCGGCTTTTCGGGCGGCGAGAAGAAGCGCATGGAAATGCTGCAGATGGCGCTCATGGCGCCGCGCTTCGCGATCATGGACGAGACGGATTCCGGGCTCGACATCGACGCCCTGAAAATGGTCGGCGACGT
>JBEBFW010000294.1:0-3347 GCA_040081755.1 Parvularculaceae bacterium
CTCAGGGTGAGGCGCAGTTTGTCATTGCAGAAGAACGCCAGCCTGCGACCTCCAGAGTGTCGCCGCTCACCGAAACTGCTATTCGATATCGACGTCGCCGCCGCTCGATCTATCGACATTGACGTTCTTCGGTCCGCCCGACACTTCGACATGACCGCCGCTTGAGGCGTCGGCGTCGATGCTTTCCGAGACGTGGATCTTCATGTGACCGCCGGACGAGGCGTCGGCGGAGGCCGTGCGGCAGAGCAGCGTATCGGCGTCAAGGTGTCCGCCGCTCGAGACGTTCGCCGCGAGCGCGTCGCATTTGCCGGTGACTTCGGCGTGGCCGCCGCTCGAACCGTCAAGCGCGAACGGACCGCCATTGACGCCCGCGGCGTTGACATGCGCGCCGGAAGATACCGACAGCGCCTTCAGGTCGGGCAGCGTGACATAGACGATCAGCTTGCCGCTCCGGCCCCAGTTGATTCCGGGTTTGCGGCCGATCTCAAGGGTCTTGCCGTTGGTTTCAACCTTGAGGCGTTCGATCGCATCGGGGTCGCCGACCGCGCGAATCGAAAACTCGGGATTGGTCTTGACCTCGACATGCGTGCCTGCTGACGCGCTGACGCCTTCAAAGCCGGTGAGGGAATAGGCCTTCTCCTCGGCCGAGGCGGCGCCTGCCGTCAGAATGGCCGCCGCCGTCAGAAAAACCGTTCGTTTCATTATCGCCGCTCCTTGTCCCAGTCGGCGCCAATGCTGCCCGCTTGGCTGGCCTTTGGATAGAGCCAAGCGACCAAGCGTGCCCGCATCGCGCCGGATTCACTTGGCTGCGGGTCCTTCGAGGCATGGCCCCGCCGTTGACCGGACGGGCGGGGAGGTCGCAACCTGCAACCGCCGTTTAGGGGGAAGCGGCGACGATCGCCGAATGAGATTGGTCCCCTTTTGCCTGGCGCCGCGGTCGAGGACGGCGCGCCGAACCGGGAGAGAGACCATGCGCTTCGTCATCCTTGCTGCAACAGCGTCAGCACTATCTTTTGGCTCCTCCGCGCCTGCCGCGGCGCAGGCCGAGCCTTTCATTGCGCAGGTGATGTTCACCGGCGCCAATTTCTGTCCGCGCGGCTGGGCCCCGATGAGCGGCCCGTTGCTGTCGATTTCCCAGAACCAGGCGCTCTTCAGCCTGCTCGGCACACAGTACGGCGGCGACGGCCGGGTCACTTTCGGTCTCCCCGATTTGCGCGGCCGCGTCATCGTCGGGCCGGGGCAGGGGCCGGGCCTTGCCGATGTCGTCGTGGGCGAAGCTTCGGGTCAGGCTGCAACGACGATGTCGGTGGCGCAGCTCCCGGCGCACACTCACGGCGCCGCTTCGAGCCTCACGCTGCGCGCGAACTCTTCGCCCGGCGACACGAACGTCCCGACAGGCAATGTGCTGGCTAACGCAAGACTGGGGCGCGTCTATTCGACGGGCGTCGCGGACGTCGATATGGATCCAACTTCGATCGCCAATGTCTCGACGTCGATCGGGGCGACAGGCGGCGGACAGCCGGTGAACAACATGCAGCCCTATCTCGGCATCACTGCCTGCATCGCTCTTGAAGGCATCTATCCGTCGCGGAATTAGGGCGGCGCCGCCAGCTCCGGTTTGCTCCCATCGACGCTTCGGGCTAAGCCGCCTCACGTCGAAAGGAAGACCATGGCGCATCCCCTGTGCGGCGCAAATCTGGGCACGCTCGCCGCTGTCGTCGGCCGCGCCGGCCTGCCGGACCGAGCGGGCTCGGGCGCGTTGATCGCGCTCGCTTCTGTTGCGCGCTGGCCTTTTTCGACCGCCGAACGATTGCTCATCGAAAACAGGTTGCCGGCGGCCAGCGCCTTGGCGCCGCCGGTGTTCATTCTCGGCCATTGGCGATCGGGGACGACGCATCTTTACAACATCATGGTGAAGGGCGGCGCTTTCGGCTTCGTGCCGCCGATCGCAACCGGGCTTCCCTGGGACCTCTTCGGGCTTGCGCGGGCCTTTCGCCCGCTCCTCGAACGCGCGCTGCCCAAGCAGCGTTTCATCGACAACATCCCCGTGACGCCGGACAGTCCGCAGGAAGATGAAATCGCGCTCGCCAACATGTCCGAGCTCTCGTTCTATCACGGCATTTATTTTCCGCGGGCGTTCTCGGATTTCGTGCGGCGCGGGCTCTTCTTCGACGGCTGCTCTGCGGCCGAGGTCGCCCGCTGGCGGGAGCGCTTCGTCTATCTCCTCCGCAAGCTGACGCTGCTGCAGGACGGCAAACCGCTCCTCATCAAGAACCCGGTCTATACGGGTCGGCTCGCCCTTTTGCGCGAGATGTTTCCGGAGGCGAAGTTCGTTCACATTCACCGCAACCCCTACGACGTGTTCGTCTCGATGCGGAATTTCTACGAGAGGCTGCTGAAGGTGTTCGCCCTTCAGGGCTACGATCATGTCGATATCGACGAAACCATTCTCTATGCCTACGACCGGATGATGCGCGCGATCGAGAACGATGCGCGCGATCTGCCGGCCGACCGCTATATCGAAATGCGCTACGACCGGCTGGACGCGAGCCCGCTGGAGGCTCTGGCGGAGATTTACGGCGCCCTGGCGCTCCCCGGTTTCGACTCGGCGAAACCGGCCTTTGAGCGCTATCTTGCGTCGGTCAAAACCTTCGAGAAGAATAAATTCGGCTATTCCGATGAAGCGGCCGCCAAGGTTGAGCGAAGGCTCGGGCGTTTCGTCGAGAAATGGGGATACACTCGGCCCGGAGCGAGTGCGCCAGGGGAGGCGGAGAGCCATGTTGCGTAGACCAGCGCATTTCAGCCGAGCGGGCGCCTTCCTCGGCGCGCTCCTCGCGGCCGCCTGTTCGGGCGAGGCGATTCCGTCGCCAAAATACTCGCTGTCTTCCTGCGAGCGCGTTGCGCTGACCGACAAGGCGACCGGAGCGGCCATCACCGGGGTTGAGGACTTCGCGATCGACGCCGTGCGCGAGCGCCTGATCTTGTCGGCCTACGACCGCGCCGCCGCCGCCAAGGCGGCCGCGTCAGGCGCCTTCGAGATACCTGAAGGCGGCGTCTACGCCGTCGCCATCGCAGACCTTGCAGCGTCGAACGGCGAGGCCGCCGCGGAGCCGCTTCTCGCCGCCGGCGCCGTTCATGGGGGCCTGCGGCCCCACGGGCTCGTTTATATTCCGCAAACAGACGAAATCGCCTTCGTCAATCGCGGCTACCGCAAGACGAACGACAAATGGCTCCTTGAGCCGAGCATCGAGAAAATCAGCGCCAGAGACGGCGCCCACGCCGAAGGATCGGCGGCGGCGCACTGCGCGGCCAACGACATCATCACCGACGGCGCGGGGTTGCTGGTG
>JBEBFW010000081.1:0-12484 GCA_040081755.1 Parvularculaceae bacterium
GCCACTGCGCGCCGAGGAGGAGCGGGACGGCGTCGCGCGCGACGAACGAGAGACCGAACGCGGCGGGAAGGCCGATCGCCGCCAGCGCTTCGACGCCGCGCAAGTAAGCGGAGGTGACGCGATCATGGTCGCCCTGCAGGGCGGACAGTCCCGGATAGACCGCCCGGGCGATCGGGACGGCGATCTCGCTGGTCGGCAGTTCGGCGAACTGGCAGCCCACGGAATAGAGCCCTGTCTCGGCGGGCGTCATCGCCCTTGCGACGACGAACATGTCGAGCTTGTTGTTGAGCGCCGTGATGATGCTCACGCCAAAGAGCCAGCCGGAAAAGCTGAGCACTTCCTTTGCGCCCGCAAGCGTCAGTCGCGGCGCGTAGGGCCGCAGCGTGTAGGAGAGAATGAGCTGCACCAGCCCGCCGGCGGCGAGGCCGAGGATGATCGCCCAGTAGGTGCGGAACATGACCGCGATCGCGATCGACACCACGACCGACGCGAGCTTGTTGACTGAGCCCGAAATGAATTCCTTCGACAGCTGCAGGTCGCGCTCGAATTCGTAGAAGGCCGGATTGATGAAGCCCGTGAGCAGCGGATAAATCGAAATGCCGGCGAACACCCAGAAGACGCGCGGATCCTCGTAGAACTGCGCGGCGAGCGGCGCCGCCGCGACGAGGACGGCGGCGATCAGGATTCCGCGCGCGGCGGACAGCGTAAAGAGCGGGTCGAGGGCGTCGCGGCCCGTTTGACGGAACTTGATCACCGCCTGGCTCACCCCGAAATCGGTGACGCCCTGGAGAAGCTGCATCGCCGCGGTCGCGATGGCGATGATCCCGAAATCCTCAGGCGCGAGAAGCCGGGCGAGAATGATGGTGTTGATGAAGCCGAGCGAGCGCATGACGAGGCGCGCCGCCACGATCCAGAGAGCGCTTGTTGCGACCTTTCGCGCCAGATTGGGGCCCGGTTGCGCCTCCGTCATGATCTGAACGACGCCTTTGCCTGTGCACGCCCTCGCGCCCCCCTTAAGCGAATCGCTTGCAAATCAACACCGCCATGGCTTGCTCCAGCGCCGGTGGCGGCTATGTTGCCGCGCCGACAGCTCAGAAATTCAGCATGCCCCACGCCTCGCCTCTCCTCACCGTCATGATCGCCGCCGCGCGGAAGGCCGCCAAGGGCCTGCGGCGCGACTATGGCGAGGCGGAGGCTCTGGTTGTTTCGAAGAAAGGGGCGGCCGATTTCGTCTCGGCGGCCGATATCCGGGCCGAGCAGTCGATTTTCGAGGATCTCTCGAAGGGCCGGCCGAAATACGGCTTCGTCATGGAGGAGCGCGGCGAGATCGAGGGCGCCGACAACTCGAACCGCTGGATCGTCGATCCGCTCGACGGCACCACGAACTTTCTTCACGGCCTGCCGCAATTCGCGATCTCGATCGGGCTTGAGCGCGATCGCCAGCCCTATGCAGGCGTCGTCTATAATCCGGTGACGGACGAACTTTATTGGGCGGAGAAGGGAGAGGGCGCGTTCCTCAACGACCGCCGCCTGCGCGTTTCGGGGCGCGTCGATCTCGACAGCGCGCTTTTTGCAACCGGCCTGCCGTTCAAGGGCCTGCCGGGCCGCGCCAGGGCGCTGGAGGAGACAGACCGGGTCCTCAATGCGACGGCGGGCGTCAGGCGCTGGGGCGCCGCCTCCCTCGACCTTGCATTTGTCGCGGCGGGACGGTTCGACGCCTATTGGGAGCGCGGCCTCAAATGCTGGGACGTGACCGCCGGCATTGTCCTCGTGCGCGAGGCGGGAGGGATCGTCAGCGAGATCGAAGGCGGCCAGAGGCCGTCGCATGAAGGCTCGATCCTCGCGGCCAACGCCGAGATCTACGAGAAGGCGAGAGCGCTGCTGGCTTTCTGATCCCGTTTGCGCGAACGGCGCCGCGCAGGCATCATGCCGGCATGCCTTCAGTTCCGGCTATCCTCGCGCTTGGCGCGCTCAAGATTTACAAGGCGACGCTCTCGCCCTTGTTCTATCTCCTCGGCGCGCGCTGCCGGCACGCGCCGTCCTGCTCCGACTATGCGGCCGGGGCGTTCCGCGCGCATGGCGCGACAAGGGGACTCATCTTGTCCATAGCGCGGCTCTCGCGCTGCCATCCCTTTGGCAGTCATGGTTTCGATCCCGTGCCTGCGAGTCTTCCAGACGCTGGATGGCGCATCTGGCGCTACGGCGATTGGGCGTGGACGGAGCGAAAGGCCCGGCCTTGAAGCCGCGCCCCCGCTCGTCTCATGATACCTGATCGCCAATGACCGAGATCGCGCTCGCCACCTGCCTTGAAAAGCCGGATCTGCAGCCGAGCGACCAGCTGCTGGCCGCGGCGCTGGAAGCGCGCGGCGTTCGCGCGAGCGCGCATCCCTGGAACGGGCCCTTTGATCCGTTTGCGCGTGCCGACGCTGTGATCGTGCGGTCGACCTGGGATTACGTGCCGTTCGCCGATCAATTCGCAGGCTGGATCGATCGGCTCGAAGGCGAGGCGCGGCGCGTCTTCAATGCGCCCCGGCTCATGCGCTGGAATCTCCACAAGACCTATCTCCTCGATCTCGCCGCGCGCGGCGCGCCGCTCGCCCCGACCGCGATTGCGGAGCCGCACGCCGAGGCGCTGCTCGATGCGGTCGATCGTCTGGGGCTCGATGAAGCGGTGGTGAAGCCTGTGGTCGGCGGCGGCGCCGCCGGAATTTCGATCGTGCGGATCGACGACCCCGTCTCCTTCAAGAGAGCGGCGGGCAAGGTCGGCGGCATGGCGCTCGTCCAGCCTCTGATCGCAGAGATCGAAACCGCCGGGGAGACATCGCTCGTCTTTTTCGGCGGAGAGTTCTCGCACGCGCTCATCAAGCGTCCCAAATCCGGCTCGATCTTCGTCCAGGAGAGCCATGGCGGCGCGACGGCGCTGACGGTCGCCAGCCCTGACGTCGTCGAGGCCGGCCGCCGCATTCTGCTGATGCTGCCGGAGCCGTCTCTTTACGCGCGCATCGACGTTGTCCTTCGCGACGCGGCGCGCCTTGACGGCGGCTTGCAGCTGATGGAAGTCGAGGTCATTGAGCCCGAACTGTTTCTCGTTCACGACAAGGGCGCCGCCGGGCGTTTCGCCGACGCCTTGCTGCGCGCATTGAAAGACTGAAACCATGGTCGCCATCACTCTCCCCGACGGATCGATCCGCCAGTTCGATGGCCCCGTCACGGGGACCGCCATTGCAGAGAACATCGCGAAATCGCTCGCGAAGAAAGCGATCGCCATCAAGATCGACGGCGTCGTTCGCGATCTCTTTGAGCCGGTCGCGGCCGATGCGCGCGTCGAAATTCTGACCCGCGAGTCGGGCGACGAGGCGCTCGACATCATCCGCCACGATGCGGCGCATCTCCTCGCCCAGGCCGTGCAGGAGCTCTTTCCCGGCACGCAGGTGACGATCGGACCGAATATCGAAAACGGCTTCTATTACGACTTCGCGAGGCCCGAGCCCTTCTCGACGGACGATCTCGCGAAGATCGAAAAGCGCATGGCCGAAATCGTCGATGAGGACCGCCCGACCCGCAGGGAAGTGTGGGAACGCGGCAAGGCGATCGACCACTTCCTGTCTATCGGCGAGACATACAAGGCCGAGCTCATCAAGGATCTTCCGGGAACGGAGGAGATCAAAGTCTATTTTCACGGCCCCTGGCACGACCTATGTCGCGGGCCGCATCTGCCATCGACCAAGCATATCGGCAAGGCCTTCAAGCTCACCAAGGTTGCGGGCGCCTATTGGCGGGGCGACCAGAACAACGACATGCTTCAGCGCATTTACGGCACCGCGTGGGCGAGCGAGGCCGACCTCAACGCCTATCTCACGCGCATCGAGGAGGCCGAAAAGCGCGACCACCGCAAGATCGGCAGGGAGATGGATCTTTTCCACTTCCAGGAAGAGGCGGTAGGCCAGGTCTTCTGGCATCCCAAAGGCTGGACGCTCTACCGGACGCTCGAGATGTACATGCGCCGCAAGATCAATGCGCATGGCTACAAGGAGGTGAAGACGCCTCAGCTGATGGACCGCAAGTTCTGGGAGAAGTCGGGCCATTGGGAGAATTATCGCGAGAACATGTTCATCGCCGAAGTCGATGAGGGCGAGGGCGACAAGCGCACGATGTCCCTGAAGCCGATGAATTGCCCCGGACACGTGCAGATCTTCAATCAGGGGCTTCGTTCGTACCGGGAGCTTCCGCTGCGCATCATGGAGTTCGGCTCCTGCCACCGCTACGAGCCCTCAGGCGCCATGCACGGGCTCATGCGCGTGCGCGGATTTGTGCAGGACGACGCGCACATCTTCTGCATGGAAAGCCAGATCGACTCGGAGGCAAAAGAGTTTATCGCGCTCCTGTTCGAGGCCTATCGCGAACTCGGTTTCGGCGAGCCGGTCGTGAAGCTCTCGACAAGGCCCGCGCAGCGCATCGGCTCCGACGACGTCTGGGACAAGGCGGAAAGCGCGCTCGCCGCGGCTGCGCAATCGATCGGCGTGAAGACGATCCTCAATCCCGGCGACGGGGCTTTCTACGGGCCGAAGCTCGACTTCGTCCTCAAGGACGCGATCGGCCGCGAATGGCAGACCGGCACGCTGCAATGCGATTTCAATCTGCCGCGCCGCCTCGGCGCCGAATATGTCGGCGAGGACGGCGGGCGCCATACGCCGGTCATGCTCCACCGCGTGATTTTGGGCTCGCTTGAGCGCTTCACCGGGGTTCTGATCGAGCACTACGCCGGCAAATTCCCGTTATGGCTGGCGCCCGTGCAGGCCGTCGTCGCCACCATCGTTTCCGAAGCCGACGCCTACGCCGGGGAAGTCACGGCGCTGGCGAAGTCCAAGGGGCTGAGGATCGAGACCGACATGCGCAACGAAAAGATCAACTACAAGGTCCGCGAGCACTCTCTGGCCAAGGCGCCCGTCATTATCGTTGTCGGCGCGCGCGAGGCGGCCGAGCGCAAGGTTTCGCTGCGCCGCCTCGGCTCGGAAAAGCAGGAGGTTCTCGATCTCGACGCGGCGCTCGCGGCCCTCGCCGGCGAAGCGGCGCCGCCGGACTTGAGGTGACGGCGCCGCCGTCGCGACGGTTGTCAGGGCGCGGCGCTTGCGGCATGGATGAACAGTCGAGTTTCGAGAGAGCGGGTTGTGGCGCAAGAGGGGTTTGAAGAGCAGCCGGCGGTTTCCGCGATCATCGTCAGTTTTTTCACCGGACCCTTGCTCGCCCGAGCCATCGCTTCGTTGAAGGCCGCGCCCGAAATCCGGGAGATCATTGTCGTCGATAACGGCAATTGGGAGGGCGCGGTCCAGGCCGCCGCGGACGCCAGTCCGGACGGTGCGCCGGTCGAGATCGTCAGCGGGCATGGCAATGTCGGCTTCGCAACCGCCTGCAATCTCGGCGCCAAGCGCGCGCGCGGAGACTGTCTTCTGTTCTTGAACCCCGACGCGATCATGCCGACCGGGGGCCTCGCGCGGATTATAACCGACGGCGCGAAACTGGAGCGCCCCTGGCTCATCGGACCGATGATCGCCAATCCTGACGGGACCGAACAACAGGGCTCGCGCCGCCAGACGCTGACGCCGTGGACGGCCTTTGTCGAGGCGACCCGGCTCCATCGGGTGGCGCCGCGCCACCCCTATTTTCGCCGGTTCAACATCCATGGCGATCCGCGGCCCGCCGAGGTGACGCCGGTGCCCGTCATTTCCGGCGCCTGCTTCTTTCTGCACAAGGAGGATTACTTCCTCATCGGCGGCATGGACGAGCGCTATTTTCTCCATGTCGAGGATGTGGATTTTTGCCTCCGTTTCGCCAAAGCCGGCGGCCGCGTGTTTTTCGATCCCCATGTCGGCGTCGTTCATCACAAGAGCTCAAGCCGCGTTTCGGCGATGCGCGTCGAGCGGCGCAAGACCGCGTCCGTCATCCGCTATTTCAATACGCATTTCTCCGAACCTTATCCGGCGCCGTTCCTCTGGCTCGTCGCTGCGCTTCTTTGGGGGGTGTTCGGCCTGAAGCTCGTGGCGCGCGCCGCGAGCCGGGCAGGTTCGTTCCTGAAGCTCCGCGCCCGATCCGGCGCGGCCGTAGTGCGGCGGGCGCGGCAGATTTCCGCGCAGCGCCGATCGAGGCGGTTCTGACGCGCTCGACCACGTTCTCCGACTCGCAATTCGAAGAACGTGGTCTAGGGCCGCAGACCCTCGACAGCATAAAAGTGGAGCGTGCGCGACTTTCCGCCCTTGAGGTCCGTCGATGACAGGCCGGCTGGCGCGATGCGGTCGTATTGGCCGGCGAGCGCGATTACATCCGCGCTTTCGTTGACGAAGAGCGCGCGCGGCGCGGCGACCGTCTCGACGCCCATGAACGCCTCGAAGTGATGATCGATCTTGTGGTTGGAGTTCCACGAAACGATCGGCGGTCCTCCGCGCGCATAATAAAGGAGCGAGGCCATCAATTCGCGGTCATCGACGACGATAGCGTCGAACGGCGCGGCGGCCGTGCGGACGGCGGCGCCGGTTTCATCCCAGCCGCGCAAGCGCTTCACCGCATTCGACAGGCCCAACTGGTCTGCGAGCGCGAAATTCGTGAAGATCGAAGCAAAGACGAGCGCGGCGCCGACATGAAGCGCGGCGCTGGCCTTGAGCGCGCCAATGCGATCCGCCCTCACCGCCCATAGCACTGCGAGGATCGTCGCGGCTGGGTAGGCCGCGCCGGCCCAGTTGGCGTGCGCGCGCGACAGAAACGCCTGCACGCTGACGATCACGAGCGGCGGGGCGATGAAGGCGAGCAGCGCGAGCTGGCGCTGCCGCTCCGGCGACATCGCGCCGAGGCGCTTCGGCAAGGTGACGAGCCCCCAGATCAGCAGCGCCGCGAGAACGGGCCCGAAGACGCCAAGTTGGGAGACCAGAAATTCGGCGAGGCGGTCGATGTGGAACATGTCCGCGCCCCATTTGGCGTTGGCCGCCGTGTGCGTGATGGTTTGAAAATCGTTCTGCGCATTCCAGAAAATATTGGGAGAGATCAGCGCCGCCGCGACGAGCCCGGCGAGGGCGGCATCGACCGATCTGAATTGTCGCCTGATATCGGCGGAGACGATAATCGCCAGAATCGCGCCGCCCACAAAGAAAAGCATCGCGTATTTGGCCAGAATCCCGAGGCCGATCATGAGCCCGAGGGCCAGCGCCGGCGCCGCCGCCGGTCGGTTTTCGGCGCGCGCGCCGGCGACGGCGAAGAAGAAATAAAGCGCCGCCGCCCAGAAAAAGAGGAGCGGCGCGTCCGTGGTCATCAGCGCTGAGGAGAAGGTAACGCCAGGCATAAAAAGCCAGCCGAGGCCGGACCAGAACGCGACCTTCTCATCGAAGAGCCTCGCCGCAAGTGCGAAGAGGAAGGCCGCAGCGCCGCAATGAAAGAACGGCGCCGCCAGCCGCACCGCCCATTCCCCGTCGCCGAACAGCGAAGTGGCGGCGGCGATCGTCCAGGCGATGAGCGGAGGTTTTGAAAAGTAGCCGAAAGCGAGGTTCTTGCTCCACACCCAGTACTGGGCCTCGTCGGGGCCGAGGTCGGCGTCAGCGAGGATCAGCGTCAGCACGCGCAACGCCGTCGCCACAATCGCGATCGCGCCAAAGGCGACTGCGGGCCGCGTTTTGACGAGAGTCGCGAGGCCTGCCATGAAGGTTTTTGTTTGTGTAAGGATCATCAGCGCGGCGAGAGGCGGTAGATGACGAGGCGCATCTCGCGGCCGTTCGAATAATTGAGCCCTTCGATAGTTGCAAGGCCGCGTATGGATCGGCCTTCCCTCGAAGCCGCTGCTCGAAACGAATCCTCCTGCCGCGCCTCAACCACGGCCGCGCCGCCCGCCAGCATCAAATGAGAGAAGGCGCCCGCCCCGTCCGTCAGTTCGGTCTGCGTGCCGAGAAGGAAGACCGCCGAGGGCTCCGAATAGCCGGCGAGCGCGACGGGCGGCGCGCCGTCCTTGAGCGGATGCAAGCCCTCATCGTCGAGCGCTCGCGACAGGCGCGGCGAGATTTCGAGGCGCTCCAGCCTCGGCAGAACTGCGTTGAGCGCTGCCCAGGCCAGAAGAAGGCCGGCGAGCGATGCGACGAGGCCGCCTTCATAGCATCGCCCCGCCCAGAACAGGACTGCGCCGAAGCCTGCCGCGCCGACGATGAGCGCTGCAAGGAAGGCCGCGCCGGCCAGCGCGCCCGCGCCGCCATAAAGAAAGGGCAGGGCGACGATCGCGCCGGCGCCGATCAGGGCGACGATAAAATAGACCGACGCGCCGAGGCGCCTCACCAGCGGGCGGCGTGCGGCCGAGCCGATGCTTGCCGCGCGCGCCGCGAGAATGGCGATCGCCGGATAGAGCGGCAGCGTATAGTGCGGCAGTTTGGTCGCCGTGACTTCAAAAACCAGCCAAGCGGGAACGATCCATGAAAGCAGGAACCAAGCGGGCCACGCGCGCCGCGTGCTCCACGCCTGGATGAAAGCGGGCGCGATCAGAGCCGCCGCCGGCCAGAAAAGCGCCGCGAGCAGCAGCAGGTGATAGCCGGGCGGCCCGGCGTGGCTCTCCTGCGCCTTGCCGATCTTGCCGAGCATGTCGCCGCCGAACGCTTCTGCGTAGAACCGGCCTTCGGTGGCGACGCCGACGGCGACAGCCCACGGCGTAATCATCAGTACAAGGATGAATACGCCGAGAATGGGCTTCAGCGCTAGCACCCAGCCGGGTTCTCGCGCACGGGCGAAGAAGCAGGCGGCGGTAAGGAAGACGATGAGCGGCGCGATCGGTCCCTTGATGAGGACGCCGGCGCCGAGCGCGATCCAGAAAACGAACGGCCAGCCATAGGAGGCGGGCTCTTCGTCCTTCCAGCGCGCGAAGACATGAATGAAGGCGGCCTGCGCCGCGCAAACGCAAGCAAGGAGCATCGCGTCCGTTTTGGCGATGTTCGCTTCGCCCGCGAAGACCGGCGCCGACGCCAAGAGGAGCCCGGCGAGCAATCCCGTCTGGGGGCCGTAGAGCCGCGCAGCGGCGAGATAGGTGAACAGCGCGGCAAGGACAGCGCCCAGCATCGAAGGCAGGCGGTAGGCCCAGATCTCGCGGCTATCGACATCCGAGAAAGCGGCGACCGAGGCCGCCTGGAGCCAGTGGATGCCCGCGGGTTTCTTGTTGCGCTCGTCCTCCTGGAAGCGGATCGCGATGAAGTCTCCGCTTTCGAGCATCTGCGCGGTCGCTTGCGCAAAACGCGCCTCGTCGCGATCGAGGGGTGGGAGAGAGCGCAAGCCCGCGAGCGCCGCCATGGCGGCGAAGAGGCCAATGACCGTCAGGCGCAAACTTCGACCGCCTGCCGATTCAGCACCCGAATACGCCGCCACCTCACGCCTCCGGGCGCACCATGAACCAAGCCGGTTTCATAATCGAGCCTGCCTGCCGCGGCCGAACTGGCGGAGCGGCGAGGGCTCGCCTAAAAGCCGCGCCATGAACGATCGGACGTCAACCGCGGCGGCGCGTTTCGCTCTGAGCACGGCGAGTTCCGAACTCGCCCTATCGGTGGTTGTTCCGATGTTCAATGAAGAGGGCGGGGCGGCCGCCTTCGTTGAGGAAATTTCGGTCGCCCTCAAGGCGGTCCCGCACGAAATCATCGTGGTCGATGACTGCTCGACCGACGGCACCCTGACGGCCCTGGCGACGGCTCGCGCAAAGGCGCCTCAGCTTCGAATTCTCGCGCATGGGACAAATGCGGGCCAAAGCCGGGCGATCCGCACCGGCATTCTGGCGGCCCGCTCCAGTGTTATCGCCACGCTCGATGGCGACGGCCAAAACGACCCGGCGGACGTCCCCCGACTTCTCAAGGCTCTCACCCGCGCGGCTGCGCCGGAGGATCTCGCCATGGCGGCCGGCGAGCGGACGAAGCGCAAGGACTCGGCCGCCAAGCGCTGGGCGTCTCGCGCCGCTAACAAGATCAGGGCGGGGCTACTCAAGGATGGCGCGGCGGATACGGGCTGCGGCCTCAAGGTCTTCTATCGGGAAGCTTTTTTGCGGTTGCCGGCGTTTGACCACATGCACCGGTATCTCCCGGCCCTGATGCGGCGGGAAGGCTTCATGGTGGAGTTTCACCCGGTCAATCACCGCGAAAGGGCGCACGGCCAGTCAAAATACACCAATCTCGGGCGCCTCGGCGTCGCCTTCCGCGATCTCCTTGGCGTTATGTGGCTTAATGACCGCGCCCGCTCGCCAAAGACGATATCCGAGCTTTAGCTTCCGGCTTGCCCTTGATATGGTGGCTCAAATCGGCCTTCGCGGCCGGGGGCCCTGACTCTGTAGGACCAGGGGCCAAGGGGAAAAACAGGAGCGGGGTTTCCATGTACGCAATGTTTCCGTTGTTGACGATCGCGTTCGTCGTATACGCGGCGCTGACGGTTCTGAGCATTACGGGCGTCGCGGGCGGCGCGACGGTTCCCTGGCACCAGGCCGAGATCATCGCGCTGCCGCTCTATTCCAAGGACATGTGGAAGGTCACCGGGGGCGACATATTCCTTTTCGCCAGCATGGGCCTCCTGTTCGTTGAGATTATTCGTTCGACCAAAACGGGACAGTCGTCGATCACCAATCACCTGCTCTCGTTCATGCTTTTCATCCTGGTGCTGCTCGCCTTCATCCTGGCGCCCCATTTCGGGAACTCGACCTTCTTCCTCTTCATGCTGATGTCGCTGCTCGACCCGATGGCGGGTTTTGTCGTGACGACTGTCGCCTCGCGGCGCGATTTCACCAGCGTGGACGACAAGAAAGTCATCGGATCGCACTAGGTCCGGAATTCAGACGATAACGTCGATACGCCGGCCAATGCGTGCGGTCAGCTGTGCGCGCGCGCCGTCATAGGCGCGCTTGGCCGACCTTGCGCGCGAGGAGCGCTCAACCGGAGCGGCGCGCGCCTCAATGACGCGCCGCGCCGCGGGGGCCACGGGCGCCGCGCTGAGGCGGATCAGTCTCGCCGCAGGCGCCTGACGCAGAACCGGTAGGTTAACAATTCGTTGCACGCCGGGTGCGGAGCAAGTTGCTTGCCGCGCGCGCGTTCCGCTCATTTGAGTTTTATTTACGCCTCACTCCCTATGGTCATGCCTTCGGGTTGTCGGGAAGTTCAATGGTGTTCAGCGTAGATTCGCGCCGCCGCGCCGTCCAAAATGACGCGAGCGCAGCCGCGCAGCAGGGACCGCGTTCCGTCCAAAGCCCCGATCAGTTACACCCCGGCGAGGCTCAAGAGGACGGCGCGGACGCGCTCCAGACGCTGTTCGAGTTCGATCCCGCGAGCGGGCGGCTTCATTGGCCAGATCCCTCCGCGGCGATGAGATTTCTCGGCGCCCTGCCCCAAGGGGAGCGTCGCGATCTCGATGACCGCATCGAAGGCGGCCAATGCGCCGCCCGCGCGGCGGCGTTCAACGGCGCCGCCCCGAGCTATGTCTGCGAATACCGGCTTCTCACGGCCGAAGGCGAGGGGCTCTGGGTCGAGGAGCGCGGCGGCTGGATCGGCGCGGGCGATCATCGCCGCCTGATCGGCGTTATTCGGTCTACGGAGCATCAACGACGCAAGGAAGCGCGTCTGCAATGGCTCGCTGCGAACGACGAACTGACGGGCCTTCTCAATCGCGCCACGCTGCGCGTGAAGATCGACGAGTATCTGACGGCCGGCGGCCGCAGCGGCGTTTACATTCTCGCCGGCATCGACGACCTCGGGGCTATCAACGCCGACTACGGATTTGAAATCGCCGACGAGGCGATTGTTGAAATCGCCGGGCGCCTCAACAGCGTCATCGGCCCCAACGACCTCATCGGCCGGGTGGCGGGCACGAAATTCGGCATCCTCATCGTCGACGCCGTCGCCGAGACCATGCGCGACGCCTCGATCAAGCTCATGAACGTCGTGCGCGAAAGGGTCGTCGAATCGCGCAAGGGCGGCGTCGCCGCCTCGATTTCGATCGGCGCCGTCAGCCTGCCCGACGACGCGCAGAACAGCCAGGGCGCCATGGCGCGCGCGGAAGCCGCGCTCGATCAGGCCAAGCGCCTCGGAAAGTCGAACTGGTCCTCCTTCAGCGAGAAGACCGACACCGTCAGCATGCGGCGGCGAAATACGCACATGTCCGACGTCATCCTGACGGCGCTGAACGAGCGGCGCATTCGCCTCGCCTATCAGCCGATCGTCTCCGACCTCGGCGAGTCGCCCCTGAAATTCGAATGCCTCATCCGCATGCGCGCCGAAGACGGCCGCGAGGTGCCGGCGCCGGACTTCATTCCGGCTGCGGAGCGTCTGGGGCTCGTTCACCTCCTCGACCGGCGCGTTCTCGAACTCGCCATCAACACGCTCGCCGCCTGCCCCCACATTCTCCTCAACGTCAACATCTCGATGGAGACGGTCAAGGATCCGGTTTGGGCGGAGGGTTACCTCGCGCATCTGCGCGCCAATTCCAGCCTCGCCAAGCGCATCGC
>JBEBFW010000295.1:0-3323 GCA_040081755.1 Parvularculaceae bacterium
GTATGGACGTAAAGAATAGCAACCCAGACAGGAGCCTCATCCTGTGGAGCGCGCCCCCTAAACTTGCTCCGTACGCGCCACAAGGGGCGCGCGTCTCGAAGGATGGCCGCGAGTCCATCCGCGCAAAGAACCCCTCCCGAGGCCAACTGGCCTTACCGGCGGATCTTGCTTTGCGCAATCTTATTGGCATATATTGCCAATGGCCGCACGAAAGGATCCCCCATGCCAACCCGCAATGTCGTTGTGACAGACGCGCAGGCGCTGATGATCGACGACCTTGTCGAACGCGGACGCTTTCAGAACGCCAGCGAGGTTATTCGCTCCGGGCTCCGCTTGCTGGAGGAACGCGAAGCTGAACTTCGCGAGATATCCGAGGGGATCAGGCAAGGGCTTGATGACATGAAGCACGGCCGTGTCCAGGACGGCGAAACCGCGGTCAATGAAGCGTTTGCGAATGCAATGAAGCGCAGCCGCAAGTGAGCGGCTTCCGACTTTCGAACCGGGCCAAGACGAGGCTCGAAGGTATTTTCGCCTATACGGATGAGCGCTTCGGCTGTGAACAAGCGGAGCACTACAGGGATTCCTTGATCCTTCGTCTGCGCGCGTTGGCCGAAGGGAAGGTTTCGAGCGGGCGGCCATGCTCGGCGCTCGTGCGCGGAGCCGCCGTGCCGGACGATCTGCGGTACATCAAAAGCGGCGCCCATTTCATCGTCTATCTGGAGCAGGACAACACGGTCCACGTCGTCGATTTCATTCACGAGATGCGCGACCTGCCGGCGCGGCTCCATGAGCTGGCGAAAGGAAAGGTCGAGAATTGACCGGACGGCATTTCGGGCACCGTTAGACCAAGCTGGGGCGCGCAGTTGCCGGTTGTCCGTGAACAGACATCTGTAGGCATTGATTAGCAGGTTGGCGGTCAGTACGGTTTAGCTTTCAAGGCGGGGGCCTAAAGTGGTTGTCATCTACCTCGCGCTCGCGGCGGCGATCAGCGTGCCCGTGGCTCTGGCGGGATGGTACTTCGCCGGTCTTTTCCGGGACGACGGGTTTTCGGCGCTAATCGCCTTCTGGGCCTTCTCTTCTGTCGGGCTCGCTTTTCTGCCCGGCGCCAAGCCCGGCCGGTCGCACAGCGTTCTGGTGTTGGGGTTCCTAACGATGATCTATGCGTGTTGGCCGGTGCTCAATATCCGAAATTTCGGCGCCACCATGTACTGGGAGACCTTCTTTTTGTTGTTCCCCATGGTCGTCCTTTCCGTCGGCGCACTAATTATGCGGGCCGTCGCGTCACTGTTCCTCGGAAGCCGGGCCGCGATTCCGTTCCTTGCCTTGATCGCCGTCGTTGGGCTCAGTCTTCATTTTGAGACTTATGTGAGGAGCGGCGCGATCGGCTGGATCGTCATGAATTGGACCGGTTTCGCGCCAATTGCCGCCGAGGTGCAAAAGGGAAGGGACGTGTGTTGGGACGGCAAGCGACCGGCTTGCGATGCTACCGAGGACGGGCTAGTCGTGTTCTATCGCTCGCCCCTCAATCACAATGGTCGCGCCTGGGAGCGATGGTACGGTTTTGCACATGACCCGACGGGGCGGCTCACGCCGACAGCCGATAACCGAAGGCCGCCCTGCGTAAAAGGAACGTTCAAGGATGATCGCGTGACGCCCTCGTGCGTGCCGGTTATGCCGTTCTGCATCTACAGGGTCGAGCCTGTCATGAAAGACTGGCGCCTCGTCTATGGCGACAACTGCACGATGGACCGCGCAAACGGCAAGTATCGGGGCGCAGGCGCCATGTGACCGACGCAGACGATCATCCCAGCCGCTTCGCCGCCTCGGCCGCGTAATACGAAATAATCCCGTCCGCGCCGGCGCGCTTGATCGAAATCAGCGCCTCCATCATGGCTTTCTCGCCGTCGATCCAGCCCAATTGCGCGGCGGCCTTGATCATGGCGTATTCGCCGGAGACCTGGAACGCGAAGGTCGGCATGCGAAATTCGTCCTTCACCCGCCGCACGATGTCGAGATAGGCCAGCGCCGGTTTCACCATCACGCTGTCGGCGCCTTCGGCGATATCGAGCGCGACCTCGCGCAGCGCCTCGTCCGAGTTGGCCGGGTCCATTTGATAGGTCTTCTTGTCTCCTTTCAGGACGCCCGAGGAGCCGATGGCCTCTCGATAAGGGCCGTAGAACGCGGACGCATACTTCGCGGCGTAGGCCATGATCTGCGTGTCTTTGAGTCCCGCCTCATCGAGGCCCCGGCGGATCGCGCCGACGCGCCCATCCATCATGTCGGAGGGGGCGATGATGTCGAATCCGGCCTCTGCCTCGATCACCGCTTGCTCGACCAGAATCTTTACAGTCTCGTCATTGAGGATGACGCCGTCCCGCATCAGGCCGTCGTGACCGTGATCCGTATAGGGATCGAGCGCCACGTCGGCCATCAGCCCGATCTCGGGAACGGCGTCCTTGATCGCGCGCGCCGCCCGGCACATGAGATTGTTTGGGTCGAGCGCGAGGCGCGCATCGGCCGAGCGGTCCTTAAGGTCTGTAAACGGGAACAGGGCGAGCGCCGGAATTCCCAGCGATTTGGCTTCTCTTGCCGCCTTTGCGGCTTCATCGATCGACAGTCGCTCGACGCCGGGCATCGAGGGAATCGGCTCGCGAACGCCGGTCCCCTCGCGCAACACGATCGCCCACAGAAAATCAGCGGGCGAAAGACGCGTCTCGGCGACCAGCCGGCGGGACCAGTCCGACATGCGCAGGCGGCGCATTCGCGTCGCTGGAAACCTTTGATCAACGTTTCGGCTCATCAATCTTGTCCCTCAACCCTTTCGTCTTACTGCGCTGGTTAGAATTTGATTGCAAATTGAAGGGCCTCGCTTAACGGCGATTTAGAAGTTCTCGGCCTATTTTCCGCGTTATCGGTCATGAGTTTAGTGAGGCGTTCCCCATGGCGGCGTTCGACGGCGCGCGAAAAATCGATGCAGGCCACACCAAGACGGCGCCGGCGCCTCAGCCTGAGCGCGAGAGCCTTCGGACCTCGTATCTCCAGCTCTTGCATCTTGTGGAACGGCTCCATCGCCAGCTCCTTGACGTGATCAAGGACGAACTGGAGCGCATCGGCCAGACCGACATCAATTCGGTGCAGGCGCTTTTGCTCTACAACATCGGCGAGGCGGAGCTGACGCCGGGCGAGCTGCGCTCACGCGGCCATTATCTCGGCTCCAACGTCTCCTACAATCTCAAGCAGCTGATCGACAAAGGCTACATTCAGGATCAGCGGTCAAGCGTCGATCGGCGCTCGAAGCGGGTTTCGCTGACGGCGGCGGGTCT
>JBEBFW010000082.1:0-12395 GCA_040081755.1 Parvularculaceae bacterium
CGCCACGGCAGGTCGCCCGCCTTGGCTCTGCTCGGCTGGTATGAAGCGAATGCGCGCGACCTGCCGTGGCGGACGGGACCGCATGAGCGCGCGAGCGGCGAGCGGCCGGAGCCGTTTCACGTCCTCCTCTCCGAAGTCATGCTGCAGCAGACGACGGTCGCAACTGTCGCGCCGCGCTACGCCCGCTTTATCGAGCGCTGGCCAAGCGCTTCTTCTCTCGCGGCCTCTCCGGTCGAAGACCTTTTGAGCGAATGGGCGGGGCTCGGCTATTACGCCAGAGCGCGCAACCTCCACCGCTGCGCGGCGGCGATCGTCGGGCGCTACGGAGGCGTTGTTCCCGATACGGAGGAAGCGCTTCTCGCGCTGCCCGGCGTCGGCCCCTATACGGCGGCGGCGGTGGCGGCGATCGCCTTCGACCGGCGCGCCGTCGTCATCGACGGCAATATCGAGCGCGTGATCGCGCGGCTCTTTGCGATCGACGCGCCGATGCCGGCGGCCAAGGCGGCGATCCGCGCGCGCGCCGCTGACATCTGGCCGCAGAACCGTTCCGGCGAATTCGCCGAAGGCCTCATGGATCTCGGCGCGACGATCTGCACGCCCCGCAATCCGGAATGCCCCGCCTGTCCTCTCTCGGCCTCCTGCGGCGCCGCCGCGTCGGGCGAACCGGAACGCTACCCGCGGCGCGCGCAGAAAGCCGCCCGGCCGAACCGTCGCGGCGCGGCGCTCGCGCTCTTCGACGCCCAAGGCCGCGTGCTGCTGGAGCGGCGCCCCGACAAGGGCCTCCTCGGCGGCATGCTCGGACTGCCCGGCACGGCCTGGAGCGCGGAACCGCCCGATGTCACGGCGTGGAGCGCCCTCGGCAGGCCCGCGGGGCGCGTCAGCCATATCTTCACGCACTTCCGCCTTGACCTCGATGTCTATGCCGGGCCCGCCCGGCGCCGGACGCTCAAGGTTGCGGAAATATGGGCCGACGCGAGAACTGTCAGACTGCCGACAGTCATGCGGAAGGCGCTCGATCTGGCGCTGGCGGCCAAGCCGCGTCATTTTGATCGGTTGTAATCAATCAATTACTAAATTTATGATCGTTTATATACGATCATACTATTGACATTTGATCGTATATAACGCATCAAATGGGACCATGGCCGCTCAAACCACCCCCGAGGCGCGCGCCCGCAATCATTTGGACGCAGCAGCCAACCCGTTTCGGGATGCAGCCACGCAGCCGCGCCCGCCAAAGGGCTGGGTGCGCGCGATCCGCGACGCCCTCGGCATGACCAGCCGCCAGCTCGCGGCCCGCATGGGATTATCGCAATCGACTGTCACGGCCATCGAGAAAGGTGAGGAAGCCGAAACAGTCTCTCTCAGAACGCTCCGCCGCGCTGCTGAGGCACTGGACTGCCAGCTTGTCTACGCGCTCGTGCCCCGGACCTCGTTGCATGAGGCAGTGCATCGGCGCGCCGAGGCGTTGGCCGTAGAACGCCTTGCCCTCGTCCACCACACGATGCGTCTTGAAAATCAGGCCTTGCGAGAGAGCGAGTTGTCCGCCGAGAGCGAACGGCTGACAGACTCGATCCTCAAAGGCCGGGCGAGCCGCTTGTGGGAGAACCCATGAGCGATCCCTTGTTCGATTCTGCCGACGACGCCGCAACGCCGCTCACGCCAGACGAACGCCGGCAGCTCATTCCGACCTACATCGCAACGCGCGCGCAACTGAACGAAGCCGAGCAGATCGGCATCGTCGACGCCGAAGAGTGGGCGTTCAAACGCAAACGCGACGTGCTCGAAGAAAAATTTCTCCTGAACCTGCACAAGCGCATGTTCGGCAACGTCTGGAACTGGGCGGGTTCGCTTCGCATGACCGATCGCAATATCGGCGTGGAATTCTACAGGATCGGAATAGAGCTTCGCACTTTGCTGGGCGATACGCTCTACTGGGTCGAACATCAAACCCATACGCCGGACGAAACCGCTGTGCGGTTTCACCATCGCCTGGTCTGGATTCATCCGTTTCCGAACGGCAACGGCCGCCATGCGCGCATGGCGGCCGACGTGTTGGGGGTTGCGCTTGGACGGCCCCGCTTCACCTGGGGAAGCGCCAGCCTTGTCGAGGCCGCGGCGACTCGGGCAAATTACGTCGCCGCGCTGAAGGCCGCCGACGCGAATGACATCGCGCCGTTGCTTGAATTCGCGCGCGCCTGACCACGACCTCAGTCGCGCAACAGCTCGTTCACCGCAGTCTTGGCGCGCGTCTTCTCATCGACTCGCTTCACGATGACGGCGCAGGCGAGCGACGGTCCGCTGACGGAGGGAAGCGCGCCGGGCACGACGACCGAATAAGGCGGAATGCGGCCGTAATGGATCTTGCCGGTATCGCGCTCGACGATCTTCGTCGACTGGGTGATGAAGACGCCCATGGCGATCACCGAGCCCTCGCCGACGATGACGCCCTCGACGATTTCCGAGCGCGCGCCGATGAAGCAATTATCTTCGACAATGGTCGGGCTCGCCTGCGGCGGTTCGAGGACCCCGCCGATGCCGGTTCCGGCCGAGATGTGGCAGCGCGCGCCAATCTGCGCGCAACTGCCGACGCTCGCCCAGGTGTCGATCATGGTTCCTTCGCCGATATGGGCGCCGATGTTGACGAAAGACGGCATCAGGATCGCCGACGGCGCCACATAGGCGCCGCGCCGCACGATCGATCCGGGGACTGAGCGATAGCCGGCGCGCTTGAAATCCTCCGCGCACCAGCCGCCGGATTTCATGGCGACCCTATCCCACCAGTTCGCCCCGCCGGGGCCGCCATCGATGACGCGGTTTTCATGAATGCGGAAGGAAAGGAGGACGGCTTTCTTCAGCCATTCGTTGACGATCCACTCGCCATTCTGCTTTTCGGCGATGCGCGCTCTGCCATCGTCCAGAAGCCGGATCGCCTCCTCGACCGCCTCGCGAATGGCGGGATCGGAGCGCGCGCCGATTTCCGCGCGCCGCTCGAATGCTTCCTCGACGATCGCTGCGGAACTTCTCAATTCGGCCATGCGCTATGCCTTCCATCGATCGTTGAGGGCGCTCATGTCGTTGCTCCGCTCAGCGCGCTCGTTCTGGCCGCGCGGAGGAAAGCCGTCAGATCGTCCGTCACATGATGAACGTGATCGAAACGGTCGGCGGGATGGGCGGGGCGCTTGTCGGCGGGCTCGTCGGCGATCCACGGTGCCTCGGAGGCGACGAGGACCGTCGTCATGCCGAGGGCGTGCGCTGCCTCAAGATTGTGGGCGATGTCCTCGAACATCGTCGCCGACGGCGCGGCGATCTCGTGGCGCGCGAGGAATTTCTCGTATGTGTCGCGATGGGGTTTGGGCAGATAGTCGGCGGCGTGGATGTCGAAGATCGCGTCGAACGCCCGCTCAAATCCCAGGCGGCCGATGACGCGCTCAGCGTGCGTCGTCGAGCCGTTGGTGAAGATGAACTTCCGCCCCGGCAGTTCGGCGATGCGCGACGCGAGCACGCGGTTCTCGGCGACGACCGAGAGATCGATGTCGTGAACGTAATCGAGGAATTCACGCGGTTTGACGCCGTGCTCGCGCATGAGCCCCGCGAGCGTCGTGCCGTACTTGACGTAGAAATCCTTCTGCAGCCGGCGCGCGGCGCCAGTCTCGACCCCGAGGCGCCGCTCGATGAACGCGGCCATGCGCGCGTCGATCTGGCGGAAGAGATTGCATTCCGCCGGATAGAGCGTGTTGTCGAGATCGAAGACCCAGGCATCGACGTAAGAAAGGTCGGTCACTGCTGCGTCGGGGGCGCGACGAACATGTCCGGCTTGAAGTCGAAGGTCGAGCTCGGGACCCCGCCGATATCGACGCGCCGGAAAATCGCTTCCTCCACATCGAGGTCCGCGCAGGTGTGATCGCTCCTGAACTCGAATTTCACCGCGTTGACGCAGAAAGACTTGTCGCCGCCGGCGAGCCGGCGCTCGACCTTTCCGTCGTCAATCAGTCCGTAGACGTAATAATGATCCTTGACGAGTTCGCCCTTGACGATCTTGGCGCATTCGTTCGGCTCAAGCTTCCACCAGCCGCGCGAATTGTACTGACCCCCCTCGCCCTCCGGAATGGAGATCGCCGACCAGACGGGGGCCTCCGCGCGATTGCAGAAGAAAAAGCCGAGCTTGGCCTCGCGGGCGTTGGCGTCCTCGATCAGGGCGTCGATGAGCGCGTCGTCGACGGCGCCGGTCTCGGGCAGGTTCTTTTCCTTGCGGTACGCGGCGATAATGCGCTGGGTCTCCTTGCCGAGCGAGCCGTCGGCGCCAGTGGTGGATTTGCCGACGTCGTTCAGGAGGCGCTGCACGCCGGCGACCTCGGCCGTGTAGACGGTGAAATTGGACGCCTCGGCGAAATCGGTCTGCCAGTTGCCGGCTGCCGCCGGCGTCACCTCGACGTCGAAAAAGCGGCGCTGGCGCCCCGGGTCCTCGGGATTGCGACAGACTTCCTGGTTGCGCAAATTGAAAAATCCCGCGACCTCGACGCACAAGACGGTGTCGCCAGACCAGGCGCGCATGGGACCGCGATGGCCGGGGATGCCTTCCGCATAGACGAAATAGCGCCCGGGATTGGTCGGCTCTGTCAGCACGACCTTGCACTGGCCGGGGCGCAGGCGCCACCAGCCGCGCGTCGCCAGGCGGTCGCCATCGACATAGCCGATCGCCGCCGAAAGCGTGTAGCTCGTCTTGTTGCAGAGGCTGTATTTGGCCTCGGCCGAACCCGCCGCACACATTGCGAGGGCTGTCGCCAAAGCCGATAAAACGATACGCATGGACAAGGCGGCGCCCCTGAACTGACTTGAAGCGTAATTCACCCGAAACCCAAGGCCGGATCAAGCGGTGAGCACGACCGCCGAAGTTTTGAGCGAAGTCGCGCCGGGAGATGGACCGGGAGCCGCGCCCGGCCTTGTCCGGGTTAAGGTCTTGCTCCCCCTGCCGCTTTTCAAGCCATACGACTATCTGGCGCCGCCGGGCGTCGAGACGGGCGCCTTTGTGGCGGTCCCCTTCGGCCCGCGGATCGTGCCCGGCGTGGTCTGGCCCGCCTCAGTCCTTGGCGAGGGCCCGGACGAGGCGTTCGATCCGAAGAAACTGAAGGCGATTTCGCATCGTTACCCGGCGCCTGCGCTCACGTCGGAGATCATCTCGTTCCTTGAGTGGGTCGCGGCCTATTCGATGTTTCCCTTGGGCGCGGTCTTGAGACTTCTCATGCGTTCAGGCGA
This sequence comes from Parvularculaceae bacterium, assembly GCA_040081755.1. Taxonomy (GTDB): domain Bacteria; phylum Pseudomonadota; class Alphaproteobacteria; order Caulobacterales; family Parvularculaceae; genus Amphiplicatus. Next base: position 5,257 of record JBEBFW010000082.1, read on the forward strand.
AGCGCTGGAGCCGCCGGGCGGCGTCCTCGCCTATCGCGCGACCGGCCTCGCGCCAGCGCGCCTTACGCCGCAACGAACCGCAGTTCTCGCCGCAGCGACCGGCGCGCCCGAACCGGCTTCGATCCTTGCGGCAAGAAGCGGGACATCGGACGCGGTGCTCCGGGGTCTTGCGAAGACCGGCGCCCTCGAATCGTTACGCATCGATCCGGATCCCCCTTTCGCCGCGCCCGACCCCGCACGCCCGCCGCTGTCGCTGTCGGCGGAGCAGGAGAGCGCGGCGCAGGCGTTGCGTGAGGCGGTGCGCGAGAAACGAGGCGGCGCCATTCTCCTCGACGGCGTCACCGGCTCGGGCAAGACGGAAGTCTATCTCGAAGCCGCCGCGGAAGCGCTGAAGCTCGACGAGACCGCGCAGGTGTTGATCCTTCTTCCCGAGATCGCGCTGACGCTGCCGTTTTTGAAACGCGTCGAGGAGCGCTTCGGCGCCGAGCCCGCGGCCTGGCATTCCGACATCGGCGGCGCAGCGCGCCGGCGCGTCTGGCGGCGCGCAGCGGAAGGAAACGCCCGCCTCGTCATCGGCGCGCGCTCCGCGCTCTTTCTTCCGTACAAGAACCTGTCGCTCATCATCGTCGATGAGGAGCACGAGGGCGCCTACAAGCAGGAGGACGGCGTCATCTATCAGGGCCGCGACATGGCGGTCGCGCGGGGAACGCTGGCGAAGTTTCCGGTCATCCTCGCTTCAGCGACGCCCTCGCTCGAAAGCGTCGTCAATGTCGATCAGGGCCGCTACGGCTATGAGCGGCTCGCCGCGCGACATGGCGGCGCCGCGCTCCCTGAAATCGGCCTCATCGACATGCGCAGCGACGGGCCGGACCCCGGCAAATGGCTCTCCCCGCCCCTCGCCCGCGCCGTGAGCGAGGCGCTTGCGCGCGGCGAGCAGTCGCTCCTCTTCATCAATCGCCGCGGCTACGCCCCGCTGACCATCTGCCGCCGCTGCGGGCACCGCATGAAGGCGCCGCACTCAGACACGCTGCTCGTCGAGCATCGCTTCGAGAACAAGCTCGTCTGCCATCATACCGGCTTCACCATGCGCAAGCCCGACGCGTGTCCGGTCTGTCGTGCGATGGGATCGCTCAGCGCCTGCGGCCCCGGAGTCGAGCGCGTCGCCGAGGAAGCGGCGGCTCGCTGGCCGGACGCGCGCCGCGTGGTGCTCTCCTCCGACACCGCCCCGAGCGCGGGCGCCATGCGCGGCGTCCTCGATGCGATGCGCGAGGGGCGGATCGACATCCTCATTGCGACGCAAGTTGTCGCCAAGGGACATCACTTTCCAAATCTCACCTTCGTCGGCGTCGTCGATGCCGATATGGGCCTTTCGGGCGGGGATTTGCGCGCCGCCGAGCGCACCTATCAGCTGATGAGCCAGGTGGTCGGGCGGGCCGGGCGCGAGGAAAAACCAGGCGCTGCATTGCTGCAGACCTACGACCCGCAAGCCGCCGTCATGCAGGCGCTGGCGAGCGGCGAGCGCGACGCCTTCCTCGCCGCCGAAGCCGCCTCGCGCCAGGCGATGGGGTTTCCCCCGTACGGGCGCCTCGTCGCCATTATTCTCCGCTCACGGAACGAAAAGGCGCTCGCAGCCTCAGCCGCCGAGCACAAGCAGGCGGCCCCCCGCGCCGAAGGAATCGACCTCTGGGGACCGGCGCCGGCGCCGTTTTATCGCATCCGCGGCGAGGCGCGATTGAGGTTCCTCGTCAAGGCCCGCCGCGACATCGACATCCAGGCCTATCTCAGCGCGTGGCTGCGCAAGGTGAAGCTCCCCGGGCCGGTCGCGCGCGTTGTGGATGTCGACCCGTATTCGTTTTTGTAGGGCGGACGACCCGCGCGGAGATTGGATCGATATTCCCCGCATATTTTGCGGAGAATATCCTTGCCAATGCGGAGATTAACCGCCATATTCTCCGCACAACATGCGGAGATATATCCACCAGCTGCCGAATTGGTCCCATTTTCAATGGGATAAGGACGCCTTGGCCGCTCCGCTCGGGGAGGCGAAACGCCGGCAGGGGCGACTTTACGGCCGCATGGAACAATTGGGCTTCCCCCTGCGGGAGGAGGCCGCCCTTCGCGCCATGACCGCAGACGCTGTCCGCACCAGCGCCATCGAAGGCGAAATCGTCGATCCAGAAACCGTGCGCTCCTCTCTCGCGAGGCGCATGGGAATCGACATCGGCGGCCTCAAGCCTGCGGACCGTCATGTCGACGGACTCGTCGATATGCTGCTCGACGCGACGCGAAGCCACGATGCTCCGCTTACGGAAGAGCGGCTCTTCGGCTGGCAGAGCGCCCTCTTCCCCACCGGCCGCAGCGGCATGCGCCGCATCAAGACGGGAGCATGGCGCGACGACGCCGACGGCCCGATGCAGGTCGTGTCCGGCCCCGACTATCGCCCCCGCATCCATTTCGAGGCGCCTTCGGCAGCGGCGCTGCCGCGCGAAATGGCGCAATTTCTTGAGTGGTTCAACGAGCCGGCGCCTGCAGATCCAATTGTCGCGGCCGGCATCGCGCATTTCTGGTTCGTCACCATTCATCCGTTCGAGGATGGCAACGGGCGCATCGCCCGCGCGGTCGCCGACATGGCGCTGGCGCGCAGCGAAGCGAGCCGCGAGCGATTCTACAGCATGTCCTCGGAGATCGGCGCCCGCCGCAAATCCTACTACGACATCCTCGAAGCGTCGCAAAAAGGCGGCCTCGACATCACGCCGTGGCTCCTGTGGTTCGTGAACTGTCTCGGCGGCGCTCTCTTGGCGGCCGACGCTTTACTTGATGAAGTGTGGCGAAAGGCTGCATTCTGGCGCGACCATGGCGCCGCGCCGCTCAACGAACGCCAGCGCGACATGCTGAACCTCCTGCTCGACGGGTTTGAAGGCAAACTCACTTCGTCGAAATGGGCCAGGATAACGAAGGTCTCGCAGGACACGGCCAGCCGCGACATCAACGGTCTCGTTGAACTCGGGATCCTGAAGAAAGAAGCTGCAGGCGGACGCAGCACGAGCTATTCTCTTTAATCACACGGACGCCGCAACCGGCGCTCGGCGGCGCGACGGAGCCTGCTATGAGCGATCCTTTTGCCGCCATTGGCCAATGCCAGTGCAGCCACGTGTGGTACCGCATGACGCGGCGCCCGCTCATCGTTCACTGCTGCCATTGCCGTTCGTGTCAGCGCGAAGGCGGCGGCGCGTTAGTGCTCAACGCATTGATCGAGTCTTCCTACGTCGAGGTCCTGTCGTTGGACAAGCCGGATATCGAGTGGACGGACACCGCATCCGGAAAGGGACAGCGCATAGCGCGCTGTCCGACTTGCCGCATCGCTCTCTGGAGTCATTACTACGTTTGGGGCGACGAGAGGCTGAGTTTCGTGCGTGTTGGAACTCTTAATAACCCAGATCTTCTGCCTCCGGACGTTCACGTTTTCACGGAATCAAAACAGCCCTGAATGATCCTCCCGGTTGGCGCTCGGGCGTTCGCGGAGCACTATGACTGGAAAACGGTGTGGCCCGAAGACAAAGCGCGGTGGCGCGCCATCATATGAACCGCGCACCACCTATCCGACATTTTGGCGACCCCACGGGAACGGTTATCAACCCACACTGACATGACCTATCTAGATGGCGAAAGCGAGACGGAGGCTGCAAGGCTCGGGCCCGACCGGCTGGGTATTGTCGGCGGCGTGCTGACCGCCGCCGCCCGCGCGGCGCTCGATCTCCTCCTCCCGCCGCTCTGCCCAATCACGGGGGAGCGCGTGGCCGCGCCCGGGCTATTGTCCGCTAGCGGATGGTCGCAATTGCAATTCATCGACGATCCTTCTTGCGCAACTTGCGGCGTTCCCTTCGCCCATGAGGGCGACGGCGCTACCTGCGCCCAATGCATCGCCGAGCCGCCCGCCTTCGACCGAGCGAGAGCCGGCGTCGTTTACGACGAGGCGAGCCACAAACTCATTGTCGCCTTCAAGCATTCTGACCGCACGGAACTTGCGCCATTGCTCGCCGGTTGGCTTGCCCGGGCCAGCGCCGCGATCGACTTCACGGATGCGCTTATCGTGCCCTGCCCGCTTCACCCGATGCGGCTTCTCGGGCGACGCTACAATCAGGCGGCGCTGCTGGCGCTCGCTCTCGGCGAGCGCGCCGGCGCCGAGGTCGCGGTCGAGGCGCTTCTGCGCGTGAAGGCGACGCCGCCCCAGCAGAAGCTCTCGGCCGAGGCGCGGCGGCGCAATGTCGCCGGCGCCTTCGCCGCCAATAAACGCTGGCAGAAGCGGCTCGAAGGGCGCGCCGTCATTCTCATCGACGACGTCTTGACCACCGGCGCCACCTTGTCCGCCTGCGCGCGCGCCCTTAAGAAAGCAGGCGCCGTGCGCGTCGATGCGCTGGTTCTGGCGCGCGTCAACCGCGGCGGCATCGACGCCCTCGGCGCCTGAGATACTGGGAGCCCGATGCAGCCTGTCGTCATCTACACCAAGCCCATGTGCCCCTACTGCGTGCGGGCGATGTCGCTCCTGAAGAGGAAAGGCGCGACGTATACGGAAATTTGCGCCGCCTTCGACGAGGCGAAGCGCAAGGAAATGATCGCGCTGGCGGGCGGCGAGGCGACCTACCCGCAGATTTTCATTGGCGCGACCCATGTCGGCGGCTTCGACGAACTCGAGGCGTTGGACCAGGCGGGCAGGCTCGACGCGCTCCTCGAAGGCCGCATGAAATGACCTTTCTCGCCGCCTGCGTGCAGATGCGCTCTGGAATCGATCGGCGCGCCAATGTCGCGGCGGCCTCGCGCCTGATCGAGGAGGCGGCGAGGCGAGGCGCGGCGTTCGTTTCAACGCCTGAGATGACCAACGTGCTCGACCGCAGCGCCGAGCGCCTCTTCGCCCATCTCGACGTCGAGACAAGCGCCCCCGAGGTCGGCGAATTTGCAGCGCTGGCGCGGCGGCTCAAGATATTCCTGCTGATCGGCTCGATGGCGGTGAGGACGGAGGCGAAGCGCGCCGCCAACCGCAGCTTCCTCTTCGCGCCGGACGGGACCCTCGCCGCGCGCTATGACAAGATTCATCGCTTCGACGTCGATCTGCCGAACGGAGAATCCTGGCGCGAGTCGAATGTCTTCGACGCCGGCGCCGAGGCGATCGTCGCGAAGACGCCGCTTGCGGCCTTCGGCCTCACGGTCTGTTACGATTTGCGCTTTCCGCATTTGTATCGGGCGATGGCGCGCGCGGGCGCCGACGTCTTGTGCGCGCCGGCCGCGTTCACCAAACAGACGGGCGAGGCGCACTGGCATGCGCTGTTGAAGGCCCGGGCCATCGAGAACGGCGCTTTTGTAATCGCCGCGGCGCAGGGCGGCGTCCATGAAGACGGCCGCGCGACCTTCGGTCATTCGTTGATCATCGGTCCGTGGGGGGAGTGTCTCGCCGAGGCGGACAGCGCCGAGCCCGGCGTCATTCTCGCCGAAATCGACCCGGCCAGGGCCCGCGACGCGCGGGCGCGCATTCCAAATCTCGCTCTCGAGAACGAGATCGGCGTGCGCGTCGTCGGCCCCTAAGGCAGCGACGGATTTCTTCAGAGAGTTGCGCTTCCGAGCGGGCCGCGTCCCGGCGCGCGAATTTCGAGCCTGGATCGCTTCTTGCAGTCGCGAGTGAGCCGGGATCGAGCCAGGGCGCGGCGGCGCCCGAACTCATTGTGGGGGGCGCATCAGGAATTGTGTCGTTTCGGGGGCGTCACGCCGGGCCCTTGTAAGCCGTCCCAAAAATCCACAGTATGAAGCCATGATCAAGTATCAACTGCGTTGCGAAATCGACCACGAGTTCGAAGGCTGGTTCCGGAACAGCTCCGACTACGACGCTCAGGCGTCGGAGGGACTGCTCGCCTGCCCCGCCTGTGGTTCCGTAAAGGTCGGCAAGGCGATCATGGCGCCGGCGATTTCCTCGAGCGAGTCGAAGACCGCGAGGCTCGCCGACATGCGGCGCTCGATCTCCGAGGCGGCGATGCGCGCGCGGAACTATGTCGAGAAGAATTTCGATTATGTGGGCGAGCGTTTCCCCGAAGAGGCGCGCAAGATCCACTATGGCGAGACCTCGGCCCGCGGGATTTACGGCGAGGCTTCGGGTCCCGAAGTCAAGGCGCTGATCGATGAAGGCGTCGAGGTCGCGCCCCTGCCCGGCGCGGGCAAGCGAGAATCGAAGACGACCGCGTCGAGCCCGGCGATGCCGGTCGCGCCCCATTCCAAGAAGACGCTAAACTAGGAGAGCGCTCGAAGCGCTCAGACGAGCCCGGTCCGTCCGATCGCCAGGAACTTTGCGCGGCGATGCGCCCGCAACTGTTCAGGGCTGAGACGCTCCAGCTCGTGGACGGCCGCCTCGACGGCGTCGCCGAGCCGCTCGACCGTGGCCCCGGCGTCGCGATGCGCCCCGCCGACCGGCTCGGGGATGACCGCGTCGATGACGCCGAGCCCGAGGAGATCGTCGGCCGAGATTTTCATCGCCTCGGCGGCGTCCGCGGCTTTCGATTCGCCTTTGCCTTGAGCCTCCTTCCACAGGATCGAGGCGCAGCCCTCGGGCGAGATCACCGAATAGACCGAGTGCTCGAGCATCAAGACCTTGTTGGCGGCCGCGAGCGCCACCGCGCCGCCGGAGCCGCCCTCGCCGACAATGACCGCGACCAGCGGCGCGCCGAGAGAGAGACATCTCTCCGTACACGTTGCGATCGCCTCCGCCTGGCCGCGCTCTTCGGCGCCCTTGCCCGGATAGGCGCCGGGCGTATCGACGAGCGTCACCACGGGAAGGCCGAAGCGCTCGGCCATATCCATGAGGCGGATCGCCTTGCGATAGCCTTCAGGGTTCGCCATGCCGAAATTGTGCTTGACCCGGCTCGCCGTGTCGGCGCCCTTCTCGTGGCCGATCAGCATGATCGAACGGCCGCGAAAGCGCGCCGGGCCGCCGACGATCGCGTGATCCTCGCCGAAGCTCCGGTCGCCGGCGAGCGGCGTGAAATCCTCAACGAGGAGGCGAACATAGTCGGAGAAATGCGGGCGCGAGGCGTGGCGCGCGACCTGCGCCTTCTGCCAGCGCGAGAGCTTGCCGTAAGTCTCTGCGAGCAGCGTATCCG
>JBEBFW010000083.1:0-12388 GCA_040081755.1 Parvularculaceae bacterium
TTCAAGGCTCGCCCTCAGCGTCTCCCGCGCGCGCCGGATGAGGCCGGCGTCAAGAGCGCCCCCGACGTCCCGCGCATTGTCGGCGCACTCGCGTGCGATCGCCCCGCCGCGCGCGTGAATGACGGAGCAAAACGCGCCGCCGGGCGCCAGCACCCGCGCCGCCTCGCCGAAGGCTTCCGGCCCCGCATATTCGAGCCCGAACTGGCTCACGACCGCCGCAAATGATCCGTCCACGAATGGCAAGCGCCGCGCGTCGCAGACGACGCCGGAAAAACCGATCGGGGCGCCGCCGCCGGCGGGCGTCGCGGAAGAGAGCAGACGCTTCGCCGCGCTGATGGCCGCTGGCGCGTAGTCGGCGCAAACGAAGCGCGGCCGGCGCCGGGGGGCGAGAACATCGGCGCATTGACGGGCGATCGGCGCCGCGCCCGAAGCGATGTCGAGAACGAGGTCCCCGGCGCCGAACGGCCGGGATTCGAAAAATTCGCGCCACAGCGCGCCGAGCGCCGGCCGCGCCGCAGCGCCGCCCATGACCTCGCCGGCGCCCGCGGGATCGGACCAATGCTCCTGCCAGTGGTCGGCGCTCTTTGAGATGACCGGCTCCGGATTGAAGGCTGCGGCTCAGTCCCGGCGCGTTGTCCGGCGAGGCCCGATGCGGCGGTCTCTTAGCCGAACGGCGGCGCAACGACGAGACCGCCCGACTCGGTAGACGGTCGCCGTCAAAGCCTCTCCTCCCGAGGCAAGCAGCGGGACGCCGTCCAAAAAGAAAACGGCGGGCCGAAGCCCGCCGTTTTCCGAAGTCTTTCGGTTCGTTCCGACTAGAAGCGGAGCGAGGCGCCGAAGAAGAGCTGCCGGCCAAGCGTTTCGTAGGTGGCCGGGTAGGTGTTCGCCTGTTCGGACACGGTCGATCCGAGGATCGGCGCGTCTTTGCCGGTGATGTTCTGCACGCCGACCGTCAGGTCGAGGTGGTCGTTCACCGCGTACTGCATCGTCACGTCGAGATAGTTATACATGCCGATGTTATCCGACAGGTCGGAGACCGTCGTCAGCGAGTCCATGCCCGAGAGCAAGCGCCAGCGGAGGCTGGTCGTCAGCGGGCCGTAGCCCCACTGCGCCGACATCGTGTGCTTGTAAACCGGCGTCGGTTCACCGCACTTGCCCGCGTAAACGCCCGCGCACTCTTCATAAGGAATGCCGGCGAAGGACACGTAGCCGTTCTTCAGCGAGTAGGTGCCGAAGTAGTTGAAGTTCATCGAGCCCGCTGAACCGATATCGAAGCCGTAGTTCATCTGGATGTCGATGCCGCGAACCTTGGAGAACTCCAGGTTGCGCTGCCGGAAGTTCGGCAGGAACGGCGACGCGATTTCGCCGGTCGCCGGGTTGCGGACGATCAGCGAGCAGGCTTCGAGGTTGCTCAGACGGTGGCACGAGTCGAGCACGTCCTGCATCGACGGCGCGCCGATCAGGTTTTCGACCTTGATATCAAAGTAATCGACGATCAGGGTCATGCCGTTGACGAACGAAGGCTTCCACACGACGCCGACCGTGAGCGTGTCGGCGGTTTCTTCGTTGAGGTTCGGGTTGCCCGCGAACAGAGCTTCGATCTGGCCGTTGCCCTGGAAGGCCGCGCCGACCACAGGAACGCCAACGCAGGTCGCCGGGATGACCGGACCGAGCGGGTTCGCCACGGCGAAGCCGCCGAACGGACCGCCGGAGCAGGGATCCTGCGCGCCCGGGAAGCCGTTGGCGGACGCCGTGAAGAGTTCGCCGATGTTCGGAGCGCGAACCGCGTGCTGGAACTGCGCGCGGAAGCGGAAGTCCTCGACCGGGGCCCAGCTGACGCCGATCGCATAAGTGTGCGTGCCGCCAACTGCCGGGATCGAGTAATCCGAATAGCGATACGCGCCGTTGAGGGAGAGTTCCTCAAAGCCGGCACGGCCCTGAACGAGCGGAATGTTCGTTTCAAGGAAGGCTTCATAAGCGTCGAAGCGGCCGCCGGCCGGAGGCGCCTGGTTGAAGCCGAGAACGTCCGGACCCAGCACTGAGTCGGGAACCGAGCTCGCGAATTCCTCGCGATACTCGAGGCCGAGGACCAGAGCGACCCCTTCTTCCGCCCACGGCATCTTCATGTTGTCGAACGTGCCAGCGAGCGTCGAGACGATCTGCGTCTGCTCGACGATATCGGCGATCGCGCCGGTGCGGCTGATCGCAGCGGCGGAGACGGCGTCGAACGAACCCGGGCCGTCATAGATGTTGGCGCCGGCCTGCAGAGCCGCCCGAGTCGCCGAGATCGACACGTTGCCGGTCTGGAAGGTGTAGATCGCCGACCGGCCGAACTGCGCCGAGGTGTCCCACACCCAGCTGTCGTTGAGATCGACTTTGATCCCACCCGAAATCTGGAACGTGTTGGTGTCACGAAGGCTGTTCCGCGGACCGACTTCTTCAAAGCGCTTGTTGAAGGTGAAGCAGTAGGTGCCGAGGCCGGCGGCCGGGTTGGGAACGACGCCAGGCAGCGCCGCAGCGCCCGCGCCTGTGCATCCCGCTGTGGGCGCATGCGCCTGCATGATGGCCCCAAGGGCGGCGTTCGCAGCGTTCACGACCGTTTTCGGCACGGCGACGAAAAAGCCGGCCGGCGTCGGGGCGAGTTGCGAATCGACGACCGCATTGGCGTAAACGCCGCGGGCGTAGATTTCGACGTTGTCGCTTATCTCGTACGACGCGCTGCCGAAGATCGAATAGCGTTCTTGCGGCAACTGGAGGTAGTTGGTCGGCGCGTAGTTATAGAGGTCGTTCGGGTTGCCGAAGCGCAGGCCCCTGACCGTGTTCGGGCTCGGCGCGAAGAAGCCAAGGCAGGTGTTGCCGGCGCAGGAAGGATCGACCGCCGTGCCGTTGCCCGTGCCGAAGTTCGTCGAACCGTTTCCGCGGAAACGCGTGCCGGGGATCGAGGACGAACCGCCGGGGATGAAGCCGACCGAGGTCGAGCCCGCGCCCGGATCGAAGAAGGTGAACTCCGAGAACGCGCGATCGCCCTGGAAGAGCGCCTTGCGGTTCGTATACGAAGCGTTGAACACCGCGTTGCCCTTGCCGTCGGCGAAGTTGCCGCCAACCGTCAACGACGCGTTGAAGATGTTCGCATCCCAGCCGGCCGCCGACATTTCGTCCGAAAGATCGAGCTGCACGCCTTCGAAATCGTCCTTCAGAATGAAGTTGACGACGCCGGCGATGGCGTCCGAACCGTAAACGGCTGAAGCGCCACCGGTCACGACTTCAACCCGATCGACGAGCGAGGACGGGATGTTGTTCAGGTCGACTGCGCCGCCGGCGCCCGAGCCGACGAAGCGCAGGCCGTCGACGAGGACGAGCGTGCGGTTGGTGCCGAGGCCGCGCAGCGAAACCGTCGCCGTGCCGGTGCCCGGGTTGTTCGACGTCGAATCGAACGAGGGGATCACCTGCGGCAGCGTGTTGAGATATTGCTCCGAGTTGACCGTGTTGGTCAGCACGAGCTGCTCAGAATCGACCGTCGCAACCGGGCTAGGAGCCGAAAGATCCTGGCGCGCGATGCGCGAGCCGGTGACCACGATTTCGTCGTCGCCGGCGTCATCTTGAGCGAATGCCGGAGCGGCCGCGATGGCGGCGACGCCGGTGAGCATGGTCGAGCTCAGGTACCGACCAAGCGCGATTTTCTTCGACATTAATTATCCCTCCGAAGTTGTAACGGATGCCCGCCGCCCTACCCACTAGAGCGAGAACACTAGCTCTGCCCCCCGTCAAAAGGGCCTTGCCACGGCGCACCCGTCGCCATCGCGGAACCTATTGTCCCGAAAGTTCTCAGGTCAACAAAGAAGCCCGGGATTTCGCGGTTCTGGGGGCCGCTGTGGCAATATCACAACAATACGGTTAAGGCCCCATTTAGCTTGGTTAAGGGGGGGTTAACAGTGGGCCGCCCCAGGGGCGATTCGGGGCGATTCGGGGGGCGAGATCGAAGGGCGCGGTCACTCGCGGGCTCGCCGCCTCGAATGATTCGACGCCGTGCCACATATAGGAGGGAAAGACGATGATCGATCCCTCTTCAGGCCTGATCCAGCGTTCGGCCGGCAGATCGAGGCCTTCTATCCCGGATGCGCCGAGCCGAAGGAATCCGGCTTTTTCCCCAGCCGAGACCTCGGGCGGAATGCGCACATAGTAGCTGGCGCTGATCCAGCCCCGCGGGTGGAAGTGATCGACATGCCCGCCGCCGGATTTCAGCATGACCGACCAGGCGCCCTCGCAGTCGAGGTCACTGGTCTTCTGCGCGAGGAACGGATGCGAAGGGTCGTCGGGCAATTCGCCCACATAGCGGATCGCGGCGCGCAGGAGCGCGGCTTTCAGCGTCTTGATGACCGGATGCGGCTCGTTCCACAGCCGGCCGATCGACTGGGTGCCGCCATAAAGGGTCTGATCGATCGGACGCACGCGGTTGTTGGCGTGCAAGGGCGCCAGCGCTTCAAGCACCGCCGCGTTGAACGCTTCAAGGCTCGCATAGCCCGGCGGCATATCGATGAAGAGCTTCCGCGCGAAGCGGTCATAGTCGTACCAGACGCGGTAAGCGGGATCGCCCGCGGCGCGCAACGCCAGCGCCTTCAGCGCAATGTGCTTTTGCAGATGCGCGCGCGGCGCGTCGCCGGCAAGGGCGGCGCCAGCTTCCTTGTACTGACCGTTCGACAAAAGCGCCTCGGCGTAATCGTGCAGGGCGTCGAAATCGTCGGGCGCTTTCTCGCGGGCCTGCCGCGCCAGATCGGCAGCTTCCGGTCGGCGCTTTTGCGCGCGCCTCACCCGCGACAGCCGCCGGAAGCCGTGCGGGCGCGCAGGAACAAGGTCGATCAGCTTTCCCGCCGCAGCCTCGGCGCCGCCGATATCGCCCGTCATCAGCGCCAGCTCCGCCTTCAGATCGAGAAGCTCCGGTGACGATGTCTGCGCGATCGCCCGGTCGAGCGCGGAGAGATGGCGGCCCGCCTCGCCGGTCTCCCAATAGAAATTCGCCAGATCGCGATGAAGGCCTGCGGACGCCGGCGCCAGCGCGACCGCGCGCAGGTAGGCCGCTTCGGCCTCGCCGTTGCGGCTGAGAAGGCGCAGACAATTCGCACGCTGATGATGCGCCTCGCTTGACCCTGGCGCGCTCGCGCAGGCGGCGTCGAGATCGGCCATGGCGAGCGCGAGATCGCCGCGCTCGCGCCGGAGGCGTCCGCGATTGAGGAGCGCGGCGCCGTATTGGGGCTGCAGCGCCAAAGCCTCGCCGAACGCGCCTTCCGCGTCCGCGCTGCGTCCCGCCGCGTTGAGGACCGCGCCGAGATTGTTGCGCAGTCGTGCATTCTTCGGATCGAGCGCGACGGCGCGCTCCGCCGCAACGACTGCGCCGGCGAGGTCGCCATCGCGGCGGAGCGCCGTCGCAAGCCCCGACCAGCCATTGGCGAATGCGGGATCGATGGCGAGCGCGCGTTTGTAGGCGTCGATCGCTTCGGCAAGACGCCCGGCCGCGGCGAACGCATTGCCGAGATTGCCGAGCACCGCCGCCTTGTTCGAATGCACTACCGCGGCGCGCTCAAACGCTGGAGCCGCCTCCGCGATCCGGCCAAGGCCGCCGAGCGCCAGCGCTTCAAGATGCAATGCCTCGGCGTGACCGGGGGCGCGTGCAAGGAACGAGCGCGCGCGCGACAGCGCCTCTTCGAGCCGGCCCGCCTCGAAGGCGGCCGCGGCGGCCTGAAGTTCGGCGAGATCGGGATCGGCCATGCGAGTTCCGGGAGGCGATGAGCCGCGCTTGACGCTAGGGCGGAAGCCTTGTGTAGTCGCTGGCGCAAGTGGTCGCGGGGCGAAAAATGAAGCGTCTGATTCTGGTCGGCATTCTCTCTCTCGGCGCGTCTTTGGGCGCGGTCGCGCCTTCGCTTGCAGCCTCCTCGGTCGACAAGGCGATCGACGCAGCGCTCGCCTGCCGGACTGTTGCGGACAACGCGGCGCGCCTCGCCTGTTTTGACGGCGCGGTCGCCGGCGTCGATAGCGCCAAGGCGGAGCGCTCGGCGGAGCTTCAGGAAAAGAAGGTCGCCAAGGAGAAGAAGAAGCGCGAGGATTTCGGCCTCAAGGGCGGGGACGTCGTCGTCATGGCCGACACCGAAGAAAATTTCGGCGGCGAGGCGGTGCCCGAGATCAGAGCCGCGCAGGATGAAAAGCGCCTGAAGACGATCACTGCGACGGCGACATCGATCAAGGTGAACTCGATCAAGCAGGCGACCCTGGTGCTCGACAACGGCCAGGTCTGGAAGCAGCTCGAATCGGATGACGAGAATCTAGGGCACCCGAAGGACGGCAAGCCCTACACGGTGACGATCAAGCGCGCGACCTTCGGCAATTACATGGCGACGGTCGAGGAGCTGAACCGCACCATTCGCGTCACGCGCGTGAAATGACGCACATGGCGGCGCCGGCGGAAGACCGGTATTTCAGCGTCGATGGTTTGCGGCTGCACGGCCGGCTCTGGCGCGGCGGCGCGCGCACGCCCGTCATCTGCCTTCCGGGCCTCACCCGCAATGAACGCGACTTTTCGGATTTTGCGCCTTCTGTCGCGGCGAGCGGGCGCGACGCGCTCGCGCTCTCGCTGCGGGGGCGCGGCTTGTCGGATCGCGATCCGGCCTATCTCAACTATCAGCCGCCAACCTATGTCGGCGACGCGCTCGCGGCTCTCGACCAGATGGCGTGGGAGAAGGCGGTCTTCGTCGGCACCTCGCTTGGCGGGATCGTCACGATGCTGACCAATCTCGCGGCGCCCTCGCGCGTCGCGGCGGCTGTGATCAACGACGTCGGGCCGGAACTCGCGCCGGAAGGCATCGCGCGCATCGCCGGCTATGTCGGCGTCAAACGCAGCGAGGCGCGCAGCCTCGACGAGGCGGCCGAGCAGATCAGGGCCGTGAACGAGCCGGCGTTTCCCGGCCGGGACCTCGCCTTCTGGCGCCCCTTCGCCGAGCGGACCTTCGCGAAGACCGGCGACGGCCGCTGGGTGCTCGATTACGATCAGGCGATTGGACGCGCGCTCGTCGAAGCCGGACCCGCAGGCGATCTCTGGCCCGCTTTTTCCAGCCTCAACGGCAAGCCGACATTGATCGTGCGCGGAGCGATCAGCGATCTCCTGACGACTCCGATCGTTGAAAAAATGCGCGCGGCCGTTCCCGGCCTCAAGGCAGTCGATGTCGCCGGCGTCGGCCATGCACCGACGCTCTCCGAGCCGGAGGCGGCGCGGGCGATAAAGGAATTCCTCGCCGCTGTCTGAGCTCTGGCGAACCCCCCGCGCCCGACCGGGGGAGAGAAACGAGCGCGGGGAGCCATCGCAACAGGGCCTCAGGGAACGAGACCATTCGTGGTTGCCCCCCAAAAGTGGGGTCCGGCGCGACTGTTACAATATCGCTCCTCGAAGCGTGATTGGCCGTGAGTTCAGCGTTCTGATGAGGGCCCGGCGAGGGAGCGAGGCTCGGCGTGACCGAGCGCGGCGAGGCACTCGGCAACCGCCTCGAACACCAGCAGCGTCGATGCGTGGCGCGGCGGGTAATCGCGAATGGGCGCGAGCGCGCCGAGATCGCGCCAGCGCTCGCCGGTCGGCGCAGGTCCGCCCCCTTTCAGCATGGCGCGCATCTCTCTCGCCACGCCGAGCAACTCCGCCGCAGAGGCGCCCACGATATTGCGCGCGAGGATCGAGGCGGAGGCTTGGCCCAGCGCGCAGGCGCGCGCCTCCATGCCGAAATCTGCGACCCTGTCGCCGTCCAACTTAAGATCGACCTCGACCTCGGAGCCGCACACGCGGCTGACTTTCTTCGCGCTCGCATCGGGCGAGGGAAGGCGCCGCACCGGCGGAATCGCCGCCGCCGCTTTGAGGATCGCATCGCTGTAAAGCTCGCTCAGCATGGCCCCGCGATATAGGAAGCCGCGCGCGCAAACGCCAGATCGCTGGCGCCGCGCTAGGCCTCGCAGCCTTGATAGCCCGGATTGTTGCGGCAGTATTCCTGCCAGGTGGCGCAGGCCTCCTTGTCGGCCGTCGCCTCGCATTGCTGCTTGTAGCAGATCGGTTCGTCCGAGGTCGAACAATCCTCGCTCGCGCAGGCTGCGGCGAGAACGAGCGCGAACGGCAGAGCGGGTTTGAATTTGAATGATGGCACAGGACTCCCCTTCGCGCGGCGACGCCGGTGATGTCGCGCTGCAGCGTATCGCAAGCGGGCGCCGGGTTCAAACCGCCGCGCCGAGCGCGGCGAGGCTGGCGAAAAACCCTGGAAAGCTCGTCGCGATCATGCGGTCGTCGTCGATCTCGACGGCGGCTTCCGCCCCGAGCCCCATGACGAGGAAGCTCATGGCGATGCGGTGATCGAGATGCGTCGCGACGATCCCGCCGCCGGGGACGCCCGCCGGGCCGCGGCCTTCGATTTCGAGCCAGTCCGGTCCAGCCGCGCATTTGACGCCGTTCGCCTTCAGACCCGCCGCAATCGCCGCGAGGCGATCGCTTTCCTTCACGCGCAATTCCGCAAGACCCTCGAGGCGCGTCGTTCCTTGCGCGAAGGCGGCGAGGACCGCGAGGACCGGGTATTCGTCGATCATCGAGGGCGCACGGTCCGCCGGGACGCGCACGCCCTTCAACGTCGAGACGCGCGCGCGAATGTCGGCGACGGGTTCGCCGCCAACCATCCGTTCACAGATGATCTCTATCGCAGCGCCCATTTCGGCGAGCGTGACGAGAAGTCCTGTCCGCAACGGATTGACGCCGACGCCTCTCATCAGAACGTCCGAACTCGGGACGATGAGGGCGGCGGCGATCAGGAAGGCGGCCGAAGAGATGTCCCCGGGAACAGTGAGGCGCGCGCCTTTGAGCTTCTGGCCGCCCTCAAAACGGATGATGCGACCACCCTCCGCCGTCTCTGTCTCGACGGCGCCGCCGAAGGCGGCGAGCAGGCGTTCAGTGTGATCGCGCGAGGGCGCGCTCTCGCGCACGACGACCGCGCCTTGCGCGCCGAGCGCGGCCATGAGGATCGCCGACTTGATCTGCGCAGAGGGCCTCGGGAGCGCATAGTCGATCGCCAGCAACGGCGCCGATCCGTCGACCGACACCGGCAACAGGCCGTCATCGGAGCGGACAGCCGCACCCATGAGAGAGAGCGGCTCAAGGACGCGCCCCATAGGCCGTCGCCGAAGGCTTGCATCGCCGTCAAGGCGCGCGCTGACGCCCGCCCCGGCGATAGCGCCCATCAGGAGGCGCGCGCCCGTGCCCGAATTGCCGGCATAGAGCGTCGTCTCAGGAGAGGTCCATGGCCCGCCCCAGACCCGCCAGAGAGGACCGTCCGCACCGCGATCGCGCTCGATTCTGACGCCGAGCGCGCGCAGCGCAGCGGCCGTGCGCAGCACATCCTCGCTCTCAAGGAGACCGGCGATCGCGGAGACGCCTTCAGCGCGCGCCCCAAGGATCAAGGACCGGTGCGAGATCGATTTGTCGCCGGGCGCGACGACGTCGCCCTTGAGGGCGCTGGCCGGAGCGGCGCGGCGGGGCGAAGTCCTCATCTCATTCCCGACGATGGCGACCGGATCGCCTTCGGCGGATTCGGTCCGGCCGGCGAGCCGCATTCCTTTGACAGCGCCCCATGGGCCGTGGCAACACCGCCGCGATTTTCCAACAACGAGGCCAGCCTTGACCAAACCAGAACTTGGCATCAAGCGCGACTGCCCGAGCTGCGGCGCGCGCTTTTACGATCTCTGCAAGTCGCCGGCGCACTGCCCCAAATGCGAACACCAGTTCACGCCTGAGGCGCTTTTGAAGCCGCGCAAACGGCGCGAGGACGAGGTTCCGGAAGGCCCCGCAGCAGTGGCCAAGCCCGCCGCGGAAGCGCCGCTGAGCGAGGCCGACAAGGAGAACAAGGCCGCCAAATCGAATCGCAAACCCGGTCTCGACGACGAGCCCGGCGAGGCGGCCGAGGGCGAGGACATCGACATCGCCGATATCGAGGTCGAAATCGAGGACGACGACGACGACACGCTTCTCGAAGACGACGAGGACGATGACGAAGTCGGCGACATCGTCGGCGGCGGCGGCGGCGAAGAGGTCTAGTCCAGACACCGCCGCGTCCTTCGCGGCCGCGCTTGAGCTTTCGGTGGATCGCTCTTATGGTCCGCCGCTTTCCGGCCGGGGCCCAACCCGTCGGCCGCTGTTCTGGCATCGGGGCTGTAGCTCAGTTGGGAGAGCGCTTGAATGGCATTCAAGAGGTCGACGGTTCGATTCCGTTCAGCTCCACCAGTTTTATAAGCGATTTCAAAAGGTTGAAAGAGACGTTAGGGACGCGTGAGATAGCGCCCGAGAAATTGCTACCGCTCTGCTACCGTCCGGAAGGGAGTCGCGCTTCCGAACCTGTTCCGCATCTTGCCCAGACGGGAAGATGGAGCCCTCGGTGGCGACTTTGCGCCCAGGGCCGCCCCGATCCGCTCTCCGAAATCTAAAATGAGAAGTCGGGGCTCTGATCAGAGCCGGCTTCAATACTCTTTCAGAAAGTCACACCGCACAAGAACACGGACACACAGACCACCTGTCTGTTAATGACACCTTAAACTTTTCTCGCTGTAATTGAAAGATGTGGACCCGTGTTTCCGCACCGGAAGAGCTAGAAAGTCATGATCGATCCAAACACACCGTGGCATGCGCTGGCGACCACCCACTACGCCTTCTCCATGTTGATTGGCGTTGGCGGCGGCATGCTGTTGCAGGCGCTGCTGAACGACCTCTTTGAACGGCGCTCCGAACGACGCGCGCGAGCACGGGAAGCATTTGAGGATTACATCGATGAGGTCGTCTGGGTGCAGACCTCGGCGTTACGATACGAATCGACCCTTCGCGAGGCGACGCATCAAGCGCGGCCGCCTGCTGCACGTCCCGACCTCACCATAGTCAACGCTTAGCGTGCTCCCATGACGACGCAACCGGTCACCCCTATGTCAGCGCCCGCTCCGGAACAGTTCGAACGTCGCCACGCCACGCGGTACACCCTGTCCGCTCCGGTTCAGTTTCTTCTCCGCGGTGAAATCAATGGCGAGGGATTGGTTGTTGACATCTCGGAGTCCGGCCTCGCGATGTGTACGGACGTGGCTGCAATGCACGCCGATAGCATCATTCTCTATGTGCAGAGCCTTGGCCGATTCGAGGGACAGGTGGCCCGTGTTTTTGAAGACGGGATCGGCGTCGCATTCTTCCTCTCTCCCAAAGGTCGCGCAGTGATCCGCAAGCGGATCACTGCTGCATTGGATGGCATCCCGTACTTCCGCATTGTCGAAGAGCGGCTGGGCCGTCGTTTTTCGTACAACATTGAATCGTCGGCGCGATTAGGCGACTCCTCCGCGTGTGTGCCATGCACGATTATCGACATGTCGAAAACCGGGTGCCTCGTGCGGTGCGCCGTACAGCCTGAGATCGGAGAGCGCGTGGTGATTGGCATTCTGAGGGGCGTCGCCGTGCGACATACTGAAATTGGTTTTGCTATTGAATTTATCCGGGGGTGAACGCGGTCGCCCGCGCGTGGCTCAACCATTAACGAGAAATCAACCATTTCCCGGTACGGTTGAACATGTGCGACCCCTTGCACTGCGGCTTCCACAAGGCCGCACCTAGTAAAACTCCGGCGCGGGTGTTGTCACGTGCCGGAGTTTTTCTTTTCTAAGAGTCTGTCCGGAAACTCATGCGGGATTGCATAGTTTCCGGAGCATGAGTCGGATGGAGGCGAGGCGCAAGAAGGCGAGCGCCTTTGTGTTGAAGTTCTCCCATCGCGCGCGAGCCGCCGGCATCGTCCGAGCCAGGCGAAAGTGCGCTCGACGATCCAGCGTTTGGGCAGGACGACGAAGCCCTTGGCCTGATCCGATCGCTTGACGATTTCGACGTTGACGCTCCTGAGAATTTTGCTCAGTGCGCGTCAAAACTCCGGGCCCTGATAACCGCCGTCGGCGTAGAGCTTCATGAGGAACGGATAGAGGCCGAACAGGGTCGCCATCAGAAGTCCGCCGCCGTCGCGGTCCTGAATGTCGGCGGCGTGAACGATCGCATGCATCACGAGGCCTTGCGTATCGACGAGAATGTGCCGCTTCTTGCCATTGATCTTCTTGCCGGCATCATAGCCGGGCGGATCATGAAGCCCCCTTTTTCGGCGCTCTTCACGCTCTGGCTGTCGATGATCGCGGCGGTCGGCTGCGCCTCGCGCCCGGCCTGCTCGCGACACCTCTCATAAAGCGCGGCGTGCAGGCGGTCAACGGCGCGCTCGGCGAAGCCATCGGCCAAGTCTACGTGCAGCGGCATTTCCCGCCGGCGTCGAAGGCGCAGATGCAAGAACTGGTCGAAAACCTGCGCACCGCCTAC